>CAYFXF010000034.1:0-10259 GCA_964347085.1 uncultured Gemmatimonadota bacterium | reverse complement strand
GGCGATCGCGGCGGCCGACAGCCTGCAGGCGCGTCGGGACACCCTGGTGCAGAAGGCGCTGATCATTCGAGAGATCGACACCGACCGCTTCGTCTGGGTCCACATCCTCGACAGTGTGAGCGGTGCGCTGCCGGATTTCACCTGGCTTACCGCTGTGCAGCAGACGTCGGGCGACGGCGGCTTTGTGGAGTTTCGCATCGACGGGATGACGGGCGCGACGCCGGCGCTGACGCGATTCATGCGCAACCTTGAGGAATCGCCGTTCATCCGTGACGTTCGCCTCGTCTCGCAGGAGCAAATGCAGCAAGGTCAGATGCTCGTGCAGAACTTCGTTCTTATGGCTCGCTACCAGATCCCGGACTCGTCCGTGATCGTTACCGAGCCGATCATCCTGGCAGGAGAATAAGAGTCGTGGCTCTGTTACCGGCTGATCCCAGAAGTCGAAAGCAGGCCCTGATCCTGATCGCGGTGCTTGTTGCGGCCGTCTGGTACGTGGCCAAGATGTACGTCATCGATCCGCGCCAGGCCGAGATCGACCGGGCGCGAGACCAGCTTGAGGCGTTGGAGAACCAGAATCGACGTTCGCGGGCGCTAGCGGCACGAGGCGACGATCTGCGCGAGCGGCTGCGGTTGCACGAGCAGCAACTGCAGATCTTCGAGGAGTTCATCCCGGAGTCGGAAGAGGTGCCTGAGCTGCTCGACGCCATATCGCAGCAGGCGCGGCTCACGGGTGTCGAGCTGTCGCGGATCCGGCCACAGGCGGCGGAGCCCGGCGAGTATTACACCAAACAGGTTTGGGAACTGCAGGTGCTAGGCGATTACCACAACGTGGGCCGCTATCTCGCCCGGATAGCTTCGCTGCCACGGATCATCAAGCCGACGAACGCTCAGATCTCGCCGGCGCCGCGCAGCCGCGCCACCCGTGACATGGAAGCCCCGCTCGAGGTATCGTTCAACATCGAGACCTTCGTGCTCGGTGCCCCCGCCCAGATGACGGAGGAGCAAGACCAAGGAGCGTCCAGTGGCTAGCGCTACCCTGCTGTTGGCGTCGGCGCTCATCGGGCTAGCGCCCGCGGCGCTGAGCCCGCCGGTTCCCCAGGACACGACGGGAGTACCGGCCGCACGGGCGTCGCAGCGGAACGAGACTGTCTACCGGCGCGAGAAGTTCGTCTACCCGGTGGACGGTCGCCGTAATCCCTTCCTTAGCCTTATCGACCTGGAGGATGCCGGTCCCCAGTTCGAGAACCTGGATCTGCTTGGTGTTCTGTTCGGTGGTTCAGCCGGTAGCGTCGCCTCTCTGATCGATCGCGCAACGGACAAGCGGTACCGCGTGCGCCGCGGCGACGTCGTGGGCAACGCGCGTGTGGTGGAGATCCGGCCGGACGCAGTTGTCTTTCAGGTCACCCAGTTCGGCGTGACCCGCAGTGAGACGCTGCAGATACGGAAAGAGGAGGAGGAGCAGTAATGATGCTCCATGCGTTGTACTTCTTATGGGCAGTGGCCGGGGGCGGTGACCCCTCCGACGTCACGGAGCTCAGGGTGGAGGCGGCGGCTAACTACACCGAGGTCGTCATCATGGCCAGCGGTGAGGTGAGCCACTCCGACTTTCTGCTTACCAACCCGCCCCGTCTGATTGTCGATCTGAAAGGCGCACGGCACGCGCTGCCGCGGGACAACTTTGAGAACATAGACCGCGGCGGCGTGATTCGGGTTCGAACGAGCCAGTTCAGGGACGACGTCGTCCGGGTGGTTGTGGAGCTCGTCGCGCCCACGAGTTATACGCTGACCCGCCGGGGCGGCGAACTGCGGGCCTCCTTCCCCAACCTGGACGGGCAGCCGTTCGAGACGTGGGCGAGCCGGACGGCGGCGCCCCGGGCGGCGACCCGGGCGGCGCCAGCGGATCGGGTGCTGCGCATGCAAGCCGTGCAGGAAGCCAGCCAGGTCAGCCAGATGCCCCGGATCACTGTGACCTTCGAGAACACTGACATCCGGGACGTGCTCAACAACTTTGCCGACTTCACCGGCAAATCGTTCGTTCCCGGCGCGGGGGTGGAGGGGAACGTCACGGCCAACATCCGGAACCAGCCCTGGGACCTCGCCCTCAAGGCGCTGTTAGAGGCGCACGGCTACACGGCGGTGGAGACGGCCACCGGCATCATCAGGGTCGACAAGCTCGAGAACCTGCAGCAGCGCCAGCAGCTGGTGCAGCTTCAGACCCAGATATTCCGTATCAACTATTCGCCGGTGGGGTCGCTGGCGCAGGCACTGCAGCCGGCCCTTTCCGAGCGTGGCAAAGTGATACCTAACGAGGCCACCAACTCGATCATCGTGACGGACCTGGCGGAGAACCTCGGGATCGCCAGCCAACTGATCGAGGATCTCGACGTGCGCACGCCGCAGGTCGTGATTTCGGCGAAGATCATCTTCGTCGACCGAACGGATATCGAGGAGTTGGGCATCGGCTACGACCTCAAGGACGTCCAGGGGAACCAGCTGAACGAGATCAACCCGGGCCCCACCCTCGACCCGCGCTCGTGGGAGATCGTGGACTCCGACTTCGACGGCGTGCCTGACGTCGTGGTGAAACCGCTCAGCCAGGCCAACCAGGTTTCGTTCAGCGGCTCGTCCATCGCCGCGCTGGCGAACTCCAGGGACCGCATCACCTTCCCTGCGCTGCAGCTCTTGACTTCGGTGGCGATCGGCGACTTCCAGCTGTTCAGCTTCATCGACGCGCTGCAGCGGTTGGATCTGTCCGACATCATCGCGGCGCCGACCATTCAGACGATGGACAATCAGCCCGCAGAGATCCTGGTTGGCGAGCGGACGCCGATCCGTGTGGTCGACTACGGTGCGGGCGGCGCGACGGGGCAGCAGGCGGGCGGCGTGCAGGGAGCCCAGTTCCCGCAGTCGACCGTGCAGATCGAAGAGACCGGCATCAAACTGGAAGTTACGCCGCACATCACGCACGATCGCAAGATCGTTCTCGATCTGCACGCCGAGCGCTCAGGCGTGGCGCTGGCGCCGGGCGACATCGGCTTCACCTTCCAGACTCAAGAGGGGACGACGCGACTGATCTTGGGTGACGGCGAGACCGGTGTCATCGGCGGTCTTACTGTGAGTGAATTGTCGAAGAGTGTTAGTGGCGTACCGATCCTGATGGACCTCCCCCTCATCGGCGGACTCTTCCGGACGACCAGGTCCGATGATGCGAAGCGCGACCTGTTGATCCTGGTGACGCCGCATATCGTAGAGGACGCAGTAGCAGCACCGTAACTACTACTGCGCGCCGGCAGCCGACTCGGACGGCCGGCGTTGTGATGCGCTCTGCCTAAAACGTGAGGGAGTAGCCTTATGCGAAGCGCAAGGGGTTGGGCGCGGCTGCTAACCGGTGTGTTGGCCGCGACCGCGCTGGTAGTCACAGCTTGCGAGGACGAAGATTCCGTCTTCGGGCCGCTAGACGATGCCGTCCCCCCGGTGGTCTCGATCACCGGCGCCAGCCAGGCCGGTGACACACTGCGGACCACCGTCAAGGCCGAGGACTTCATCAGCGTCGCGTTGGTCGTCACTGAGCTGAGACGCACCGACCAGTTCGAGACCGTGATCACGGTGGATGGTGATACCGTGGTGCTGGGTCGGTTGCTGGCGGTTGACACCACCCGTTTCTCGGGCCGCGTCCAGTCCGCGACGGTCAACACCACCTTCTTCACGGGTTTCACGCAGCCGACGGCGGTGGAAGTCCGGGCGGTGGCGGTAGACGCCCAGGGGAATCAGGGCCTCGATGCCGCGACCATCATCGTGGGTGGTGGTCCAGGCGGCGGCCTCGGCGGACCACAGGTGGCGATTACATCACCCCTGCCAAATCAAACGGTGCGGGACAACACGCTGGTCCGCGTGGGAGTACAAGCGAGCGATCCGACGGGGCTGGCGCAGCTGAACGTGCTGCTGAGCGGCCTGGCGACGCCGACTCAGCCGGCGGCTGACACGACCCGCTTTGCCGAGTTCCGCACCAACGTGGACACGTTGCTGGATTTTTTTATCCCCCTGGGGGCTTTGGGGCAGCTCACCATCACGGCTGAGGCGATCAATCTCAACACGATCAGCGGGTTCGCCGAGATCACCGTGACGGTGGCTGAGGAGGTCCCCGGCGACGTGACGCCGCCGGTCGTCAGCATGCTGGTGACGGGCGGGATCGAGCGACGGCAGGATGAACCGCTGCGGATGGAAGCCGACGACTCGCTGCTGATCAATCTGGTGGCCCAGGATGGTGAGAGCGCGATCACCCGCATGGGCGTGACGGCCGCGGTGCGGAACCAGCGCACCGGTGGCGCTGTGGAGGTCACCGTCTCCCAGGACAGCGTGTTCAACCCGGCGATCAGCGGGACCGTACCGCTGAGCTTCGCCCTGGTGCCCAATCAGCTGCCGGCCTCGGTGTTCACCGTGGCCGACATCCCGGACACCCTCATCTTCGAGCTCACGGGCTGGGCGTTCGACGCCGCGGATACACCCAACTGCGGCGCTACCGTTGATCCGGAGGGCTCCGCCAACAGCCTCCCGTGCACCTCCGGCACGCCGGTCCTGGCACAGGGCATCGATGGCGGGCTCGTCGAGCGGCTGATCGTAGCGGGACGCACGGTCGGGTTTCCGCAGGGGGCGCTGATCGCTGACGCGGTCGTCGACACGCTCCGCGAGCTGCTGCTTCTTTCCGATTTCGACTTCGGAATCGTGCGGCCGTTCGATCTGCGTAACGAGGTCTTCGTGGGCAGCGTTCCGGTCGGTTCGAGCCCGTGGGGGCTGAACATCGATCTGAGCCAAGACCAGTTGCTGGTCAGCAACTCGGGCGGCACCAACATATCGGTGGTCGGCTTGGGGCCGCGGGTGATCGGCGCGCCCAGTATCACGGGCGAGGTCGATCGCCTCCAGACCCAGGACCTGAAGGTGTACCGGGTGAAGGAAGACTTCGACCCATCCGGCCTGCGCATCTATCCCTCCGAGTTCTTCGAGTTCTCGGACCGGCCACAGTTTTTGGCGCAGGCGGCCAACGGGTTGATCCTCTACTCGACGGTGCCGGCGCTGGCCGACCTGCCCGGCACCATCCGGGAGTACGACCCGGCTCAGCTCGAGGTGCGCTTCTTCATCCAGTACGCGGACCGCAAGACCCCGACCCAGCCTGAGATCCAGATCGTCAACGCCGATTCGGTGTTCTCCATAGCCAGCGCGCGTGGGGTGAAGATCTGCGATCACATTCGCGGCAGCCCCGGCCAGACCGGGCGCTCCTGCATCTTCGCCTTCGACACCGATACGACCACCGCGTTGGAGGAAGCCATCCTGCTCGTCGGCGCGCAGAACGCGCTGGGTTGGGATGTGGACATCTTCTCGGATCTGGACATCGCCAGCATCGCACTGCAGGACACGACCTTCGTGGCCGCCAGCGGAGACCGGGAGTTCGTCGCGTTCGGTGAAGGCGATACGCCAGGCCGGGCCGGCCGCATCATCATGTATAGGTCTCTGACCCAGACGATCACGAACACGCTCCAGGTCAGCGACTTGCCAGGCAACGTCGAACAGCAGGTGTTCGGCTTGGGCTTGAACAACGACGGCAGCCTCGGCGTTGCCCGGGGCACCTTCGCTTATTTCTTCGGCCCGGACCAGCCGGGCGGCCCCAACGTGCTGAGGCTGTTGGGCCAGAACGAGAACATCAGCCCGACGGGTGTCGGCGCGGCGCTTCATCCGGACCACGACCAGTTCAGCGACAACGTGGAGAGCGAGCGGCTCGCCTTCCTGGGCGCTGGGGATGCGAGGATCGAGTTGGTCGACACGCGCTTCTTCAGCTTCTCGCGCGGCCAGGTCTTGATCCGCGACCCGATCGTCGGGCCGCTGCGCATCACCCGGCGCTTGCCGCCCGATCCGGCCAACGTAGTCCTGAGGCTCTACGGAGTTACCGAGAACGGGGTCGTGGTGATCCCGGTGAAGGACACCGACATCATACCGATTCCGTAAGGACGCCGGGGCAAGGCCCTCGGCACGCAGTTCGTTTGAGTCAGAGCAGCCGCGGTCACGCGGCTGCTCTGTTACGGCCACAAGCCGCTCGACCGCCCGGGCCAGGTCGCCTACAGCGAGCGCGTCCCCGGGCCAGGCCCTGCGGCTTTGGTTTTGAGAGTGCCAGCGGCTGTTGACAAGCGCTTGATTCCTGCTAGGCATCCTCAGCACCGGCCGCTGGAACTCGGGGGCGCGGCTGCGGTTTAAGCGTCTGAGGTCTCGACACACTCGCGATATGATGGCACGACGACCCAAGGGGAAAGGCAAGAGGTCACGGAAGGCGGCGGCTGCAGGCAACGGATCGCGGCTCCTCGTCGTGGAGTCGCCGGCCAAGGCCCGCACGCTGAACCGCTACCTTGACGCGAGCTACGTCGTCAAGGCATCGGTGGGGCACATTCGCGACCTCCCAAAGCGCGACCTCGGCGTGGACATCGACAATGGGTTCGAGCCCCACTACGTGACCATTCGGGGCAAGGGCAAGGTCGTCAAAGAGCTCAAGCAGGCCGCAAAGAACGCGGACGAGATACTGCTGGCCACCGACCCGGACCGCGAAGGCGAGGCGATCGCTTATCATGTGGCCGAGCAGCTTGGCTACAAGGCCAAGAATGGCCAGCGCTTTCGCCGCGTGTTGTTCGAGGAGATCACACCGGAAGGCGTGGAGCGGGGTCTGGAAAGCCCCGGGGAGATCGACCTGCGCAAGGTCGATGCGCAGCAGGCACGCCGCATCCTCGACCGACTGGTGGGCTACAAGGCCAGCCCCTTCCTCTGGAAACCGATCCGGCCCGGACTGTCTGCTGGTCGGGTACAGACGGTGGCGCTTCGCCGGATCTGGGAGCGGGAGGAGGAGATCCGGCGCTTCGAACCGCAGGAGTACTGGACGGTGGAGGCGACCCTCGACAAGGAGGGCCGCCGCTTCACCGCCAAGCTGCATCACCTCGAAGGCGCCAAGCCGCACCTCCCGGACGAGGCCGCCGCCGCTGCGGTGCTCGACGCGGTTCGGGACGTGCCCTTCCAGATCACCCGGGTCCGCAGGAAGGAGCGGCGCAAGCACCCTTCGGCGCCCTTTACCACCTCGACTCTGCAACAGGAGGCGGCTAAGCGGCTGCGCCTCTCGGCCAAGCGGACGATGCGCATCGCGCAACAGCTCTACGAGGGTGTCGAGGTGGGTGGCCAGGCCATCGGTCTCATTACCTATATGCGGACCGATTCGACGCGCGTCGCGGCGTCGGCGGCCGGCGCGGCCCGGGCCCACGTAGAAGCCCAGTTAGGGCCGAGCTATACACCCAAGTCGCCCAGGCTGTACCTGGGCAAGCAGCAGAAAGGGGCCCAGGAAGCGCACGAGGCCATCCGACCCACCTCGGTGCGGCGGACGCCCGAGTCGTTGAAGCGGGATCTCGACCCGGACCAGCTGAAGCTCTACACGCTAATCTGGCTGCGTTTCGTGGCCTCGCAGATGTCGCCCGCCGTCTACGACACGACGACGGTGGACTTCGACCTGACGGGTGCGGATCGACGTCACTACGTGTTCCGGGTAACGGGGTCGGTGCTGAAGTTCGATGGCTTTACGCGTCTTCACAGAGACGTCTACGAAGCTGAGGAAGGGCGACACCTGGAGGACCTCGAGGCGCTTCCCGAGCTCGGTGAGGGCGAAGTCGTGCGGCTGATCGAGCTGACAAAGACCCAGCATTTCACCGAGCCGCCACCCCGCTTCAGCGAGGCGAGCTTGGTGAAGGAGCTGGAGAAGCTGGGCATCGGCCGGCCTTCGACGTACGCGCAGATCCTTTCCACCCTGGTCGAGCGCACCTATGTGGAGCTCGACAGCCGGCGGTTCGTCCCTACCGCACTCGGCGAGACGGTGGTCCAGGTCCTGATCCGTGTGTTCCCCGATACCTTCGATGTGGATTTCACGAGCAGCATGGAAGCCAGCCTGGACCGCGTCGAGGAAGGTGACTTGGAGTGGCAGGACGTGTTGCGGGAGTTTTGGGGCCGCTTCAGCAGACGGCTCGAAGAAGGTGAACAGCGGAGCGACGAGATCGTCAGGGAGATCGTGCGCGCCGATGACGCGGTCTGCGATCTGTGCGGGGAGCCGATGGTTGTCCGCTGGAACCGCTATGGCCGGTTCCTGGGCTGCTCCGCCTACCCGGATTGCAAGAGCACGAAATCAATCGATGAACCTCCAGCCGTAGACCTCGAGGGTGAGGTCTGCCCCCAGTGTGGCGGCTCGCTGCTGGTGAAGAGCGGCCGTTATGGACCTTTCATCGCCTGCTCCAACTACCCGGAATGCCGGTTTACGCGTGCGATTGACGGGCCTCGCGCCGAGGTATCGACCGACGCCAAGTGCCCGCGCTGCGGAAGCCCCATGGCCGTGAAGACGGGCCGCTACGGTGAGTTCCTGGCCTGCACCGCGTATCCGGATTGCAAGCACACGCAACCGATCACCCTCGGGCTGAAATGTCCGCTCTGCGGTGAGGGTGAGGTCGTCAAGCGGCGCACGCGTCGCGGCCGTACCTTTTACGGGTGCGCCCGCTACCCGGACTGCGAGTGGTCGACCTGGGACGTCCCGGTGGCGGCAAGCTGCCCGCAATGCGGCTCGGGTGTGGCCTTGCAGAAGAGGTCCAAACGCAAGGGCGATTACCTGAAGTGCGCGAACTGCGGTCAGGAGATCGCGGCTGAGAGCCCTGAGACGGCGGACGTGGGTTCCGCCTGAGGTCGGTCGCGTCCCCCCAGATCACGACATGTCCAAGATCATCGTCGTAGGCGGCGGCCTCGCCGGCTGCGAGGCGGCCTGGCAACTGGCCAGGCGCGGGCAGCGGGTGTGCCTCTACGAGATGCGGCCTCTGGTGTCGACGCCGGCGCACCAGACCGCTGCGCTGGCCGAGCTGGTCTGCAGTAATTCCTTCAAGTCGGAGGAGGAGACGAATGCGCACGGCCTGCTGAAGGCCGAGCTGCGCGAGCTGGGCTCGCTCCTCCTCGAGTCCGCCGCGGTTACGCGCGTGCCGGCCGGTGCGGCACTCGCGGTCGATCGCCAGCTGTTCGCGCGAGCGGTGAGCGCGGCGATCGAGCGCCATCCCGCCATCGAGGTTCGCCGCGAGGAGGTGCGTGAGCTGCCCGAGCCGCCGGCGATCATTGCGACGGGGCCTTTGACCTCGGGCCCGCTGCTCGAGTCGATCCGGCGACGTTTAGGGGGGGAGGGCCTTTACTTTTTTGACGCGATATCGCCGATCGTGGCGGCGGAGTCGATTGATGAGAGAGAGAGCTTCCGGGCGTCACGCTATGGCAAAGGTGCGGATGACGCCTACATCAACTGTCCGCTGACCCGGGAGGGTTACGAGGCTTTCTGCGAAGCGGTGGTTCAGGGTGAGATCTATCAGACACACGACTGGGATCGTGTGCCGTACTTTGAGGGTTGCTTGCCCATCGAGGTATTGGCCTCGCGTGGTCGGGATGCCCTGCGCTTCGGGCCGCTGAAACCCGTCGGCCTGCGCGACCCTCGCACTGGGCGCACGCCGTATGCCGTAGTTCAGCTTCGACAGGAAGATCGCGCGGCGCGCATGTGGAGTTTGGTGGGCTTTCAGACGCGGCTTCGCTATCCGGAGCAGCGTCGTGCGATCCAGCACATCCCGGCGCTCCGGGGAGCCGAGATCCTCCGCTACGGTCAAATCCATCGCAACAGCTACATCAACTTCCCGTCGCTGCTTTCGCCGCACGGATCGCCGCCGGATGCGCCCGAGCTGATCTTCGCCGGTCAGCTCACCGGGGTCGAAGGCTATATCGAGTCGGCGGCCAGCGGGCTGCTGGCGGCGCTGAACCTCGATCGGCTGGCGCGCGGCCGCGAGCCGCAGCTGCCGCCGACGGCCACCATGCTCGGCGGCCTGCTTCGCTATCTCCGCGAGGCGGATCCACGTAACTTTCAGCCGATGAACGCCAACTTCGGACTCCTCGACCCGTTGCCCGGCCGGGTGCGCGGCAAGCTGGCGCGGCGGCGCCAGTTCGCCGGGCGGGCGCTCGAGGAGCTGCGGGCTTGGGTCGTGCGTCTGGAGGCCGACCCGGACGCCGGGGCCAAGAGGCTGGCGGCCGGTGGCGGGTCGGTGCGTGCGCCGTGACGGATCGTAGGGAAGGCTATCTCAGGCACCTGCGGGACGAGCGGCAGCTCTCGAGCCACACTGTCGCGGCCTATCGCCGCGACCTCAGCGACTTGAGTCGCTTCCTCGATGAGTATTACG
>CAYFXF010000033.1:11447-17716 GCA_964347085.1 uncultured Gemmatimonadota bacterium | reverse complement strand
TTGATCACGGCTGGCCTGTTCGACCGGCGTTTCCGTCTGGGAGCTAACCGCCGCCGCAGCGGCAGGTCGGGTCCCTGCAAAGAAGGATCCGTGCCGCGGCGGTCACGTCTACTAACTGTCTTGATGATATAGGCTTAGGATGGCCGATCGCTTCGAGCCCGACGGGTCCCCAGGGACATCCTGCCCCGACATGTCGACTCGTTTGACAGGATCTGCCCCAGCGGCGGCCCTCAGAGCCCGCGGCCGTCTGTGTTCTGGACCTGGGGCCGAGCGGGCAGCGAGAGCTCGAAGCAGGCGCCCGGTCCGTGCGGCTCGAGCCGGGCGAGCTCGCCGCCGAGCAGGCGGGCCAGCTCGCGTGAGATGGCGAGGCCGAGCCCGGCGCCGCTCTGAGGACCCTTGGCGGTGCCGGCGCGGTACGCCTCGAAGATCTGCTCGCCAAGGCGCGGATCGACGCCCGGTCCGGAATCGCGGACGCGGATCGCGTAGCCCGCCGGGCGCGGGGCCAGCTGCAGCTCGACGACGCCGCCCTGGCTGGAGAACTTGACCGCGTTGGAGAGCAGGTTGAGCAGGATCTGGCGCACGCGAGTCGCGTCGGTCTTCACGATCGCTCGCTCTTCCAGCCCGGATACGCGGAGTTCCAGCTTGCGACGCTCTGCGCCGGGTCGCGCGGTCGCCGCCACCTCGCGGACCAGCGCGCGGAGGTCGGCCTCGTGGATGTCGAGCTCGAGCTGTCTCGCTTCGATCCGGCTCAGGTCGAGCAGATCGACTACGAGGCGGTGCAATTGCTGGGCGCCCTCGAAGGCGTGGCCGGCGCCCTCCCGCACGCGACCGTCGGCCTGGTCGGCGATCTTACGCAAGCGATCGGTCCAACCCAACACCCCCGCGGCCGCGTTCTTTATCTCGTGATTCACGATGGTGAGGAACTGACTGCGTTGCTCCGCCAGGTGCGCGTTCTCGACCGCCACCGCCGCCTGGGCCGCCATCAGTTCGGCCAGCTCCTCGTCCTCTTTGCTGAACTCCTCGGCGCCGATCTTCTCGGTCAGATAGAGGTTGCCGAACACCCGTTGACCGGTACGTATTGGCACACCGAGCATCGAGCTCATCGCCGGGTGCTCGTCCGGGAAGCCGGCGAAATCGGGGTGGTCCGTCAGATCGCGGATGCGGATCGTCTTTTGGTCGCGGAGCATAATGCCCAGGGTGCCGCCGCCCGTGGGCCAGCGACCCATCCGGTCCACCGTCGCCTGATCCACGCCGGAGTGGAGGAAGCGCGCGAGCTTCTTGCCAGAGCTGTCGAGAACGCCGAGCGCCGCGTAGCGGGCCCTGATCACCTCACGAGCCGAATCGACCAGCGTTTGCAGCACCTCGTCGAGCGTCAGGCTGCTGTTGAGCGTCATACCGGCCCGGATCAACGCCTGGAGCCGCTGCAGGTTCTCGTCCTGGGCGACGCGCAGGGCCGTGAGTTCGGCTAGCCGCTTCTCCTCCGTCTCGAACAGGTGGGCGTTGTGTAAGGCCGTGGCGGCCTGGGCGGCGAAGGCCTCCAGTATCTCGGCATCCTCATCGTCGAAATCGCGCTCGCCGGCCGGGTTGAAGGCGAAGATGGTGCCGAGCGGTGACTCGCCGTAGTAGAGCGGCGAGATGACCACCTTGCGTGTGCCGAGCTTGCTGGCGACCGCCAGGTCGGCGCGCCGGTCGCCAAACACGTCGTTGACGATCAAGGTGCGCCCCTCGGTGATCGCCAGACCGTTCAGACTCCCCTCCATGGTCAGGCACTCGCCAAGCCCGATTGTGGCCTCCGTGCTGGTGGCCACAACCTCCAGGCAGGGCGCGTTGCCACGCGCGCAGCGCTCGCGCCGCTCGGTCATCACAGCCGATTCGGCCTCGAGCAGTCGGGCGGCGTGAGTGCAGATCTGGGCGAGGATCTCCTCGTGGGCGAGCGAAGCGCTGATCGCCCGAGCGACGTCGACTAGGGCGCGTAGCCTGCCTTCACGGGAGCTGGGGGTGTATGTCATTCCGAGGCGCGGCTGCCCTCATTCTCGTAGCGCTTCAGCTTGCGGTAAAGCGTACTACGGTCCATGCCGAGGCCCTCCGCGGCCTCCGTCTTCTTCCAGCGTACGCTCTCCAGCACTCGGAAAATATACTCTCGCTCCAGATCTTCAAATGTCCAGCGGTTCTTCTGCGCTTCGTCCAGGATATTGGCGCCGTCGTCCTTTTCATCGCCGTCGCTGGGCGTCTCGAACCCGACGGTCGCGCTGCCACCGCTCGCGTGCAGCACCACGGCGCGCTCGATGAAGTTCTCAAGCTCGCGGACGTTGCCGGGCCAGTGATAGGCCATCATGCGGTCGAGCGTACGCGCCGGCAGCTTCGGCGGCTCCACCTGGTAGAACTCGGAGTACTTCTGCAGGAAGAAGTTGGCCAACAGCGGGATGTCGTCCTCGCGACTCCTCAGGCTCGGCACCTCGATCGGGAAGACGTTTAGCCGATAGTAGAGATCTTCCCGATACTGGCCGGTCGACACCCGCTTCTTGAGATCCTGGTTGGTGGCCGCCAACAGCCGGATGTTGATCGGGATCGGCTGCCTCCCGCCCACGCGCATGATCACGTTCTCTTGCAGAACGCGGAGCAGCTTGGGCTGGAGCGACATCGACATCGTGCTGATCTCATCGAGGAACACCGTGCCGCCGCTTGCCTCCTCGAACAGCCCCTTCTTGTTTTGGATCGCACCGGTGAAGGCGCCCTTCATGTGACCGAAGAGCTCAGACTCGAGCAGGTTATCGGGGATCGCGGCGCAGTTGATCGGCATGAACGGCTTGCCGGCCCGATTGCTCGCCGCGTGGATCGCCCGGGCCACGAGCTCTTTGCCGGTGCCGGTCTCGCCCGTGATCAACACGGTGGCCCGGCTGGGCGCCACTCGCGCGATGAGGTCGACCACCCGCTCCAGCGCCGGGCTCTTTCCCACGATCTGGATGTCTCCTCCCACACCGCGGGCCTTCTGGCGCAGCCGCGCTACCTCGCGCCGCAGATCCTGCTCCTCTAGGGCCCGATTGATCGTGAGCAGAAGCTCGTCCGTGCTGAACGGCTTGTTGATGTAGTCGAAGGCGCCCTGCTTCATCGCCTCAACGGCGGTATCCACGGTGCCGAACGCCGTCAGCATGACGACCTGCGCGTCGGGCTGCCTGGCTGGGGCAAGACGCAGCACCTCCATGCCGTCCATCCCTGGCAGGTTGATGTCGAGCAGGACGATGTCGAAGACGTCCTGTTCCATGATGCTCAGGCCGGCTTCGCCGGTTTCTGATGCCTCTATGTGATAGCCCTCTTCGCTGAGAACATCGATCAGGAGCTGGCGCAGGACTTCGTCGTCCTCGATTACCAGGACCTTCGCCGTCGCTTCTATAGTGCTTGCCTCGTTATGCATCGGTGTCCACCGGTAATAGGATCATGAACGTGGCCCCGCTGCCGGGCGCGGAATGAGCTTCGATCGTGCCTCCGTGAGCGTGGACGATCTGCTTGGCCAACGCGAGGCCAAGGCCCGATCCTCCCGAGCGCGAGAAGAACGGCGCGAAGACATAGGGCAAGTCCGCCGGGTCGATCCCCGGTCCGTCATCACTGAACGTGATCTCGATCACCTGGCGCAGCGGACGGCCCTCCGCGGGCAGGCCGTGCGCCAGCGCCGCCTTCACGCACACCGTGCCCCCCTTCTTTGCCTCGAGCGCTCGCTGCGCGTTCATCAGCAGGTTCAGAAACACCTGCTGCAGCTGGCCGGCGTCGGCAAGCAGAGTCGGCAGCGACTCGTCGCAGTCGACAGCCACCCGGGCGCCCGCTCGCTTGAGCGAGGCCTCCAATAGCTCGACCACGCGGTAGATGACATCACAGAGACGCACCCGCGTGAGCCGCAGCTCGCCCGGCTTGGCCAGCTCGACCAGACCGTGCGTGAGCCGCGCGATGCGGTTGAGCTGCTCCGCCGCGGTCTCGAGCTGCTTGTCCGCGGCACCGTCCCACAGTCTGGATTTCCTGAGACTCTCCACCACGATGCCGATCGAGGTGAGCGGCGCGCCGATCTCCTGGGCGACGCTCGAGGCCAGCTGGCCGAGGGTGACCAGCTTCTCCGTTTCGATGACCTGGCGCTCGATTTGCCGACGCAGCGAGAGGTCCCGCACGATCGTCGAGCTGGCCAGGCTGTTCGCCGCGCCATTTCGCGCTAGAGTGCGGGTCAGGCTCACCTCCACCTCGCGCCCGTCCTTGGTCAGCCGGCGCGTCTGGTAGTCGCGAACCGAACCCAGCTCTTGCAGCGCCTTGCGCAGCCGTTCCGGCTCCCGGTCGGCGATCAGGTCCTCGGGAATCAACCGCGTGACCCGCTCGCCCAGTATTTCCGCCGAGCTGTAGCCGAACATCTCCTCGGCACCTCGATTCCAGGCGATGATCCGCTCCTCCCCATCGACCGCCCAGATCGCGTCCGCCGAGTCCGCCACCAGCTCCGGCCACCCCGCCGGGGTCCCGGAGCACGGGGTGCAATGTACGGCGCTCAGGCCGCCGCTTGCGGGGCTCACCCGCACGTCCCAGTAGCCGCTGCCGATCCGGACCGAATGCAGCACGGCCGCCTGGGGCTCGCGTGGCGGCGATCTGAGCAGCGCCGCCAGACCTTCGTCCAGATCGCCGCCCAGCAGCTCGACGAGGCTCTGCCCGGAGGCCCTATCCCGCGAAGCCTCGAAGGCCGACCGCCCCGCCCGGTTTAGGTAGACGACACCTCCGCCTCGATCGACCACGAAGATCGGGTCGGACACGCTGTCCAGGATCGAGATGTCGAGCGCCACGGCGCCTCCGAAACGGTGTGGGCCTGTTGTCCCGTCGGATATGAAGGTTCCGTGCCCGCGGCGCCGCCGCGCGCACACGACCTGGGTCTGTCGCGCAACCTTATGTCCCACAACCGATTATGCCCATCGGACCCGCGCCCCCCGCCTCGCTCGGCCGCCCTCCCGGCGCCCCCAGCCGCCGTCCGATGAGGCAAAACGCCCCAACCCTAAGATCTTCGCTGCCTCTCTCGACGCAAGTGGCCCGGGGGGTGAGTGCCGGCGCCCTGGGACAGCCGCGCTCGCTGGAGCGGCGTGGCGTTGTCCCGCCCTGTGTCACAGTGCCCCGCCAGCGCCGGTTCGGCCTGCCGGCGGCGGAAAAGCCAAGCTGTTTGCTGACAACTGCTTCTGAGGTCGGGACGTCGGCTGGTACGACTCCTGCCCCTAAAGGTCGTGCTTACAGCTCGAGGGCGTACTTCACGGTGCCACAGCGCGCCCTGGAGCCGTGAGCAAAAGCGAGCCCGGGTAACCTGCCGGAAATGAGATGGTTGGGGCTAATCGCACGAGGACTGGCAGGACGCCCGGGCTCGTTTTACATCCCCACGCGGGAGCTTCGATCTGCCTTCCAGCCGGCGGCCCTTCCTGGGCGGCCTAGACGTCGGCCAGCAATTTTTTTCCGAAAGCTTTGACTGTGAAGACGGGACAGGGCGCCCGCCGGATCAGCTGTTCCGTGACGCTGCCCAACAGGATGTGACGGATGCCGGTGAGCCCGTGACTGGCGATCACGATGAGGTCGGCCGCACGCTCCTCAGCGAACGTCGCGATCTCGGGTGCGGCGCGCCCGGCGCGCACATGCGGCTGGGCCTCGACCGGCGGCCCGGGCACCTGGGTGAGCAGAGCCTGCAGTCGCCGAAGTGAATCCTGGCGCAGCTCCTGGTCTACCGATCCACCGGAGGGCATGATGGGCGGATAGAAATCGGGGTAGATCAGCTCATCGACCACGTGCACCAGGTCGAGACGGGCGGCGTAGAAGGCGGTGAGCTCCTTGGCGTAGGCGATCGCGAGCCTCGCGTACTCTGAGAAATCGACGGGTACCAAAAGGCGCTCGGCGCGGTCGGCCGTGAGGCCGTCAGCACGCTCGGGGACGGTGAGAACGGGGCAGGGGGCGAGACGGACGACCTCCTCCGCCACCGAGCCGAGGAGCAGGCGGCGCAGTCCGCGCCGGCCGTGCGTGCCCATGACGATGAGATCGATATCGTTTTCGGCTGTGTACTCGAGGATGGCGGCGGCGGCTGAGATGTTGCGAACTTGAGCATGCTGGACCTCGAAATCGGGTCTCGCGTGTTCACTCACCGCGTCGTGCATCTGAGCCTTCGCCTGCTGTTCCAACACGTGGTACAGCTCCTCCATGTCAGGTAGGCGGTAGGCAGCGTTGCTGGGGTCGGACTCGTGTAACACCAGGGCATGCAGAAGGTGGATCTCCGC
>CAYFXF010000033.1:4468-11437 GCA_964347085.1 uncultured Gemmatimonadota bacterium | reverse complement strand
CGCCGAGTGGCGCTCGGCGAGGTGCAGCGTGTGCGGGAGCGCGTGGCGGGCGCAGCTGGAAAAATCGGTCGGATAGAGGAGCCTGTTGATCTTGAGCATGCCGTTCTCCTTCGCCTGAATAGTTAAGCTAGGGGCCGAGTGGTGGCCAGCCCACCGCCTGACACCTTATCCTCAGCCGCCGCCCTCACCTAGCGCGACCGGGCGATCGGGTTGACGCCTGGGTGACCAGCGGGATTATCATGCGGCGCATGATCAGGATCGAGAGGTTGGAGCCCCGGCATTGGGAGGCCGTGCGCCGGATCCACGGCGAGGGGATCGCCACGGGCGAGGCGACGTTCGAGACGGAGCCAGAGGCGGACTGGGCGAGCTGGTCGGCGGACCACCTCGAGGTCGGCCGCCTGGTGGCCGTGCGGGAGGGCGTCGTCGCGGGGTGGGCGGCGCTGAGCGGGGTGTCGGATCGCTGCGTCTACGCCGGGGTCGCCGAGGTGAGCGTCTACGTGGCGGCCGATCAACGCGGTCACGGGGTGGGGTCGGCGCTCCTGGCGCGGCTCATCGAGGAGTCGGAAGCGTGCGGCCTCTGGACCTTGCAGGCGGGCGTGTTTCCCGAGAACGCGTCGAGCATCGCGCTCCACGAGAAGCTCGGTTTCCGGGTGGTCGGTCGGCGCGAGCGGCTAGGTCAGCTCGGCGGTCGCTGGCGCGATGTGCTGCTCCTGGAGCGACGCAGCGATCGGGTGGGGGTGGACTGAGGTGAGCGCGGGGTCGCGGGGGACGTGGGCCCGGCTGGCCGTGCACGCGTTGGTGCTGGCGGCTGCGCTCCACTTCGGGGCGCGCCGTGTCGGTCGCGCTCCGCCGCTTGGCCCGTTTCTCGATCCGTGGAACGGCGTCTGGGGCGCCGTCGCAACTGCCACGCTGCCCGAGCGCGGCGCCGTCGAGTTGGCTGGGCTCAGCGCGCCGGTCCAGGCCGTCTACGACGATCGCGGCGTGCCGCACATCTTCGCGGCGAGCTCGGAGGACGCCATGCGGGCGCTCGGCTACCTGGTGGCCCGCGATCGGCTGTTCCAGATGGAGCTGCGCTGGCGGAGCGCCGCGGGCCGCATGTCGGAGATCTTGGGCGCGGAGGCGGTGAGCTTCGACCGGGGGATGCGCAGGCTGGCCCTGGCCTGGAGCGCCGAGCGGGATTTCCGTCGCCTCGATCCGACCGCGCCCGTGGCCCGCGAGATCGCGGCCTACGCGGCGGGCGTGAGCGCCTGGATCGACGGACTGAAGCGGCGCGACTGGCCGCTCGAGTATCACCTGCTCGGCCAGCGCCCCTCTGACTGGCAGCCGGTCTACTCTCTGTACCTCCTCAAACTGATGGGCTGGGATCTCACCTACTCGGTCACGGCCGATCTCGCCCGGCTGCGGCTCCGCGCCCAGGTCGGCGCGGAGGCGGCCGCGGCCCTCATCCCGACGAACAGCCCGATCCAGCAGCCGATTCAGCCGAACGGATCGCAGGCCCCACAGGTTGATGCGCCGCCGATCCCGCCTCCCGGCGAACCGGACACAGCGGCCGCGCGTCTGGCCCGCGACCTGGAACTGGCCCTGGGCCCCGCGGTCGACCGCTTGGCCGACGCGGCGGAGTCCGGCCGGCTCGCCAGCAACAACTGGGCGGTCGCGCCCGGCCGAACCGCGGCCGGCTTCGCCCTGTTGGCCGGCGACCCGCATCTGGAACTCACGCTCCCCTCGATCTGGTACGAGGTGCACCTGGTGGTGCCGGGCGAGCTGGATGTCTACGGCGTAACGATCCCCAGCGTGCCCGCGCTGATCATCGGGTTCAACCGCGACGTGGCTTGGAGCTTCACCAACACCGGCGCGGACGTGATCGACTACTATCTTGAGCAGCTCGATGACGCGGAGCGACCGACGCACTATCGTCTGGACGGCGCCTGGCAGCCGCTCGAGACGCGCGTGGAAGAGTATCGCGGACGCCGCGGCGAGCTGATGGCTCGGGACACCACGCTGTTCACGCACCGAGGGCCCATCGTGGCCCGCGGCGAGCGCGCGCTGTCGATGCGCTGGACGGTGCTCGAGGGAGCGGGCGCGACCGAGGCGCTGCGCGAGGCTGCACGCACCTCGACCGTGGAGGACTGGTTGAGGGCGTCGCTGCCGTTCACAGCGCCGGCCCAGAACATGATCCTGGCCGACCGGGCGGGTGACATCGCCATCCGCTCGACGGGAAGTTACCCCCTGCAGCCGGATGGGAGCGGGCTCGAGGTTCGCGACGGTACGACGCGCGCCAGCGATTGGCTCGGCTTCTGGCCACCCGAGCGCTACCCCTTCGCGCTCAACCCGGTGCAGGGTTATCTGGCCTCGGCGAACCAGCAGCCGATCGACCCACGCCTGGACTCCACCTACCTGGGCGCGGACTGGCCGTCGCCCTGGCGTGCGATGCGCATCAACGCGCTGCTCGCCGCTGACTCGGCGGTGACACCCGAGGCGATGGGCCGCTACCAGACCGATCCCGGCAACGCGCGCGCCGACCTCTTCCTTCCTTTCTTCCTCGCCGCGGTCGACGGTGCGACAGATCGCTCGGCGCTCGATCCGGACGCGCGCGAGGCCGCCGGGTTGCTGGGCGAATGGGACCGGCGCTACACGATGGACAACGAGCGGGCGCTGCTGTTCGAGTACGCGATGGAAGAGCTCGAGGATCGCACCTGGGACGAGCTGCTGCGCTCGCCCGGGCCGGAAAGCGACGCGGCGAACGGTGACATGGGTGAGGAGGAGCGCGTCCATACGCCTGGATCGGCCGTGCTCGCGGTTCTGCTCCGCCAGCGGGAGAACGCCTGGTGGGACGATCGGCGGACGACGGGCGCGGTCGAGAATCGCGACGCGATCCTCCGGGCCAGCCTGGCGGCCGCGCTTCGCCGTGCGAGACGCGATCACGGCGAGCCGGATGCGGGCGGCTGGCGCTGGGACGGGGTCCGCCACGCCAACATCTATCACCTACTCCAGCTCCCGGCCCTCTCGCGGCTCGAGCTGGCGGTCCGGGGCGGCCCCGGCAACCTGAACCCGTCGGAGGGCCGTGGCACCCACGGCGCGAGCTGGCGGATGGTGGTCGAGCTGGGTAGAGAGGTCCGCGCCCGGACCATCTACCCGGGCGGCCAATCGGGAAACCCGCTGAGCCGCTGGTACGCCGACCGGATCGATCGCTGGGTCGCGGGCGAGCTCGATGGCGTCCTTTACCCTCGCACAGCGTCGGAGCTTCCCGCGACGCGCACGGCCGCGCAGCTCGCCTTGCGGCCGGGAGGCTGACGATGCGGGGCTTAATTCGGCTGCTGCTGTTGGCGCTGGCCCTCGCGCTGGCGACGGCGCTGTTCGGCTGGTGGGCGGTTCCCCTCCCGGCGGCGCTCTGGGGCGCTTTGCGCGCCGCCAGGCCACGCCCCGCTCTGGAAGCCGCGGCAGCGGCGGCGCTCGGCTGGCTCGGCCTGCTGGGGCTCGCCGCGACCCGCGGGCCGGTGGTGACGCTAGCCGATCAGCTGGGCGCGATCTTCAACCTGCCGGGTCCTTTGGTGATCGTCTTCACCCTGGTCTTCCCGGCGCTGCTGGCCGGCAGCGCTGCAGGCCTAACCTCGGCGATCCGGGCCGCGCGGGTGCGACCTCCGGCCCGGGCTCCTTCGCGCTAACCACACCAAGAAACGCGGTCCGGGCGAGCCGGGAGTCTTGCGCCACCCCCGCGACCCGAAGTCCGTCCAGGGTTGCGCAGCCGGCGTGTCTCGTGTTTCGTCTTGGCCGTTCGCTCGCCAGTTGGTGCTCGAAGGTGGCGCCGGAGTCGGCCGGCCCGTTCGGCCGCCGCTCAATCAGTTGCTCGAATGGAGGCTCGTCCAATGATTCGCGGACTCACGCTAGTTCTGACCGTACTCTTCGCCCTGCCTCTGCCCGCCCGGTCTCAGAACCGGGAGGCGAAGCCGGGCCCGGCCGAGCCGGGTGCCGAGGCGCGCCAGGACGGGAAGAGGGGCCCCTACAAGGCGTTCGCGGAGCTGACCCGGGACGCGATCGCGCACGAAGGGTTCTTCGACCTGTACGAGACGAGCGACAAGCTCTTCATGGCGGTACCCGCGGACCGGCTTGGCGAGGACTTTCTCGTTGTGCTCGAGATCGCCCAGGGGATCGGCGCGGCCGGGTTGTACGGCGGGACGATGCTCAACAGGCCCGAAGGTACGATCGTCGCCCTGGAGCGTCATGGTGAGAAGGTCTATTTGCTCCAGCGACCTCACCGCTACCTGGCCAACCCGGGGAGCCCGGAAGCGGCTGCGGTCGATCTCTCCTACGGCTCGTCGGTGCTCGCCTCGGCGAAGGTCGAGTCGATTCGCGAGGACTCCGCCCTCGTCGTTGACGTCTACGACTGGGTGGTGTCCGATCTCTCCAATGTCGGGCGGCGTGTCCGGTTCGCCGTATCGCGGGAGCGAGGTCAGCCGGGCAGCGCCAGCTTCGACAAGGGCCGCAGCTACCTGGAGACTGTGAAGGCGTTCCCCCGTAACGTGAACCTCCGCGCCAAGCTCACCTTCAAACCGAGCCGTCCGGCGCCGCGCCGAACCGTGCCGGACAATCGGTACCTACCGGTCACGGTCCACTACACCCTGGCCGAGCTCCCCTCGCAGCCGCTGACGCCGAGGCTCGGGGACGACCGCATCGGTTACTTCATGACCGTGCACAAGGACTTCTCCAGGTCGGACACGACGTTCTTCGTGCGCTACGTCAACCGCTGGCGGCTCGAGCCCGGCGAGCGGGTCGGGGAGCTGTACCGGCCGAAGAAGCCGATCGTCTATTACCTCGACCGGACGATCCCGGAGCTCTATCTCCCCTACATCGAGTCGGGTGTGGAAGCCTGGAACAAAGCGTTCGAGCAAGCGGGCTGGAAGGACGCGATCCGTGCGGAGCCGCTTCCCGAGGATGCGGACGCCGAGGATCTTCGCTTCGCCACGATCCGCTGGAACGTGTCGGACGAGTCGGGTTACGGGGCGATCGGTCCGTCGGTCACCGACCCGCGGACAGGCGAGATCCTGGACGCCGACATCCTGGTCGAGGCCAACATGTTGCTGGGCTTCCGGTCCGCCTGGCGCAGCCTGGTCAGCCCACAGACGACGTGGGAGTCGCTGTTCGATCCGGGTGCGGAGGAGCTGGAGTTCGCTGCCGCCGGCGGCGAGTACCGCAGCCTGGGAGCCGAGCTGGCCGCGCAGGGTGCCTTCCTGCGCACCGTGCTCGCGGCACGGGGCGAGATCGAAGCCGGCGAGCCGGTGCCGATGGAGTTCGTGGGCCAGGCCTTGAAATGGGTGACGATGCACGAGGTGGGTCACACGCTGGGGCTGCGCCACAACTTCGGCTCCTCGCGTGACACCCCGCTGGACCGGCTGCATGACCGGTCCTGGGCCGAGGTCCGCGGCGTCACCGGCTCGGTTATGGATTACCATGCCCCAAACGTCGCTGGGCGCGGACAGGAGAATGGCTACTACTACAGCCCGTCAGTGGGGTCCTACGACGAGTGGATCATCGCCTACGGCTACACACCCGACGCCGAGCGCGCCGCCGAGCTGGCGCGGCAGGCGGGTGCGCCGGGTCACGCCTACGGGACCGACCACGACGCGTATGGAGCAGGCGCGCTGGATCCGACGGTCAACACCTACGACCTGGGGGACGACCCGCTGAGCTGGGGTAAGGAGCGGGCCGCCCTCATCGACCGTCTGTTCGTCGAGCTCTTGGACCAGGTGTTGGTGGACAACTCCAGCTACTCGGACCTGACGGGAGCCTACCGCGCGCTGCTTCGCCAGTACGCGCGGGCGCTGGCCCCGGCGATCAAGCACATCGGCGGCCAGTACTATCACAACACTCATGTCGGCGATGAATTCGATCGCGGGCCCTTTTCTCCGGTGCCTGTGACGAAGCAGCAGGAAGCGCTGCGCTTCATCACCACGACGGCCTTCGCCGAGGACGCCTTCGAGGCGCCGCGGCCCGTGATGGCGAATTTCGGACCCAACCGCTGGAACCACTGGGGGAGCTCGATCAGCTACGAGGGCCGGCTCGACTACCCCTTCTACGAACAGGTGCTCGGGATACAGCGGAGCATGCTCGAGCAGCTCACGCACCCCTTCCGGCTGGCCCGCATCCGCGACGCCGAGCTCAAGTTCGGGAGCGCGGACGTGGTGACGATACCTGAGCTGTTCGAGGCCCTCTCACGGGCGATCTGGGCCGAGGTCTGGTCGACGCCCGGTCGCAACATCGCCCCCTCGCGCCGCGACCTGCAGCGGGCCTACCTGGACCGCATGACGCTCATCCTGACGCGCCCCCCCGAGCGGATGCCCGCCGACGCGCGCTCGCTGGCCAGGGTGCGGCTGCAAGACCTCAACAATCGTATTAGACGACGGCTTGCACCTCCTTATAATTTCGACAGTTACACCTATGCACATCTCGTAGAGGTGCAGGCGCGCATCGCGAAGGCGCTGGACGCGGGACTCGAGGCCGAGCGCAGCTGAGGGGCCAGCAGGGGCAGGCACCAGGGCGCCTGCCCCTGCTGGGGAGCCGGCGCTTGCGAGCGCTCGGGAGCGGGTCGTAGGTTAGTGACATAAAACACCGGCGATCGGGCAGTATCAAGCCGCCGAGGAGTCCGACCTGACGCTGGAGCTCGACGGATTACTGCGTCGCGTCCCGCTTCTCGCGATCTCGGTCCGTTGATACGCGCCCACTGGGGTGCGCTTTTTTTGCCTACTCGTATGGGGTCGGGCGTGCCAGCAAAAGGTCCCGCTCAGCTGTGTCCGCTCTGCGGTGCTGCCCTCGCGGCCGGCTCGCGCTTTTGCGGCGCTTGCGGCTCGCCTCGCGATTCGCAAGCCGGCGTCGCCTGCCCGGCCTGCCAGGCGCCGAACCCGCGGCGGGCGCGCTTCTGCCAGACCTGCCGTGCCCCCCGCGACCCTCCGCCCCCGGCCGACCGCCCTCTCCTCA
>CAYFXF010000033.1:0-4458 GCA_964347085.1 uncultured Gemmatimonadota bacterium | reverse complement strand
CGTGTCATCACCGTGCTCTTCGCCGATCTCTCCGGGTTCACGCGCATGACGGAGGAGGCGGACCCCGAGGAGGTCCGCGAGTTCATCGCCGATTGCCTCGACCGTCTCTCCGAGTGCATCGCGCGCTGGGGCGGCCACGTGGACAAGTTTATCGGCGACTGCGTGATGGCACTTTTCGGCGCGCCGGTGGCCTACGAGAACGAGGAGGAGCGTGCGGTGCGGGCCGCGCTCGACATGCAGGAGACGCTCGGGGCGACAGGCAGCCTAAAGTACCGGCCGGAAGTCCGGATCGGCATCAACACGGGCTCCGTGGTCACCGGGCTGTTCGCCGGCGGCGGAGCGCGGAATTACACGGCGGTCGGTGACGCCGTGAACGTCGCCTCGCGGCTCCAGGGGCTCTGCGAGCCGGGCGGCATCCTGGTTGGCCAAGCGACCTACGAGCAGACGCGCCACCTCTTCGAGTACGGCGACGAGCAGCTGCTGCAGGTAAAGGGACGTCAGGAGCCGGTGCGGGCCCGAACCGTCTTCGGCCTGCAAGCCGAGCGCGGCGAGCTGCGCGGCTTCGAGGGTGAGCGCACGCGCTTCATCGGCCGCTCAGAGGAGCTGGACGGCCTGCGTGAGCGCTGGCGCCGGGCCCGCGAGGGGGAGTTTCAGCTTTGCCTCGTCACCGGTCCAGCGGGCCTCGGGAAATCGCGCCTTGTCGACGAGCTGATCGCGGCCGCGGAGCTGGCCGGCGACGCGATCGCCCGCGGCCGCAGCTACCCCTATGCCAGCAGCAGGCCCTGGGAGCCGCTGGCGGAGCTCATCCGCGACCTGGTGGGTGCAGCTGGCGACGTGCCCGCGGCGGAGATCGCGGAGCGGATCGCCGGCGCGGATTCGACAGCCTGGCCGCCGGAGGAACTCGCCGGGCTCAAGATCGTCCTGGGCAGCCAGCTCTCCGAGGCGGCCGAGCTGCAGCCGTACAGCGCCGGCGAGCGCCACGAACGCGCGGCGCGCGCCATCGTCCGGGCGGTCCGGTCGGCGGCAGCGTCGCCGCGTCTCTTCGTGCTCGAGGATCTGCACTGGTCAGACAGTGCGACGCTGGAGTTCCTGAGCACGCTGCCCGCCCTCGGGCTGGAGATGCCCGTGTTCCTCATCCTGGTATCGCGGCCGGCGCTTCCCGGCGAGACACCGCTGGCGCGCATGCTGGACAGGTTGAGCGATCGGATCGACTTGCCCCCGCTGGCTCCGAACCAGGTGGGTGAGATGATCGATGCCCTGCTCAGGCCGCATGAGCTGCCTGAGAGCTTCTTGACCGATATCGTCGAACGGGCAGCGGGCAACCCGCTGTTCGTCGAGGAGTCGGTGAAGTCGTTGGCCGAGCGCGGGGTGCTGGGACGCCAGAGCGGGGTCTGGCGCCTCGTGGGCGAACCCCGGACAGTTGCGGTGCCCGAGACGATCGAGAGCCTGCTCACTACCCGTATCGACGCGCTGGACGGCTCGGCCAAGCAGGTGCTTCAGTGCGCCGCCATCGTGGGTCGCCGCTTCTGGTCCAGGGTGCTCGCAGACGCCCTGGTGCAGCGTCCGGTGGAGCGCGAGCTCAGCGATCTGGAAGACGGTGCGTTCGTGCGCTCCTTGCCGTTCTCGAGCTTAGGCGACAGCCCTGAGTTCATGTTCGAGCATCTGCTGCTCCACGAGGTCGCCTACGACGGGATGTTGCGTGGGCTGCGGAGCGAGCTGCACGGCGCCGTGGCGCACTGGCTCGAGTCACATTCCGCGGGCGCGAGCGGCGAATATGACGAGTGGATCGCGTTCCACCACGAGCGCTCGAAGGAGCCGGCGCGGGCCGTGCCGTATCTGGAGCGCTCGGCCCAGAATGCGCGCGACCGGGGTGCGCTGCGCGAGGCGCGTCTGCTCGCCAAGCGAGCGCTCGAGCTGGCCAGCCTGGCCGGCGACAAGGCGCGCCTCCTCGGGCTGGCGGAGGACCTGGCGTCGGAGGCGGGCGAAGCAGAGGCGCGTCAGCAGGCCATCGAGGAGCTTGTGCGGCTCGCCCGCGACGAGGATGACGAGCGGGTCGCGGCGGAAGCGGCCTACCGCCGTGCCCGGTATCTGCTCGACAGTGGCGACCTCGTGGGCGCGCGCTCGGCGGGCGAAGCGGCCCTGGAGAGGTTCGAGTGGTTGGATGACGTCTCTTTGCAGGCCGACGCGCTGCGGCTCTTGGGTCGCGTCGCGCACCTGTGGGGCGACTACCCACAGGCGTTGAGGCACTATCGCGCCTCGCTGCCGTTGGAGCGTGAGGCGGGCGACCAGTACGGCCAGGCCGAGATCTTCGACCGGCTGGGTCTGGTCCAAATCGACCTGGACGATTTCACCACTGCGCTCGACTACTTCGAGGCCGCCCGCGATCTCTGTTTGGAGCTAGGCGACCGGCCGGCCGAGGCCCGGGTAACGGGGCATCAAGCGATGGCCCAGTACTGGCTGGCGCGCTACGAGGAGGCGGAAGCTACGGCTCGTGAGGCGCTGAAGCTGGCGGATTGTTGCGCGTCGCGCCAGGCGCAGTCCGGCGCCAAGCTCACGCTGGCCATGGTGCTCGCCGCGCGAGGCTCGAGCGCCGAGGCCGAAGAGTTGCTGGCGCAGGTTCGCGATTTCGCGCGGCAGCAGAGGCAGCCCGGGTTCGAGGCGCGTGCCTGGCTGGCGCTCGCCCAGGCCACGACCGGCGACGACGCGCGCGCGCGCGCGCGTCGTGCGTGCCAGCTGGCCAAAGAGAGCGGTGTGGTCCATGTCGAGATTCTCGGGCTGACTCGCGAGGCCGAGCTGGATCTCGACGTCGGCGATTGGCGGCGTGCCGACGAGCACTCGCGCGAGGCCATGCGGCTGCTCAACCTGCACGGCAACATCCCGGGGCCGGAAGAGGCGGTGGTGTACACGCGCGCCCGCGTGCTGCAGGCGGTCGGAAAGGTGAGAGAGGCGGCGGAGACCCTGGGGCGGGCGCGCCAGATCGTCCAGGGGAAAGCCGATCGCATCGCCGATGTCGCTCAACGCCGTCGCTACCTGCAGAACGTACCGCTGAATCGAGAGATCCTCGCTGCGGACTTGTTGGATCAGGATCGCGAGGTGCCCGGGGAGGCCCGGTGAGCGGCGCCGCCTTCTGGCTGCTGGCGGCCTTGCTGTTCGCCCATTATCTGGGCGACTTCACGCCGTTGGCGACGCGGCGTATGCTCGGGGCCAAGTTGTACGCGGCGCCATTGGGTCCCTTCATCGCCCACGCCGGGGTCCACACCCTGTTGGTCGGCCTGGTGATCGCCGCGCTCGCGAGACCCGGCTGGTCGCTGGTCGTCGCGGCTGCGGCGATCGAATTCGTCACCCACTTCGGTCTCGACATGCTTCGCTCGCGGCTGGGCCGCCGCTTCCCGAAGCTCAACGATCCCGACAGCCAAGCATTCTGGTCCGTCCTCGGTCTCGACCAGTTCGGGCATGCCGCCGTGTTGGCAGGACTGACCCTCTGGGTCACGCGCGGCGGCTGAGAGGCCTGCCTACGAGGCCTTCGCCGCGATCTTTGCCCAGGTGTCGCGTAAGGTGACGGTGCGGTTGTAGATCAGCGCGCCGGGGCCCGCATCGACGATGTCGGCTATGAAGTAGCCAAGCCGCTCGAACTGGTAGCGCGTTCCGGGTGGATCGTCAGCGACGCTCGGCTCGACGAGCGCGCCCTTCCGCACGACCAGCGATTCGGGGTTCAGGTTCACGGTGAACTCCTCGCCCTCGGGCACCTCGTCCGGGTCGGGAACCGAGAAGAGCCGGTCGTAGAGGCGGACCTCGCAGGGCTGGGCATGATCGGCGGAGACCCAGTGGATCGTGCCTTTCACTTTGCGGCCGTCCGCGGGCGGCCCCGCCAAGGTCGCAGGATCGTAGCTGCAGCGAAGCTCGACAATCTCACCTGTCTCCGGGTCTTTCACCGCGTCGTCGCACCTGATGATGTACGAGTGGCGCAAGCGTACCTCACGGCCGGGCGCCAGCCGGAAGTACTTGCGGGGCGGCTCCTCCATGAAGTCATCCCGCTCGATGTAGACGACACGCGAGAAGGGAAGCCGCCGCGAACCCTGTTTCGGCACGTCGTGCGGCCAGTAGGGCGCCTCGAGCCATTCCGTTTCGCCCTCGGGGAAGTTGGTGATGACGACCCTGAGCGGCCGCAGCACGCAGAGCACGCGCGGTGCCCGCTGGTTGAGGTCGCTGCGGATGGCGTACTCCAACTTCCCCATGTCGACCCGGCTATTCACCTTGTCGATCCCGATCATCTCACAGAAGGCGCGGATCGCTTCGGCTGTGATGCCACGCCGTCGCAGACCCGCGATCGTGGGTAGGCGCGGGTCGTCCCAGCCAGCCACGTGGCCCTCCTCGACCAGCCGGATCAGCTTGCGCTTGCTGAGAACTGTGTAGTCGAGGTCGAGGCGTGCGAACTCGGTCTGCTCGGGGCGCGGATGC
>CAYFXF010000032.1:611-17838 GCA_964347085.1 uncultured Gemmatimonadota bacterium | reverse complement strand
GCGGCTCGCCGCGCCTGCTACAGGGAGTAGCCGATGGCCACCCGCATCGTGATGTCGAAGTTGTCCCCGACAATGGAGGAGGGGCGCGTCCTTCATTGGCTCAAGAAAGAGGGCGACCCTGTCGAGTCTGGCGAGGTCGTGGTCGAGGTCGAGACCGACAAGGCTAACATGGAAGTAGAGGCGGTCGGCTCCGGCGTGCTCCGCAAGGTGCTGGTGGCCGAGAACGAGACGGTACCCACCGGCACCGTGCTCGGAGTGATCGCCGCCGCGGACGAGGACATCGCCGCCTTGCTGGCCGAGACCGTGAGCGCCACAAACGCAGGAAGCGGAGCGGAAGCGCCACCGGCTCAGCCGGCAACCGCGGCGCAGCCCGCGACGGCCGGTCGCGCCCGCGACACGGCGGTCACGCCGCGCGCCCCCGTAGAGGAGAGCGAGCCGGACGCGCCGGAGCACGACGGCAAGAAAGTCAAGGCGTCCCCACTGGCGCGCCGTATGGCAGCAGAGCGCGGTATCCAGCTCGACACCGTGCACGGCAGCGGCCCCGGCGGCCGCATCATCAAGCGCGACATCGAGGCGGCGACCCGGGTCGCCCCTGCCGGCGCCGCCGTGGAGGCGGGGCCGGAGGTGCCGTTCGAGCGCGTCGAGCTGTCGCAGATCCGCAAAGCGATCGCCCGCAACCTGGTTCAGAGCCTCGGTCCCGTCCCCCATTTCTACCTCACAATCGAGATCGACATGGGCCGTGTGCTGGAGCTTCGTAAGGAGATCAACGGATCGTTGGAGGGAAGTGGGGTCAAGATCGGCGTGAACGAGATCTTGTTGAAGACCGCGGCTCGAGCACTGCTCGAGCATCCCGACGTGAACGTATCGTTCGCCGGCGATCACATCCGCAGGTTCAGACGAGTCGATGTGGGTGTGGCCGTCGCGGTCCCCGACGGCCTGATCACACCGGTAGTGCGCGACGTCGCAGCAAAAGGCCTGCGGCGGATCTCCGAGGAACTGCGCGACCTGATCGACCGGGCCCGGGAGCGGCGCCTCGCACCCGAGGAATATCAGGACGCGACGTTCACAATCTCGAACCTCGGCATGTACGGGATCGATGAGTTCACGGCCGTCATCAACCCGCCTGCGGCGACCGTTCTGGCAGTGGGCGCGACCCAAGAGAAGCCGGCGGTCGTGGACGGGTCGCTGCAGGTGCGCTCGCGAATGCGTGTGACCCTTTCGTGTGACCATCGCGCCGTGGACGGCGCGACAGGTGCCGAGTTCCTGGCGACATTCAAGGAGATGCTGGAGAACCCTCTCCGCTTGGTCTTATAGGATCATCTCAGCCCCGCGTCCGGCCTCACGTGGCCCCGCGTCCGACCTCATGTGGCCTCGCGTCCGACCGCTCCGTTGCGCCAGCATTGCCATCGTCTAGTTTTGCTGCGAAATCCCCCTATAAGCGGAAGTCCGGCGCGAGAACCCGAACCGTGGGGTGAGCTTTGGCTAAGAAAGCAGCGAGTATCAAGGAGTCCTACGACGTTGTGGTCATCGGTGCTGGGCCCGGCGGCTACGTGGCGGCGATCCGCGCAGCGCAGCTCGGTTTGGACGTGGCCTGCGTCGAGTCGGAATCCCGGGAGGGTGGTTTGGGGGGCGTCTGTTTGAACTGGGGCTGCATACCCGCTAAGGCCTTGCTGGAAAGCGCTAACTGGGCCAGGCACGTTCGCGAAGACGCCGCCGACTTTGGCATCAAGATAAAGAGCTACGAGCTGGACATCGGCGCGGCGGTCAGCCGCAGCCGCCAGGTCAGTGATCGCCTCACCAAAGGCATCAAGTACCTCTTCGACAAGAACGGAGTCACGCCGATCTTCGGCCGCGGCCGGCTGGTGGGTGGCAAGAGCGTCGAGGTCGAGCTGAAAGCCGGCGGAAGCGCGAAGATCTCGGCCAAGGCCATCGTCATCGCCACCGGTTCCCGGCCGAAGACGTTCTCCGGCTTCGAGTTCGACGGCGAGCGCGTCATTTCGAGCCGCGAAGCCCTCGAACTCCAGAAGCTGCCGAGCGATATCGTCATCGTCGGCGCCGGCTCGACCGGCATGGAGTTCGCCGACATCTTCAACGCCTTCGGCGCCAAGGTGACGATTCTCGAGGCGCTGCCGCAGTTACTGCCGTTGGAAGACGAAGAGATCGCCGGCGTCGTCGGCCGCTCGTTCAAGAAGCGGAAGATCGGTATCAAGGTCAACGCGAAGGTCAAGTCGCTGGAGAAGCTGAAGACGAAGCTCAAGGTTACCGTCGAGACGCAAGGCGGCGATGAGACGCTTGACTGCGATCTGCTGTTGATGGCGGTAGGTCGTGCGCCGAACGTCGAGGACCTCGGACTCGAAGCGGCAGGTGTCAAGCTGGACGACGAGGGCTGGATCCAGATCGATGAGTTCGGCCAGACAACAGCCAGAGAGATCTATGCTATCGGCGATGTGGCCGGACCACCGATGCTCGCGCACAAAGCGTCACATGAGGGGATCGCGGCGGTCGAACGCATCGCCGGCAATCAAGCTCATCCTGTCGCTCGGGACAACGTTCCATCCTGTACCTACTGCCATCCCGAGGTCGCGAGCGTCGGGCGGAGCGAGAAGCAGGCGCGGGAAGACGGGTACGACGTGAAGGTGGGCAAGTTCCCGTTCAGCGCCAACGGCCGCGCGCTGACCGCAGGCTCTCCGGATGGCATGGTCAAGATCGTCGCTGATGCGAAATACGGCGAGCTGCTCGGCGTTCACATGGTAGGTCATAACGTGACCGAGCTGGTGGCGGAAGCGGGGTTGGGCCGCGCGCTCGAGACGACTGTTGAGGAGCTGGCTGGCACCGTACACGCGCACCCCACGCTCGCCGAGAGCGTCATGGAGGCGGCGCTCGCGGCGCTAGGCCGACCGATTCATATCTAGCGCGGCACCGCCCGCGGCGAATTGGAAGGACCGACGATCGCGAACCGTGGACGCTGACCGCATCTGCAGGCTGCTCAAGCTGCCTGGGCTGACCGACTACAACGAGGCTTTGGCGCTGCAGCGCGATCTAGCGAGCGCGCGGGTCAGTGGCGAGCTAGCCGATGACCTTCTCATCCTGCTCCAGCACCCCCGCGTTATCACGCTGGGCCGGGGCGCACGGAAGTCGAACGTCGTCGCCTCAGTCGAGCAGCTGCGGCAGCGCGGTGTGGAGGTGCATGAGGTCGAGCGAGGCGGTGACGTCACGTACCACGGCCCCGGTCAGCTCGTCGGGTACCCGATTGTCGACCTCAATCGCCACAAACGCGATCTGCACTGGTATCTTCGCAGCCTGGAAGATGTGCTCATCCGCACGCTGGCCGGTTATGGAATTGCCGCCGGTCGAGTGCCCGGCTACACAGGCGTCTGGGTTGAGGACCGCAAGATCGCCTCGATCGGCGTTCACGTAACCCGCTGGGTCACGTTCCACGGGTTCGCGTTCAACGTGAGCACGCAGCTGGACGACTTCCAACTCATCGTCCCGTGTGGAATCGAGGCCGTGAAGATGACGTCTCTGGAGCAGGAGCTCGGGGCACCCCGCGACATCGCCGAGGTGGGTGACCGCACGGCAGAATGCTTCGGCGAGGTTTTCCAGCTCACGATCGAGCCGACGACGCCGGAGTTTATCCGCTGTACGCGCGAGCCGTAACCGGATTTCTATCGGGTCAGTGTTTTGAGGACGAAGAAGAGATTGGCCGGCCGCTCCGCCATCCGCCTCATGAAATAGGCATACCACTCGGTCCCGTACGGCACGTACACTCGCATGCGGTAGCCTTCGTGTACTAGCTGCGCCTGCAGATTTCGTCGCACACCGTAGAGCATCTGAAACTCGACCGAAGCGTCCCGCCTCGGATTCTGCTGCATTAGCCGCTTCGCGACATCGATCATGCGGGTATCGTGGGTCGCTATGGCCAGCGGCGAGTCGCATTGCATCAGTATCTCCAGCAGCCTCACGAAGCTCGTGTCCACCTCGCTCTTCTTCTGAAAAGCGACCTCTTCGGGCTCCATGTATGCGCCCTTGCAGAGCCTGACCGACGCGCCGCGAGAGCCCAGCTCGCGAACGTCGTCCTCACTGCGGCGCAAGTAAGACTGAATGACCGCGCCCAGATTATCGAACTCCTCGCTCAGCTCGTAGTAAAGACGCAGCGTAGCCTCGACATATTCCGAAGCCTCCATGTCGATACGCACGAAATTGTCGAGATCGCGTGCCGACTCGGCGATGCGTCTCAGGTTCTTGCGACAAAGCTCGTGATCGATGGCCAGCCCGATCTGTGTCAGCTTGATCGATATGCCCGTTCGTACTCGCTCCCTGTGTACTCGCTCGAGGATCGCGATGTAGTCGTCCGCCGCGCGCATCGCCTGGTCTTCGCGCTCGACACTCTCACCGAGATGGTCTAACGTCACCGGCATGCCTCGCGCGTTGAGATCGCGAGTTACCTCAATCGCCTCATCCAGCGACTCGCCCGCCACGAACCGGCGCGAGATGCGGCGCGGTAGCTTTCGGCGCACGATGAAATCCTGCAGCCCTTTTCGCTCACTGAGATAGAGCAGAGTACTGCGCAGCATATGCTCGCTTCCGCAGGCAATTGGGATTAGTGTGTGGGGCTATCTAGACGCGGGCTGGCCAAAACTTAAGGTCTCGCCGAAGAAAGGCCAGCGCTTTGCGCGACCGGGCTCGCGATCTGCCCAGCGGTCAGCCCGTCTCCCCGACGCGCTCCCGGAGTTCCGACAGGCGGACGAGCCCGATCACGCGGTAGCCTTCCGCCTCCAGCGCCTGGCGGCCGCCCTCCTCACGGTCCACAAGGGCTAGAATCGCCAGTATCTCTCCTCCCGCCTCGGCCACCGCCTGGCACGCTCTCAGCGCGGAACCGCCGCTCGTGATCGTGTCCTCAATGATCACAACGCTCTGACCAGATTCAAAGCAGCCCTCAATCTGGCGCCCGACGCCGTGCCCCTTCGGCTGCTTGCGCACGCTGAACGCCTCGATCGGCCGGCCGTCAAGGAAGCTGCGGTGTGCAATAGCGTACGCGATGGGGTCGGCGCCCATCGTCAAGCCGCCCACGGCGTCAGGACGCAGGCCTGCCTTCTCCAGCTCGCTGAGGGCGAGCGCACCGATCAAGGCCTGTCCCTCTGCGGACAGGGTGGTGGTTCGCGCGTCAACGTAGTACCGGCTCTGGGCGCCGCTGGCCAGCGTGAAGTTCCCCACACGGAACGAGCGTTCCGCCAGCAGGTCGATGAGCCGTTCGCGCTCGTTCATGCTCTTACCACCGATAAGAACGAAGAAAATCGCGCCGCTCGGATGAAGCGATCACCCGGCGGCGCCAGCCATCGGCCCCTTCGGCCACACGTAACAGGTTACGCTGCGTCAGCGGTGTCCCCCACCCGCTGCAACACGCGCCGACGCTGGTGCCTCGCCGCTCTTGTCGGCGGCAGCCCCTTGTCCCACCCCTCCGGCCCGACACTCGCTGCATAGACCGTAGATCTTCAAGTGGCGACTCTGGGCCGTGAAACCGAGCGCCGTCGCGATCTCGTCCTGCAGGTCGTCCAAGGCGTCACGCGAAAAGCGGGTCACCTTTCCGCAGTCCGTGCAGATCAAGTGGTCGTGTCGCGCCTCACCCGCCTGGTGCTCGTAGCGCTTGAATCCCTCGCCGAAATCGAGCTCGCGCGCGAGGTCCGCCTGGACGAGAAGGTTCAGTGTCCGGTAGATGGTCGCCTTTCCCACGTGCTCACCCCGGCCTCGCAGCAGCTCCGCCAGATCGTCGACCGACAGATGGTGCTCGCTCTCGAAGAGGGCCATGGCGATCGCTTCGCGCTGGTGCGTGACGGGCAGTCGATGCTGGTGCAGGTGGCTGCGGAACAGGTCCATCAGCAGCATCGCGCAGCCGAAGGGTGGCTTGGTCGTGACCTTTTGAACCTTGGATCCTAACTGTCTTGGCGGGGACATCAGACCGATCTCGCCTCGCGCCCTACCGGGGCGGCTGTCCAGTTCATTATCATCGTTGATAATAGCCCGGCCCCGACCGGCGCGCAATCGCCAACCGCCCACCCCGCTCACCCGGCACGCGCCAGCCGCGACGGCACCCTCAGGGCGAGTGAGAGGCCCAAGACCGCGCAAACCAACCCATAGACCATCATCGGCCACAACCGCAACAGGGCCGCGAGCGGCTCGATCGTGCGCATGGCGCCGCTCACTTCCAGCACCGCCCACGCCGGAGGCAAGATGATCGTGAGCAGCCCGTGAATCGGTCCCAGCGCTAGAGAGCTGGCCACGCCCCGTAGCCCAAACCCAGCGAGGAGCAGCCCATAAGCAAACAACCCGCCGTTGCGGGCTCCGAGGCCCGAGCCGAGGAAGCTGAGCACCACCAGGAGCGGGGGGATCCAAGCGCCGCCGACTGCTAGGTACCTGACGTCCGAGGCCGAGCCGTAGAGGGCGAGTACTGGCAGGGCGACCACACACACAGCCAGCGCGGCCAGAATTGACCACACGACCATGGCAACCAGCTGGGCCGTGTAGAAGGCCAACGGTCTGATCGGTTTCTGCAACCACAGTCCCGCGTAGCCCTCACGCACCTCCTCATCCAACCACGGTCGGCAGAGCGGCCCTGCAATCGCCCAAAACCCGAGGATGAAAACGATCTGAGGGCCCTCCGACTCGACGTTGCCTCCCAAGACCGCGGAGAGGGTGCCGACAAAGCCCACAAGAATGAGCAGGCAAGCGAAGTACGTCTTTCGACTTCGAATCACCCTTGCGCCGGCGAAGCGAAACAGCGCCGGCACCAGCTGCAGCATCTGAATCATCGATCGGTGCCCGGCTCCCCACCCTTCCCTTGCACTAGCGAGTGGAAGAAGAATTCAAGATCGAAGCGCCGCCGCTCCACCCTCTCGACGGAGCCGCCCCCGACCCGGACCGCCGTCGCGAAAGTCCTCGCAGCCTCTCGATCGGTAAACGCTACCTCATCGGCGGCGAGACGCACGCCCCCGAGTTCGATTCGTCTCGCGTCGAGCGGCGATGAGTTTGGCAAACGTTCCACGTCCAGTTGCACGATCCAGATGTCGGGTCGCCTCACCAGCTCATCGCGTCCGGCCCGCCCGAGAAGTTGTCCCTCGCGGAGGATTAGCACTTCGTCACAGACCCGTTCCAGTTCCAACAGATTGTGTGATGAGACGATCACCGTTCGCCCCCGACGCCGCAGGGCGCGCAACACGGTCCGCAGCACGCCAACAGACGCCGGATCCAACCCAGTCGCCGGCTCGTCCAGAAGCAGTAACTCAGGACCACCGAGCAAAACCGCCAGCAGCCCAACGCGCTGTCGGTACCCGTGGGAGAGCGACGCGATGCGGCTGTCGATCTTGTCCTGCAGGGCAAGAATCTGAACGAGCGTTCCGATGGCCGACCGCGCACCCTCTCCGCGCAGGCCCGCCAGCCGCGCCATCAGCACAGCGAACTCGTGGATCCGGACGGCACCCGGCAGTCGCACCTGTTCCGGCAAGTAGCCGATTCCGCGCTGAACCCGATAGACCCTGGGGGCTCGTCCCCCGACCGCGATCCGGCCTTCGCCCGGCCCAATGAATCCGAGCAGCAGACGGTAGAGAGTCGTCTTGCCCGACCCGTTGGGTCCGACCAGGCCCAACACACCCCCTTGACCGATCTGGAAGGAGACACCGTCTAGGGCCCAGACCATCCCCGGCCCATAGCGGTAGCGGACGGCCTCGACCTCAACCAGCGGGCGCTGCCCGGCCCCCGTCATCGCGCGGTTCACGGCCCCCGCCGGCGCGGCCGCGACGCCACAGCCACGGCGGGAACATCGAGAGCGGCCCGAGTCAGCAAGTAGATCGACGCCGACGTCACGGCCAGGTCCACGGACCGCACGTTGAGCTGGTAGCTGGCCACGAATCGCCCGTCCCCCTCGAAGCTGTCGATGACGGTCAGCGAATCTTCACCGCGGCGGGTGAGCGCCCAGAACGTCCCGTCTGGCGCCACCGCCAGGCGCGCCACATGCGGGCGGTAACGGGGGACCGCCAGCCGTTGCGGGGCCGCGCGTCCTGCGGCCGCGTAGCCCTTGCGCACCCTCTCGCGGATGGCAGCGATCTCCTCGGCGCTGCGCCAGACCGGCTCTACCTCAGGCCTGTCGATCCGCTGCCGAATCTGTCCGTCCGCCCCAATCCTCAGAATGCTGTAATCAGGTCCGGGTGGGGCTACGAGCAAGTCGCCGCTCGGGGTGGCGGCAACGGCGTAGGCGTGGTTCCGCGTCGCCCGGCCAGGCTGCTCGGTGCCCGGCAACCCGCTGTCACGAAATAGCGGCGCGAGCAGCACCGTGTCTCGCGTCGCTACGCGGAACTCCGCCACGTCATCTGGGGGAAAGATGTCGATCTTCAGGTAGAAGCTGTCGGCCCGCGCCGCCATCACGTCGGTCGCCAGGCCGCCGCCCGCATTCATGACCGCGGCCAGAGAGCCATCGGCGGCCCAGAGGGTCAATCGCCCGCGCATCGACAACACGGCGGCCACGCCCGCGCGATTCACCGCCACGGCGGTCGGGTAGCGGTACTCACCGGGCCCATCGCCTTGCCGCCCGAGGGCTCTGATGAAAGAGCCGTCGACGAGGTCGTACACTCTGAGCTCAGGCGGCTGGAGCTCGAGAAGCAACAGACGGCCTCTCGTTTCGTCGGCGACGAGGGCGACCGGCGCCGCCAGCGGCGGGTCGGCCGTCGCCTCGGGTGCAATCAGCCAGCGGGTCGGCAAGACGACAGCATCCGGGCCGCTTACCCTTCGCATCTCTGACCGAGTCGCACCGCGCGGCTCACACCCCGCCAGGGCGAGCGTTGCGGCCAGCAGCCCGGCCGCAGCGCCCATCCTGACTTGCTCGCCAGGCAAGATCGGTGTACCTCGGGCCAGCCGTCGCGTCGAGCCAGCTCTACTCATTCTCCAGCTGATTCTCTACCTGGCATCCGTCCACACAGCCCTCGTAGAAGGCATCGCACTTGTCTTTGCCGGCAAGCAGCCCGATAGAGGCGTAGCAGGCGACGCCGGCCGTCAGACAGTAGCCCTCGCATACAGGCGAAGGGTCCGCGACAGCCGTCGGCGCCAGCACGCTCGTGAAACTCAGGCCCACGATCGACATCACCAGAAGCATCCGCCTCACTCTCATCACCTCCCCTCGGGATACGAGCCCTAGGTCAGCTGTGCCACCGAGCAGCCGACCAGACAGCCCACGATGTACATCGCGCACCCAAACGAATCGATGTCGTCACAGTTTGCCGCCGCTTGCTCGCCGCAATAGTCCTCGCACGGCTGCGCGAGCGCCGGTCGCGGCCCTCCCAGCATGAGTGCGAGAGCCGAAGCCAGCAGCAAGACCTTCCTCCTCATCATCCCATCCTTTCTATCAAAGTGATGAGCCCGACTGGGCCCCCAGCGCCTCAATCAGTCTGGACACCGCCTTCGCATCCAGCCGCCCCCGATGAGCGAAGCGAACCACTCCACGCGCGTCGACCAGGGCCGTGAAGGGGACGATGTCCACGCCCAGCACGCCGGCGAAGCGCCGCGGCTGCTTCGGCACCACGGCCCTTGCCACTGGCAGGTTGCCGCGCGCGTACGCCGCCGCGGCCAGCCGCTGGCGTTCCAGTCCGACCGCGAGCACCAGCGTGCCGTCCGCCGCGTCCAGGACCCGTCCCCAAGCGGGGAGATTCGCGTAGCAGGCGGGACACGTGGAGCTGAACACCAGCAGGAGCACCGGTCGCTCTGCTGGCAGCCGGATCGTGCCGGGCGATCTCGTGCCAGCTACGGGTACGTCCAGCGGTTCGAAGACCAGCTCACCAGGAAGACGCTCACCCTCGGCGACGCGGGCGGGCTCGCCGCGCACGGCCGGTAACACGCGCTCGGCGAGGATCAGGTACAGCGCCGCCAGCAGAGCGGCGCCAGTCACCAGACTCAGCGTCCGGTCCATCCAGAGCTTGCAGATCCCCACACCCATCACCCCACCGGGCTCACGCCATCACCGCTGAACGCCGATCCCGCCGACGCGCGGCCTGATGATGGGGGCGCGGTATCAACGAATCGTCATCGCGGCAGGCTGGCGGGCGCCCGGTAATCTTGCTTTCTTAATCTCCGCGCTCGGCGGGAACCCGCCGGTGCGAAGACTTCGGGGAACGCCCACGATCGCTAAATCAGTATCACACGAGGTGTGCCGCCGGTGAGGCGAGCAGAACCACCGGTTAGGGGACCAGACGCTCTGCGTACCGGCTGTGGCATGGCGGCAGTCGCCGCCTTTCTTTTCGTCCTTCCCGCCGCGGCGGCCCAGCAGGTGCCCACCGGCAGCGACAGCGCCTTTGAGGGGCCGCCGTCGCCGCCGTCCATCGAGGCGGTGCAACGCGAGGGGCCGATCCAGCTGGACGGGCTGCCTGACGAGCCCGCTTGGAAGCTGGCGATCCCCGCGACTCGTTTCGTCCAAGGCGAGCCCGTGGAGAACGCGCCTGCCGAGCATACCACCGAGGTCCGCGTGCTCTACGACGCGCGTGCGCTTTACGTGGGGGCCATCATGCGCGACCCCGAGGCGGCCCGCATCGGCGACCAGCTCGTGCGGCGCGACGAGCGAGGCCAGTACGACTACTTCGAGGTCTCCCTCGACCCGAACCGGGACCGCCGTACCGGCTATCGCTTCCGGGTGAGCGCCGCCGGTGTTCAGCGCGATGTTTATCTCTACGATGATGTCCGCGAGGATGAGGCGTGGGACGCGGTGTGGCAGTCAGCGGTGCACCGCGATTCGACGGGCTGGAGCGTGGAGATCCGCCTCCCACTCTCGCAGCTGCGATACAACGCCGCCGACACGGTACAGTCCTGGGGCGTCAACTTCTCGCGCCGCCGTCTGGCCAGCAACGAACTCACCTACCTCGCCCTGGAGTCGCGCGTTCGCCATGGAAAGGTCAGCGTCTTCGCGCAGCTCGATGGCCTCTGGCTCCCGGGCGGCGCACGGCGCATCGAGGTGCGCCCTTACGCGCTTGCCCGTGCCCGTACCGCCCCGTCCGAGCCCGCGGATCCGTTCTTTGACGGCTCGGAGTTGGGCCAGCAGGTCGGGTTGGACCTGCGCTACGGGCTCGGCGCCGGCTATACCCTCGACGCGACCATCAATCCCGACTTTGGACAGGTCGAGGTCGATCCCGCTGTGATCAACCTGACCGCGTTCGAGACCTTCTTCCCAGAGAAGCGGCCATTCTTCGTCGAGGACGCGCAGATTTTCGACTTCAACCTGTCGGGACGTCAGAACCAGCTCTACTATAGCCGGCGCATCGGACGCGAGCCGCAGGGATCGGCGCCCGACGATGCGGACTTCGATGACATCCCCAGAGAGACGACGATCATCGCAGCCGCTAAGCTCACCGGCCGTACCGCGGGCGGCCTCTCCATCGGCGCCCTCGCCGCTTTAACGGGCCGAGAGACCGGACTCGCCTACGACAGCGTCGCCCGGATCACAGACGAGTTTACCGTCGAGCCCTCGAGCCAGTACGGCGTGCTCCGCGCCCAGCAAGACCTGCGCGGCGGCGCCACCCAGGTCGGCGCCATCCTCACGGCAGCGCACCGAGAGCTGCCCGCGGACGGGAGCTTCGACTTCCTCACCTCCAGCGCCTACAGCCTGGGTGTCGACTTCGAGCACAACTGGGGCGGTGCGAACTCACGCAACTGGGCGCTCTCGGGTTACTTCGCCGGCTCGCTGATCGAAGGCTCGACCGAGGCGCTGCTGGAGGTTCAGGAGGCGAGCAACCACTACTTCCAGCGGCCGGACGCTACGCGCTTCTCGGTCGACTCAACGGCGACGTCGCTGAGCGGAGTCAACTGGCGGCTCCAGTTAGAGCGGCGGACCACGAAGCACTGGACCGGTGCGATCTGGCTGGGTGAGATCACGCCGGGCTTCGAGGTCAACGATCTGGGCTTCATGACGTCGAGCGAGCGCCTCGATGCCGGAGCGCGTATCTCATACCAGGAGATCACGCCCGGTTCGTTCTTGCGGAGCTACCGCGTCAACTTGTTCACCTCCCACAACTGGCGTCACGAGGCCCTGGACGATGTCTTCTCTGCCGGGTCCTGGGGACGCGCGCACAAGTCCGGCTCCTTCTCTTTGAACACCGATTGGGAGTTCCTGAACTATTGGCGACTGGAGCTCGACGCCCGCTATCGGCCCGAGACGCTGAGTGACTCCGATACCCGCGGCGGCCCGCTGATGATCGATCCGGCGTCGAATTCCTACGAGCTCAGCCTGCGTACCGACCGGCGCGCCCGCGTCTTCTTGGAGCCCAGGCTGGAGTACCTGGACCGGCATAGCGACGGCCATCAATGGGATACGGAGGTGGAGATCGTGGTGCGGCCGACGCCCAGCCTAGAGTTCCAGGTGAAGCCGCAGTACTCCACAGAGCTCCATCCGGCCCAGTATGTGACGCAGACCGACGACCTCGGCTTCCAGCCTACCCTCGGCCGGCGCTACCTCTTCTCCGACCTGCGGCGGCGGCAGTTCTCGGTGGAGACCCGGCTCAACGCGGCGTTCAATCCGCGGCTCTCGTTGCAGCTCTATGCCCAGCCACTCATCTCGTCAGGCCGCTACCTCACCTACAAGCAGCTGGCGCGGGCGGAGAGCTTCGACTTCGATGTGTTCGAGGAAGGAGCCGCCGCGGTCAGTGACGGCGGAATCACGTGCGTCGGCGGCCGCACGTGCCGCGACGGTGACGACCGCTTCGTCGACTTCGATGGCGACGGGACCATCGACTTCGACTTTCCCGACCAAGACTTCAACATCCACTCGCTGCGGCTGAACGCCGTGTTGCGCTGGGAGTTCCGCCCCGGCTCGACGCTATTCCTGGTCTGGCAGCAGAATCGCCGCGACCGCCGCGACATCGGGTCCTTCAAGCTGGGCCGCGACCTCGACGCCCTTTGGGACCTCGACGCCGAGAACATCTTCATCATCAAGCTAAACTACTGGCTGGGCCTCTAAGCGCTGCCCGCAGCCTCGCTGCGTCAACCGCCCGCGGCTTCCCGGCCACGGGCACGCCGCCGTAGCAGCCACCCGTAGATCCCTAGGTTGACGAAGAGCACGAAGACGCCGAGGGCGATCTGCACTCCACGGGTGAGGCCAGCGGGATAGAGCAGGGGCAGGACGTAGTGGTCGATGAAGCCACCGTCGTACGCCACAGCGCCGGCCTGCACGCGCAGCCACTTCTCCAGCGGCGTGAGCGGACAGATCCAGCCCGCGAACTCGATCAGCGCCGCCCACATCACCGCCGGAACGTGCACCCACACTAGGCGCGGCCACTTGAGCAGGATGAACGCCCCCAAGACCGCGAAGAGGACGAAGAAGAAGTGGACGACGACAACCAGGTCAGCGAGTGCACGATAAACCATGGCTATCCGATCTCAGAGTATATCCTACGGCCGGCGCTTCCGCTCGGGACCCATCTACGTCAATCCGTCCACCGTCTCGCCTCTGTCCCCCGCCAAGTAGCGTAGAACATCGACAACATCGATCACGAGAGACGTACCATTCAACAGAATGAGTGCGCGAATCCAGATTCCGAATAGGTCGTCGGCCGGCCAATGACCGAGTCGCGTCCAAAGATAGTAGAGCAATGGGAACCAAACGAAGTGGCCGAGCCCGAGTATGCGGGTGAAGCCTGCGACCGCAGCCAGCACGGTCATGACGATGGCGGCGACGGCGATCGCCAGCAGAACGAACCACGCTTCCCGCCGGCCCAGAAAGAAGAGCGGCACGACGACGTTCACGGCCATGAGCAGTCCCAGCCACAACTGCCAGACCCGCGGCATTCTCAATAGGCCTTTCGGGAACCTCAGCCAAGCGTGCATGGTGTTTGCCCTAGTCCTCGCTCGATCCGATCTTGTTGCCGGCCTCGATTATCCAGGAGACCGGGATGGCTAGGCGGCTTTCGTTCCTTACGCTCAGTCTCGCGCTGCTGATCAGCCCGGCACTTGCGGCCGGCAAGGTCGTACGCATCGAGATCGAGCGGCGTGAAGATGTGCTCGGCGGCCGGCCCTTCGGCGCGGCTGGGCCCTACGAGAAGATCGTGGGCAAAGTCTACTTCGTCTTCGATCCGGGCAACCCCTCCAACGCCCGGATCGTCGACCTCGACGCGGCCCCGCGCAACGCCGACGGGCTCGTCGAAGCCTGGGCGAACTTTGTGGTGCTGCGACCGAAGCGCCCGGCCCCCGGCGGCGGCGTGGCCCTGCTCGAGGTGAGCAACCGCGGTGGAAAGGCGTCGCTCGCCTACTTCAACGGCGGTGAGTGGTCGCTGGATCCGGCCGAGACCGAGCACTTCGGCGACGGGCTGCTGATGCGCCTCGGCCTCACCGTGATCTGGGTCGGCTGGCAGCACGACGTGCCCGTGCGGGAGGGGCTGCTGCGCCTTCACGTGCCCGTGGCTGCCGGTGCGGGTGGCGCGCCGCTGGAAGGGCTGGTGCGGGCCGATTGGACCGTGGATCACGCCACGCGCACGCTGCACATCGGGCACCGCGACCACGTGGCCTATCCCGTCCTCGATCCCCAGGCTCCCGACAACGTGCTCACCGTGCGCGACGGCCGTCTGGCGCCGCGTCGTGAGGTGCCCCGCGACGCGTGGCGCTTCGCCCGCGAGGAAGGCGGCCGCGTCGTGGCCGACCGTACACACATCTATATGGAAGCGGGCTTCGCCAGCGGGAAGATCTACGAGCTGGTCTACCGGGCGCGTGACCCGAAAGTCGTCGGCCTCGGCTTGGCGGCGATCCGCGACATGATCTCCTATGCCAAGTACGATCCCGCCAGCCCCTTCACCGTGAGGCGTGGGATTGCCATCGGCATCTCGCAGACGGGCCGCTTCCTCCGACACTTCATCTACCAGGGGTTCAACACCGACGAGAGGGGGCGCAGAGCGTACGACGGATTGATGATTCACACCGCCGGCGCCGGCCGCGGCAGCTTCAATCACCGCTTCGCGCAACCATCCCGGGATGCCCACCGGTACTCGGCGTTCTTTTATCCCACCGACATCTTCCCCTTCAGCAGCCGAATCCAAACCGACCCGGAGACCGGCCTCGGCGACGGACTGTTCGCGCATCAACACGACGACGCGAACCTTCCACACATCTTCTATACGAATACTGGCTATGAGTACTGGGGCCGGGCAGCGTCCTTACTGCACACGACACTCGACGGGAGTCAGGACCTGGAACTCTACCCCAACGAGCGGATCTACCACCTGGCGAGCGGCCAGCACTTCGTAGGACGGTTCCCACCGCCCGCCAATAGCCGCCTGGTCGGTTCGCCGGCCTATCGCGGCAACCCGCTCGACTTCCTGGTCATGATGCGCGCGCTGCTGGTGCGGATAGTGGGGTGGGTGCGGGACGGCAGCGAGCCACCGCCCAGCGCCTACCCGCGGATCGACGCCGGCACGCTGGTGCCGATCGCCCAGGTGAACTTCCCGGACATTCCTGGCGTCGAATTTCCGGTGGTCGCGCACGAGGCCTACCGCGTCGACTACGGGCCGCGCTGGCCGCAGGGAATCATCGACAAGCAGCCGCCGCAGCTCGGCCTGGCGTTTCCCACCCGGGTGCCGCAAGTCGACCTGCTCGGCAATGAGCTGGGCGGCGTCGAGTCCGTGGAGATCCTCGCGCCCCTCGCCACGTACGCGCCGTGGAACTTGCGGGCTGGCTACCCCGGCGCCACACACGAGCTCAGCGATTTCGTCGGCACCTATGTACCGCTGGCGAAAACCGAGGCGGAGCGGCGCCGGCTCGGCGATCCGCGACCCAGCATCGAGAGCCTCTACTCGGACAAGCAGGATTATCTGGCCCTGGCGGAGCGCGCGGCGCGCTCGCTGGTCGGGCGAGGTTTCTTGCTGGACGAGGATGTGGCTCGAGTCGTCCAGCGGGCGGCGGCTCACTGGGATTGGATCGTCGCGAACTAGTAGTCGATCAGAAGGTCGTCGTCAGCAGTGCAGTCAGCCCTCTGCATTCGATGACCCGATATGAGCCGTCCGGGGACTGTGCAGCCCTTCAGTTTGCCAGGCCCCGACCCAATGGGCACTTTGTGCCCCTTCACGAACCCTCAGCCAAATGGGAGGCCGCGCCATGACGCCTCGCCCCCTGCATCGCCTCATCGCCGCTGCGGTCGCCGTGCTCTGCTGCAGCGACGGTCTAACCGCGCAGACGCTGCCGCCGGAGAAGCAGACGGTCGTCCAAACCGTCGAAGGACTCTCCTCGGAGATCCACCTCATGGCGATGAAGCTTTGGGACTACTCCGAGACGGCGTTGATGGAGGCCCAGTCGGCCGAATTCTTGGTCGGCGTGCTGGAGAACGAGGGCTTCACCGTCCAACGCGGCGTCGCCGACATGCCGACGGCGTTCGTCGCCTCCTACGGCAGCGGCCGGCCGATCATCGGCATCCTCGCCGAGTACGACGCGCTGCCGGGCGTCGGCAATGCCCCGGTCCCGCGTAGGCAGGCCCGTGAGGATGGGGTGACCGCCGGCCAGGGCTGCGGCCATAACCTGTTCGGCGCCGGCTCGGTGGGCGCTGCCATCGCCCTCAAGCGCACGATGGAGAAGCACGGTCTCGCGGGCACGGTGCGGCTCTACGGCACGCCGGCGGAGGAGACGGTGGTGGGCAAGGTCTACATGGCGAAGGCCGGTGTGTTCGACGACTTGGACGCCGCGCTCGATTGGCACCCGAGCCTGGAGACCCGAGTGCGCAACCAGCCGGGCCGCGCCATGAACAACTTCACCGTCGAGTTCTTCGGACAAGCGGCCCATGGCTCAGCCGACCCGTGGAACGGGCGGAGCGCTTTGGACGCCGTCGAGCTGATGAACTATGGCGTGAACCTGATGCGCGAGCACGTCCGACCGGAGGCCCGCATCCACTACGTGATCCTCTCCGGCGGAGGTGCACCCAACGTGGTGCCGGAGTACGCGAAGGTGTGGTACTACGTGCGCGAGGCCGATCGCGAGAAGGTCGACGAGTACTACAGCTGGATCCTCAAGATCGTCGAGGGCGCGGCGCTGGCTACGCGCACCGACCACCGGGTGACGCTGATCACCGGCGTCCATGAGACGAACCTGAACCGGCCGCTGCAGGTGGCCATGCAGAAGAACCTGGAGTTGGTCGGCCCGCCGCCGTACGCCGAGGAGGATCAATCGTTCGCCAGGGAGCTGCAGCGCTCGCTGAGCCTGGAGGAGAAGGGCCTGGACATAGAGATCA
>CAYFXF010000032.1:0-601 GCA_964347085.1 uncultured Gemmatimonadota bacterium | reverse complement strand
TACCCTGGCACAGCTGGGCGACGGCGGCATCACACGGGACGGATGGTGCGGTAAAGAGCGCTCACGCGGCGGCGAAGGTGCTGACGCTCACCGGTGTGGACCTGCTGACCGAGCCGACGCTGGTCGAGGAGGCCCGGGCGTTCTTCCTGGAGAAGACCGGAGGGAAACCCTACGAGTCGCCGATCCCCATCGACCAGAAGCCGCCGGTTCCGGCGACCAGGTAAACCGGCGGCGGAGCCCAGCGTTAGGCGACGCGCGATTAAAGCGCCTGCCAGAAATGGCCCCCTGGCGGGCAGCTTCTTGCCATCTACACAAGTAGCGATTATCTTTATTGGTTAATGGTGAAGCGGGTCGTGCGCCCTTTCCGCAACCATGAGGCCCCAGCTCTGGCAGGTTTGGCCATCCCCCAGCTAGCCGCCAAGCGAACTGCAGCCGCACCCGACCGCTGCAAGTTCTCCCTTCACACCAACAGGTATTCTGTCTGGAAGCACCCGATTCAGCTCCGGCGGCTTCTTCGAGCGGGCGTAGCCTTACTCTCGCTCGTCCTAGCCCTCCTTCTCGGAGAATCGATTGCGGTGGCCGAACCGACCGGCGCGGCATC
>CAYFXF010000031.1:0-18167 GCA_964347085.1 uncultured Gemmatimonadota bacterium | reverse complement strand
CTCCGGCCCACGCTGCGCGGCGAGCTCGTTCGCGAACCAGCCGCGCAGGATCACGGGCTCCGCCCAGTCGCGGTCGAGCGCCTCGGCCTTTTCCAAGAGCGAGTCGGCCTCGAGCAGCAGCCGGGCCGAGCCGCGCTTGTCGCCGGCCGACCAGAGGCTCTCCGACGTCTTCCGCCGTTCCTCGGCACGCTGCACCAGCTCCCAGGCCCGGTCGCTCGTCGTCTCGGCCCGGCGCTCGCCCGGCACGATCTCTTCGCCCAGCCGCTGGCGGAGCAGCCAGGCGGCCTCCTGGACGACGTCCTCGCGCAGCGCGAGCAGGTCGGCGCCGCTCCGTTCCACGCGCCGGCTCAACAGGTGCATGCCGTCCCTGCCATCGATCAGCTGGACGGTGACGCGCAGCTGGTCGCCCAGCCGCTCGACGCTGCCTTCGACCAGGCTACCGACGTTGAGCGCCCGGGCGATGCTATCGATCGGGATGTCGGGGTCGCGGTAGGGCTTGACCCCGTTACGCGAGATCACGCGCAGGCCGCCGACCTGGGTCAGCTCGTAGATCAGCGCCTCGGTGAACCCGTCGGCCAGGTAGCCGAGCTCGCCGTCCGGGCTGAAGTCGTCGAAGTAGAGGACGGCGACCGAGGTGGGCGCGAGCGTGGGTTGAGCCTCAGCGACCGCCTCGGCGATCCGCGGCGGCCCACCGCTGATCAGCAGCCAGCCCGCGGCGACGACCCCCCAGAGCGCGAAGGCGAGCACGCCACCGCCGATCGCGTTGCGCCAGGTGAGCAGCGACCGCAGGCCGCGCGGTAGCGCCCGGGCGGGCGCCGCGGCCGGCCGTGCGTCGGCGGCGCGGACCTCCGGCGGCGGGCCGGCGCGCTGCGCGCCGGCGGTCCGGCTCTCCGCAGACGCGGTGAGCAGGATGATCGGCAGCCCGAGCAGGTCGACGGCCTCGAGCGTGGCGAACGAGGCGCCGAGGTAGATGGCCAGCGCCTGCCAGAGCGAGCGCTGGTGGATCTCCCGGACGAGCCGTTTCAGGCGCGACATGACCCCTGTCCGCGGTGAGGTTCTCCGGTCTCGGGCCGGGCCAGAGCGGGCCCGAGCGCTGGCTCCGAAGATGGCGTGCGCGAAGCGGCGGAGCAACGACGCGGAACGGTCGCATCGCGTGGCAACGTCGCCCTCCGTGCGGTATCATCTTGCCAAGCGAGTTCGCGCCGCCGGTCTGCTCGAGCGCGCGAACTTCAGCACCAAGGTGTTCGCTGGCCTGTCGCACGGGCTGATCCGCGAAGACACGGGCTGGCTGGAACCCGAGTGCCTCGAATCATTGGCGCGATTCATAGGCCGGGGGGAGGGCGCGTTCCGGTGACCGCTAAGACCAAGGCTCAGTGGCTGGACCTGGGCATCGCCTGCGGCTTCGGCGCGGCGGTCGCCTATCCGCTCGCGGTGTTCGTCCCGCTGCCGGCGCTGGCCAGCTACCTCGTGTTCTCGGCCTTCGGCCCGCTGTTGATCGTCGCCTGCGTGGGGCTTTACGTCTTCCTGCGCGAGCAGCGCGACACGGTGAGCCTCCAGCTGGCGACCCTGTTTCTGGTCTGCGCCGGCGTGATGGTCACCGCGATGGCCACCATGCAGGGGTCGATCATCTTCCAGATCCGCGAATTCGCGGCCGAGGCCGACCCGTCGGCACGCGAGATGTGGCGCAGCATCTTCCGGGCGACGATGTCGACTCAGCTGGGCCTCGACTTCGGCTGGGACATCTTCATCTCGGTCGGCACGCTGCTCTTGGCCTGGAACGTCGCCGCGCACCCGCGCTTCTGGCGCGGCTTCGGCTGGGCGGGGATGCTGATCGCGGCGGCGGGCCTCACGCTGAACGCGATCACCTTCCCGGAGAACTCGGGCGTGGCGGGGCTGGTCGATCCGGGCCCGTTCTTCGGCGCCTGGTTCGGGCTCCTGGTGCTCGCGCTGCTCCGGAACCGCCGCTGGTTCCGGGAGCGGCTGGCCGAGGGATCGCGCCCCGCTTGAGGCCGCCGGCGCGCCGCGGCATGTTTCCCGGCCGACGGTTCGCGGCGCCCGAGCGGGCGCAAACCCGAAAAGACCCGCCGTAAGGGAGGACCCGGCAGTGCGTGATGATCCCCGACTGCGTGAGATTCTCAATCTGCTCGACCCCGCTCAGCGCTTGTGGTACGGCGGTGCGGGGGTCGCTGGCTGCCTGCGCGGGGTCACGCCCGAGCAGGCCGCCTGGAAGCCGGCGCGCCGGCCGCACTCGATCTGGGAGCTGACCCTGCACGTCGCGTACTGGAAGTACACGGTGCGCCGGCACCTCGAGGACTTGCCGCAGGGGACGTTCCCGCGCGCGCCGGCGAACTGGCCCGCGCTGCCCAAGCCGGCGGACGCGCCGCACTGGAAGGCGGATCGCGGCCTGCTGCGCGCGGAGCACCTGCAGCTGGTCGAGGCGGTGCGCGGGTTCGATCCGAAGAGACTGGATGAGCCAGCGCCGGGGAGCGGGAACTACCGGCTCGTGGACCTCCTGTTCGGCGTGGTGAGCCACGACCTCTACCACGTCGGCCAGATCCAGCTGTTGAAGCGGTTGTACCGCTCCAAGTGATCGGTGCTAAGCCGGGCAACGCCAGCAAGCTGGCGGCGCAGTGGAATCATGGCTGGGTTCGAGGTACGGACTAGCAACTATGGTAGCTAGAAGAAGGACGATGAGGGCTGCGGAGCAACCGGGTGTGGCAAGATGCGAACTAACTTGAGCCCAGAGGCGCAATGAAGCTCAAGTTCTACCGGCATGCTACGCTGTTGTTGACGATCGATGACACAAGGTCGCTGTTCGAGACGCGCTGGTGAAAGGATAGGTTGGAACGAGGAGGGAGGTTGCCATTATGAAGTTGTCGCCACTCATCGGCGGAACGGGAAGGCTGGTCATGCATGCTGGGCAGTACGGCCTTCTGCTGGGTCCCGTTCGACGGGCCCTGCTGGAACCGGCTGCGGCTGCCAGCGACGAGGTGCTGCGTCTCCTCGTGTGTTACTACGGCGAACGGCTGTGGGCGGCGGGGCTCATCGCGGGGACCTGCGGGAATCTCTCGGCCCGCCTGCGCGACAACGAGACCGTCTTTATCACTGCCCGATCCACCAACAAGAGTTGCCTTCGGGCACCTGATGTGGTACGCGTCGCGCTTTGGAGAGGATCTCCGAACGTTGGCCGGGCCAGCGTAGAGCTTCCAATGCACCGCGCTTGCTATATGGCGAGCCCGAATGTGGGCGCAGTCATTCACACGCACGGGCCGGCGCTGACTGGCCTGGGGCTACGAGACATTGACCTCGAACAGCTCCTGCCAGAAGCGGTAAACGTTCTGGGCAAGGTCGCGCGTATCACATACACTCCTTCCGGTTCGGAGAAGCTCGCCAGCCTGGTGGCGGACGCCGTGGTCGACGGAGCAACACTTATGCTTCTTGAGCGGCACGGTGCGGTGAGTGTGGGCCATGATCTTGCTGAGGCGTACGAGCGCATGGAGTTCGGCGAGTTGACAGCCAAAGCTGCTCTGATGGGCTCGGGCGTTGGGCAGTGGGCCGCCTAGCGCGTCGCTCAAGGTGTAGGCGGTCGCCTCAATTGCCAGGCCAGACCACGATACCAAGGTAAGGCGTCGGAGATTGTGCGCGCAGCCTAGGCGCGAACTGTCAGGTGGCCAGAGGACTTGAACGCAATACTTGATAGGGAAGAGAAAGATGCCAAGTATTGTCAGTATCTCCGCGACGAACCGGCCCGACAACTACACGGCCCGGGCCCTGGCGATCGTGAACGACGAGCTGGGCCGGCGCGACGTTTCGCCGACCGTGTTCGATGCGCGTGATCTGTCGCTCGCCTTTCCGGGACAGCCGCCGACCGAGGATGCGGAGCGGCTGCGATCGGCGATCGAAGCGTCGGCCGGCGTCGTCATGGCGACGCCCGAGTATCATGGCGGCTTCTCGGCCATGGCCAAGCTGATCATCGAGAATCTCGGATTCCCTTCGGTGCTGAGCGGCAAGCCGATGGCGCTGGTCGGCGTGGCGGCCGGTCGGATCGGCGCGATCAAATCGCTCGAGCAGCTGCGCGGTGTCTGCTCGCACGTCGGCGCACTCGTGCTTCCGGGCGCCGTCTCGATCGCCGGCGTGCGGGCCGCGTTCGACGCCAAGGGAAACTGCAGCGACAAGGGCGTCGAGGACGCGCTGCGCGGGGTCGCCGGAGCGCTGCTCGAGTTCATCGAGAACTACGTCTGCCCGAAGTATGCGCTCGAGGCGATGGTCCGCGGCGAAGCCGGGTCCTGGACATCGACGATCTGATGCGAGGCGGCGGGGCCGCGGCGCCGGGCTTGGAGGTGCGTCGGGCCTTCGCCCATCCGGTCCAGCCGGTTGGGGCCTCGGTCCGCGCTTGCCCTTTGAGCTGGCGTCGGACCCCTGCGGGAGGCGGGTACCGCGACCTGGCACCCGACTTGGGCTGACCCCCGGGCGACGGACTCTCCGCGACCGGCCGTCGCCCGGCCCCGACCGATCGGCGGAGGGGCGGAACTCAGGGGAAGCTCGCCATGCTGAGGCTGAACTCGAAGCGCCGCGCCGAGCCGCGCCCGAAACAGGACTACCCTCCGAGCTGGAAGATCTGGGAAGACGAGGTTCTGGCGCCGTTTCTCGCCGAGCACCCCGAGCGCATCGCGTTTACCGCCTACCAGCAGCTCTGAATTGAGTCCGCGCGGCGGAGCTGAGACGCTGACCGTCAGGGCGATTCTGTTCGATCTCGACGGTGTGCTGGTCGATTCAGCCGCCTGTGTCGAGCGGCACTGGCGCCGCTGGGCGGCACGGCACGGGCTGGACCCGGAGCGGGTCGTGCAGCTGGCGCACGGGCGGCTTACGGTCGAGACGATCGCGACGGTCGCACCGCAGCTGGACGCCGAGCTCGAGGCGGCGGAACTGGCGCGCGGAGAGGACGTCGACACGGTCGGCGTGCATGAGGTGGCCGGAGCGCGCGACCTGCTCGACCGCTTGCCGCGCGGTGCCTGGGCGATCGCGACATCGGGAACCAGGAGAACGGCGTTGACACGGATTCGGCACACCGGGCTTCCGGAACCTGACGTCTTGATATCGGCGGATGACGTGGCGCGCGGTAAGCCCGATCCGGAGCCGTACCTGTTGGCAGCGAAACGGTTGGGGATCGCGGCGCGCGACTGTGTGGTGGTCGAAGACACGCCAGCCGGCGTGGAAGCCGCGCGCGCCGCGCAGATGCGGGTGGTCGCGATAGCGTCTACACACGGGCGCGACGCGCTGTCGCACGCCGACAACGTGGTGGACCGCCTGCGTGATCTGGAGGTGCGAGTCAGCGCCGATCGTGCCAATATTCGGATCACGATCGACCGAGCCTGAACACCGACAATCCGAGCCCTAGGGGTGGAATACGCCATGCACCGGACTCTCATCCTCGCTCTCGGCCTCATCTACCTAACCCCAGCGGCCGGCGCGGCGAGCCTTGCAGCGGCAGCACAGCAGGAGGACGCGCCGCCCGACACGGCGGAGCCGAAGGAAAAGAAGGGGCTCCCGCTGGAGCCCGCCCGCACGATTCGGATCGAGACGGATGAGGGCTCCTGGCTCTCGCTCGACGTGAGCCCCGATGGTCAGACCGTCGTGTTCGACTTCCTGGGCGACCTCTACACGGTCCCGATTCAGGGCGGCGACGCGCAGCCGATCACGGCTGGCCTCGCATTCGACGCCCAGCCCCGCTTCTCGCCTGACGGAGAAAAGATCCTCTTCGTCTCCGACCGGAGCGGCGGTGAGAACCTCTGGACCTTGGAGCTGGCGACCGGGGACACGGCGCAGATCACCAAGGGGAAGGGCAACAGCTACCTATCGCCAACCTGGACGCCCGACGGCAAGTACGTCGTCGCTTCGAAAGGCGATACGCGCCTGGGCGTGGTGAACCTCTGGCTGGGCCATGTGGACGGCGGCGCCGGCGAGCTGCTGGTCGAGGTCCCGAAGGAGGGGCCCAACTCGGAGCGGCCGAAGACGGTGGGCGCCGCGCTGAGCCCTGACGGCCGCTGGATCTGGCATGCGCGCCGGCGCGGCAGCTGGCAGTACAACGCGAACTTCCCGCAGTACCAGCTCGCCGTCTACGACCGGGAGACGGGCGAGACCTACAGCCGGAGCTCGCGCTACGGCTCGGCCTTCCGACCTACGCTTTCCAAGGACGGGAGGTGGCTGGTCTACGGAACCCGGCACGACGAGCATACCGGCCTGAGGCTCCGCGAGCTGGAGACCGGCGACGAGCGCTGGCTGGCCTACCCCGTGCAGCGGGATGACCAGGAGTCGATCGCCGACCGCGACGTGCTGCCTGGCATGTCCTTCACGCCGGACTCGAAGGAATTGGTCGTCTCGTACGGCGGAAAGATCTGGCGGCTGCCGATCGCCGGCGGCGGCGCGATCCCGGTTCCGTTCCGGATCAGCGTCGATTTGCCGGTCGGGCCGGACCTCTACACCGAGTACCCGATCGAGGACACGCCCAGCTTCGCGCTGCGCCAGGTCCGCGACGCGGTCCCGTCGCCGGACGGTTCCCGACTGGCCTTCACCGCGCTGGCCAAGCTCTACGTGATGGACTGGCCGGACGGCGCGGCGCGGCGGCTCACCGACTCGCGCATCAGTGAAGCGGAGCCCGCCTGGTCGCCGGACGGTCGCTGGATCGCCTACGCGACCTGGGACGGTGAGGCGGGCCAGCTCTGGAAGGTGCAGGCGGACGGCCGCGGCCGGCCGGTCCGGTTGACGGCGACCCCGGCGATCTACCGCGCGCCGGCCTTCTCAGCGCCGGGCGACCGGATCGTCGCTATCGGGGGCGCGGCGCGCGCCTTCCGCGAGGCGACCGGCCCCTTCGCTCCCGGCGCCGCCGCCGACATCGTCTGGGTCCCAGCCGAGCCGCGCGGTCGGTCGGGCTCGCGTGCGACCGTGGTCGCGCCGGCTGACGGCCGCTCGCATCCGCACTTCCGGACCGACGAGCCGGACCGGATCTACCTGTCGCACGGCTCGCGCGGGCTCGTCTCGATCCGCTGGGACGGCACGGACGAGAAAGCGCACCTGAAGGTCGTGGGCCACAAGCGGCCCGGGGCCTCCGAGCCCAACCGGGCCGACCTGACGCGGGTCGCGCCGACGGGCGGCCAGGCGTTGGCGCAGGTGGACGACCACATCTACGTGGTGACGCTCCCCTGGCTGGGCGAGACGCCGACGATCGACGTCTCGAAGCCGGAGCGTGCCGCCTTCCCGGTCCGCAAGCTGACCTCGATCGGCGGCGGGTTCCCGGCCTGGGCCGCCGACGGCGAGCGGGTCCATTGGTCGATCGGGAACGCGCATCTCGTCTACGACCTGGCGCGGGCGAAGGCGGTGGAGGACTCGCTGGCGGCGCTCAGACGCGAAGCGGAACCGGAAGAGCCGGCTCAGGCCGAGGAGGGAGAGGACGAGGAGAAAGAGGACGAGAAGAAAGGCTACGAGCCGCTCGAGCGGCGCATCCTGATCCAGGCGCCGCGCGACATCCCGCGCGGCGTGGCGGTGCTGCGCGGTGCGCGCGTGGTCACGATGGCGAAAGGCGGCCAAGCCGACGTGATCGAGGACGCGGACCTGGTGATCCGCGACAACCGGATCGCGGCGTTGGGCCCGCGCGGCCAGGTCGAGATCCCTGCCGGCTCGCAGCTGTTCGACGTCGGCGGGGCGACCATCCTCCCCGGTTTCGTGGACACGCACGCCCACATGTGGCCAGCCTGGGGTATCCACTGGAATCAGGTCTGGGGGTATCTGGCCAACCTGGCCTACGGTGTCACGACCACGCGCGACCCGCAGACGTCGACGACCGACGTGCTGACCTACAGCGACCGGGTGGACGCGGGTGAGATGCTCGGCCCGCGCATCTACTCGACCGGGCCCGGCGTGTTCGGCGATTACGTCGAGGACCCGATCCGCGACCTGGACCATGCGCGTGAGCTGCTGAAGCAGTACTCCGAGTACTATCAGACGAAGACGATCAAGATGTACATGGCGGGGAACCGGCAGCAGCGGCAGTGGCTGCTGATGGCAGCGAAAGAGCAGGGGCTCATGCCGACGACCGAGGGCGGGCTGAGGCTGGGCTACGACCTCACGCTGGCGCTGGACGGCTACCCGGGGCTCGAGCACGCGCTACCCGTCTCACCGCTATACTCGGATGTGACCCAGCTGGTCGCCGGCAGCGGGATGGCCTACACGCCGACGCTCTTGGTCGCCTACGGCGGCCCCTTTGCCGAGAACTATTGGTTCGAAGAGCACAACCCGCACGACGACCCGAAGCTCGCCCGGTTCTTACCACACAGCGAGCTGGACGCGCGGACGCGGCGCCGGAACGCCGGCTGGTTCATGTACGAGGAGCACGTATTCCCGGAGCATGGCGCGACGCTCAGGGGGATCGTCGAGGCGGGCGGCCGTGCGGGTGTGGGCAGCCACGGGCAGCTGCAGGGGCTCGGCTACCACTGGGAGCTCTGGTCGATGGCGGCGGGCGGGCTCTCCAACCACGACGCGCTGCGAGCGGCGACGATCATGGGTGCCGAGGCGATCGGGCTGGCGCGTGACCTGGGCTCGATCGAGCCGGGCAAGCTGGCGGACCTGGTGGTGCTGGCGGAGAACCCGCTGGACGACCTTCGCCACACGAACACGGTTCGCTACGTGATGAAGAACGGTCGGCTGTACGACGGCGATACGCTGGACGAGGTCTGGCCGCGGCAGCGCAAGCTGGAGCGGCGCGGTTGGGTGCTGGAAGAGCCGGAGGGGCTGCCGGGCGTGCGCGATCCTTATTACTGATCTGCGCGACCTGGCAACCGGCGCCGGGCCCGGCTGAGACCGGTTAGACGGGCGCGGAGGGGCGCGATGTCCCTGGTCGTGTTCATGCGAGGCGTCAACGTCGGCGGGCAGAAGACGTTCCGGCCCAGCCTGCTGGCCAAAGAGCTGGCGCACCTCGGCGTGGTGAACCTCGGCGCGGCGGGAACCTTCATCGTGCACGCGACCGTTACGCAGGCCGCGCTGCGGGCCGAGTTCCGTGACCGGCTGCCGTTCGAGACCGAACTGATCATCTGCCGTGGGCGTGAGCTGATCGACCTGGTCTCCGGGGAACCGTTCCCGGACCGGCCGGCGGACGAGGGCGAACGGCGGTTCGTCAGCGTGATGGCGCGGCGTCCCCGGAAGCTTCCGTCGCTGCCAGTCGCTGAACCGGCGGGCGGGCGCTGGCAAGTCAAGATCGTCGCGGTCAACGGGCGGTTCGCCCTGAGTCGCTGGCGACGGCTGGGTCGATCGTTCGTCGATCCGAACGGCATCGTGGAGGGGCGATTGGGCGTCAGCGCGACCACCCGGAACTGGACCACCATCTCGAAACTTTCTGCCATGCTCAAGGGAGACCGCGCCGTCTAACCGGGGACATTAGGCGAGAAGCGTATTGTGGAACAGTCAGCGGCGGCCTCTCCCCGTATCACCCGCGTGTCCTGGGGTCGGATGGAAGTCGAAGGCCTCGGGGAGGGCAAAGACTTCAAGCTCTATCCCGGGGGCGGGCGAGAATGGGATTGGGCAGAAACAGGGACGCAGCACGTGCCGGGCATTCAGCCGTCGGATGTGCAGGAGCTGCTGGATCACGGTGCCCGAGTGGTCGTGCTAAGCCGCGGCATGCAGTTCATGCTTCAGATTTGCCCTGAGACGTTGGAGTTGTTGAGGAGCAGGGGGGTTACATTCCACGACGCGGAGACCAAGGCCGCCGTCGAACTGTACAACAAGCTGGCGGAGGCTGAGCTTGTCGGTGGGTTGTTCCATTCGACGTGCTAGCAGGAGTCCACCCTCTAACACGCGCGTGAACCTGCACGGTCCGTACGTGCGCACGTACCCCGTGTGCGCTCTGCCCCGTGTCACGAAAGGTACGTCCGATGCGCCTTGCTCTCGCTCTCGGCGCGCTGCTCGCCGCCGCATCATGCGCGAAGCAGGAGCCGGCCGCCCAATGCTGTACGGCGACCATCCGGGCGCTCGTGCCGGAAGGCACGGGTACGGTCTATCTAACCGGGGACCTCCCCGAGCTCGGCCCCTGGCAGCCGAACGGGCTCGCGATGACGGGCGCGGGGCGCGAGCGGGTGGCACAGGTGAGGGCGCCGCAGGGTACGGAGTTCGAGTACAAGTTCACCTTGGGTTCTTGGGAGCGCGAGGCGCTCGGCCCTTCCGGGACGGTGCCGCCGAACCACCGGCTGCTCATTGAGGGCGACGTCGAGGCGTCGCACGAGATCGGCGAGTTCAAGCGAGATCCGAAGGACTACATCGCCGACTGGGAAGGCTCGGGCGTGGTCGGCCGGCTCGTCTACTGGACGGATGTTTCGTCTGCGTATTTGGGCCCGACGCGCCATGTCGAGATCTGGCTACCGCCCGGCTATGATGATGATGCGGCCGCGCGCTATCCCGTCCTCTACATGCACGACGGGCAGAACCTGTTCGATCCGCGCATCGCGAACACGGGTGTGGATTGGGGCGTCGACGAGGCGGTGGTGCGGCTGGTCGAGCGGGAGATCATCCAGCCCGTCATCGTGGTCGGCGTCTGGAGCACGGCCGAGCGCGGCGCGGAATACTCGCCCTGGCACGGCGCGCCCGACTATGCGCGCTTCCTGATCGAAGAGCTGATGCCGCGGGTCGACGCGGAGTTCCGCACTTTGACCGGGCCTCGGAACACCGCCGTCGCGGGCTCCTCGATGGGCGGGCTCCTGTCATTCCATCTCGTGACGCACCACCCGGGCCACTTCGGCGCCTGCGGCTGCATCTCAACCCATCTCCCGCTCTCCGAGGCGACGGTCGCGCAGTATTTCCCCGGCGTCGTCAAGGTGGAGAGCCCGGACGAGACGCCCTATGTCGTCCGTGACATCGAGGCGGGTCTGACGGTTCCGGCGGGCGCCCGCTACTGGTTCGATTACGGCACGCTAGGTCTCGACGCCGAGTATGGGCCGACCCACGCGGCCGTGCGCAGATGGCTCCTGGAGCAGGGGCTCGTCGAGGGCGCGGACTTCGTCGTCCGCCGATATGCGGGCGCCGACCACAACGAAGCCGCCTGGCGCGCGCGGCTCGACGAGCCGCTGACGTTCCTGTTTGGCGGAGGCGGCGCCGAACAGCGCGGCAACTGAAGAGCGGCGCCGGCGGTCAGGGCTTCTTACGCCAGGCGGTGATCTCCATCATCTTCTGTTCCTGGCCGTCCACGGTCTCGTAGGCGATCGCCGTGAGCTCGGTGTCGGAGATCCGCATCCCGCTCCGCGTTGCCGTCTCTTCCTTGGTCAGCGGGTCCGTGTAGCTCCCGTGGAGGACCATCTCGTCGCCGGCCTCGTTGATCGTCCCCTCGCCCAGGTAGATCCCCGTCGACATGTTGTCGATCCAGGTGGCAACGAGCTTGCCGGTGACGTTGTCGTAGCCGTAGAGCCCGCGGCCGGAGAACGGCTGGCCCATGAACTCCGAGCTGACGTTCTCCTCCAGGAACCGACCGTCCATGATCATCCGGTACTCCACCGTCCCCGGCATGACCATCGGCTCGCCGGCCGGGTCCATCCACATCTTCGCCGTCGACTTCCAGGTCCCGACGAGCTTGGCCAGCTGCTGGTGCGGCACGCCCGGCTGACCCGCCTTCTGCCAGGCCGCCATCGCCTCGGCCATCTCCTGCTGCTGCTGTGCCGCTGCGGGCGCGGCCCACAGCGTGAAACCGCCCAGCAGTAGCATAGCGAGCACGGTTCGGTACCTCATCTCGCGCCTCCGGGTCGTTGGTTGGGGCTTATGTCCGGTTGCCTGTTCTGCGAGATGATAGACGCGCCGCAGGCGAGTGGCCAGCGGGCCCGCGCGCGGGCTCACACCGGTCGAGTCCTGCCTGGCCACGGTGATGCGGTCAGGGCTAGCTTGGGTCGGCGGTCAAGAAAGGTCGGCGGATGAAGGTCGATTCCAGTGCCGGAGTTTCAGCGCTCGGGCCCATAGCCGCCGGGCGTCGCATAGAGGCGATCGACACGTTGCGCGGGCTCGCGTTGCTCGGGATCCTGGTGATGAACATCACCGGTATCGCGTTCCCCTTTGCCGCCTATTTCAATCCGACGGTCTACGGCGGCTCGACCGGCATCAACTTAGGGGCCTGGGTCTTCGCTCATCTCTTCTTCGAGTTGAAGATGATGGCCATCTTCTCGATGCTCTTCGGCGCCGGCATCGTCCTGATGGCCGGGCGCGCCGAGGCGGGGGGGCGCCGCTTCGGTCGCGTCCACTATCGCCGCATCTTCTGGCTGCTGGTGATCGGGCTGCTACACGCGTACCTGCTCTGGCATGGCGATATCCTGGTGACCTACGCGCTCTGCGGTCTCTTGCTCTATCTGTTTCGCCGCCGTTCCGCGCGCACGCTGATCGTCGCCGGCCTGGCGGTCCTCGCCTTCGGCGCGCTGCTGAATTCCGGCCTGGGCGCCGCAGCGCTACAACTCCGGAACGTCGTCCAGGAGATCGAGGCGAAGGTCGCGGCCGGTCAGGAGATGACGCCGCGCCGGCAGCGCTTGATCCGCCAGTGGGACGAGCTGCGCGGTTCGTTCGCGCCGTCGCCGGCCGAGATCGACGAGACGATCGAGACGATGCGCGGCGATCTGGGCACTGTCCTGAAAGCGAACGTCGAAGAGACCGTCATGATGCACACGCAGGCGGTCCCGTTCTCGCTCTTCTGGCGCGCGCTCGCTTTGATGCTTCTCGGCATGGGGCTCATGAAGTCGGGTGTCTTTACGGCGCAGCGATCGCGCCGCTTCTACACGAAGTTGCTGATCGCGGGCCTCGGGTTGGGACTCCCCGTCGTCGGGTTCGGCGTCTGGCGCTGGAGGGCCCACGACTTCGACTTCGCCTACGGCTTCCTGGTCGACGGACAGTTTAACTACTTCGGCAGCGTGCTGGTGAGCCTGGGTTACGTCTCGCTGGTGATGCTGATCTGCCAGTCCGGAAGACTGGCCGATACGCGTCAGCGGCTTGCTGCCGTGGGCCGGACGGCGCTCAGCAACTACCTTCTGCAAACGGTCATCTGCGTGGGGCTGTTCTATGGCTACGGCCTCGGCTTGTTCGGCCATATCGGCCGCTTCAACCTCTGGTGGTTCATCCTGGGAATCTGGCTCTTTCAGTTGATCGTGAGCCCCTGGTGGCTGGCGCGCTATCAGTTCGGTCCCGCCGAATGGCTCTGGCGATCGCTCACCTACCGGCAACGTCAGCCGATGCTCAACCCGGGCTGACGAACGCGCGAGAAAGGCGAAGCCATGACGGACAAGAACCGCATCGAATGTCTCTACCTTTCGCAGGAAGATCTGCTGCGAGCCGGATGCCTGGATATGCGGCTGGCGATGAGCGCGGCGGAGAACGCCATGCTCGCCTTTCGACGGGATGAGATCCTCTTCCCGGAGAAGATCGTCCAGATCTTCGATCACGATACCCAGGAACGGATCAACTGCCTGCCCGCGACGCTCTTGCCGGAAAAGATCTGCGGTGTGAAATGGGTATCCGTATTCCCCGCCAATCCCGAAAGATACGGCCTGCAGAACCTCTCCGCCGTCATCATACTGTCAGAGATCGAGCGAGGCTTCCCGATCGCGTTCATGGACGGAACGCTCTGCTCGAACCTGCGTGTCGGCGCGATGGGTGCGATCGCCGCGAAGCATTTCGCCAGGCGTGACTCCAAGAGCATCGGCTTCATCGGGGCGGGCGAGCAGGCAAAGATGCACCTCATCGCATTGAAGACGGCGGTTCCGGCCATCGAGGAGTGCCGGGTCTCCGCCAAGTACGACCACGAAGAGCAGGCTTTCCTGAACGAGATGGGGCCCCTCTTCCCGGACATCCGTTTTTCCGCCACCGATACGAATTCGCAGAAAGCCATAGAGGGCGCCGATATTCTGGTTACCGCGACGAGCGCGCAGGCGCCGCTTCTCAAAGCGGCATGGATAAAGCCGGGCAGCTTCTACAGCCATATCGGCGGCTGGGAGGACGAGTATGACGTCGCGCGCCAATCCGAGAAGATCGTGTGTGACGATTGGGAGACCGTGAAACACAGAACGCAGACTTTGAGTCGTATGTACAAGGAGGGCGCGCTCACCGACGCGGACATCTACGCGAACCTGGTGGAGGTCGTGGCAGGCGAGAAGCGCGGCAGGGAGACGGCCGAGGAACGGGTCTACTTCAATGCGGTGGGTCTGGCCTATGTAGATGTGGCCATCGCACACGCGATGTACCGACGGGCCGAACAAGCAAGCGCAGGACAGAAGTTGAGCATCCAAGAGACCATGATCTTTCAGCATGAGGAGCTCGCGGATTGGATTCGGATCTGAGCCGATCCGTCGAAGCGGGGGGCACATGAACTGGGACGCGATAGGGGCCGTTGGAGAGATCCTCGGCGCGGCCGGTGTGATCGTGACGCTCATCTACCTGGCCCGTCAGATCCGTCAGAACACGAGGGCCACGCGGTTGTCCACGTCGCATTCGATCGCCACTGCGGCTCGTGACTGGAACAGACCGCTCCTGCTTGACCCGGAGTTGGCTTGGACGTTCCAGGTGGGTACGGAGGATCCGTCGAGGCTTGACGAGAAGGAGCACGCGCGGTTCATCGAGCTCTGCTTCTCATTGCTCAGGATGTTCGAGGACGCGCACTACCAATACCACAACGGGGCCTTAGATCGAGATGTCTGGAAGGGTTACGAGAAGCTCTACGCCGCCTACGCAAAGGCCCCCGGCTTCCAGATGTACTGGAAGGAGCGAAAGGAGACCTTTCGACCGGAATTCCGCGAGTACATTGATGGATATGGATTGCCCGAAGTAGCCACGTGGGGGGCGTTGAAGCGGGGGCTCTAAGCGAGATTGGCACTCGGTTTGCCCCGGACGGCGGATCGGGCGATCTTGCAGTCGTTATGAACCAGCGACGCTACAGCGAAGAGGAAGTCGCCGCCATCTTTCAGCGGGCGGCCGAGGCGCAGCAGGGCGCCCGGCGCCGGCTCCCCGCCGGCGAGGGGATGACGCTCGCCGATTTACAGGAGATCGGCCGCGAAGTGGGTCTCCCGCCCGAGCTGGTGACCGAGGCGGCGGGCTCGCTGGATCGGGCCGGCCGGCCGACATCACGCCGCTTCCTCGGCCTGCCGATCGGCGTCGGCCGCACGATCGAGCTCGACCGGCGGCTCTCGGACGAGGAATGGGAGCGGCTGGTCGTCGATCTGCGCGAGACGTTCGACGCGCGGGGCAGGGTGCGATACGACGGCCCGTTCCGCCAGTGGACGAACGGGAACCTGCAGGCGCTGCTCGAGCCGACCGAGACCGGTCAGCGGCTGCGGCTCCGGACCGTGAAGGGCAGCGCGCGCGAGCTGATCTTCAGCGGCTTCGTGGCGCTCGGGTTCGCGCTGGCCATTTCGATCACGGGGCTCGTGTCCGGCAACCTGGAAGGCACCTGGCCGGGGGCGGCGTTCCTGTCGCTCGCCGGACTCGGCATGTTCAGCTTCGCCGCGTTCCGGCTGCCCGGCTGGGCGCGGCTGCGGCGGCGTCAGATGGAGGGTGTGATCGAGCGGCTGGCGCTGGCGACCAAGTCTGAGCCCCCGAACGATCCGGGTCGGCCGGTGTCTTCCTCCTTGCCGCCCGGGGCGTGACCGCCTAACCTGTCGGTGTGCGATTAGCTGAGGTGGCCGTGCGGAGTTCCTAGCGGCGGAGAGGCCTCGGCCGTGGCGCTGCGGGTTACCCCGGAGTTCTTCACTGGCCTGCGATCCCTGCCAGGCGTCCCCAGAGAACACCCTCTTACCGCGAAGATAAGCCTTCTAGGAAGTCTTACGGGTCGGCTGACCCCGCCGGTCGTTCGCGTGCGACCGCGGGGGTCAGCGCAGTGAAAGGAGTGGACCCAGATGAAGAACGATTCGCTAGCTCGTGTTGCCGTGTTGATCTCCGTCACGTTGGCGGTCTGCGCGCGTGCCGCCGACGCGCAGGAGCCGTTCAAGAAGGTGGACGTCAAGCCGCGGCAGGTGATCACGGTCACCAATCCGAACGGCGGGGAAGAGTTGCGTCAAGGTTGGGATTTCGTCTTCCGCTGGCGCGCCAATCCAGAGCTGCTCCCGACGGTCAGGGTGCTGCTCGAGGATGACAAGGCCGTCAAGCATCTCATCGCCGCAACGCGCAATACCGGCACCTATCGCTGGACCGTATCACCGACGCAGCGGCCGGGGAGATACAAGCTGATAGTCTCGTCGGCGGACGGGAAGATGAGCGATGCCAGCGATGCGTGGTTCGAGATCCTACCGCCCGAGGTCGAGCTGACCTGTGGGTTCCTTGAGTATGGCAGCTTCACCGAGAGCATGAATTTCGTCATCGCCGGCACGTCGCAGACCTCTCTCAGGTTCACGGTCTTCGTAGAGAACAAGGGTACGCGTACCCTGAGTCGCGTCTTCTTCGGCTGGGCGCTTCTCAGGGAACCTCTGAACGACGTCATGTATCAGGACGCGGCGGGTTTCTCTAACGTCCATCCCGACAGGCGATACTCGACCACTTTCGAGTACACCTACAAGAAGCGGGGTCGCGCCTGGTTCTTCGTCGAGGCGAACCGGACGCTCGCGCCGGGCGACTACAGGTTCGAGTTCGAGGTGGATCCCGACAACGAATGGGGCGAGCCAGATTGGGCCCGTGAGAACAACAAATGTGAGGCGAGCCTCACGGTGAAATAGAACATCGCGAGTTATGCTGCGTTGCTGCGTTACCGCGTTGAGTGCCCCGCAGCTGAAGACAAGTTAGTCGGCCTGAACGGAGTGAAGCCGAACGAGAGGAGGGACGAGACCGTGACGCACGGGGACCCCGAGAGCGCCATTCTCGCGCAGGAGCGTCGAGCCCTGGACCGCTGGGCCCAAGGGCACCCGCTCGGCTATGTGGACATTGACGCGGACGATGTCACCTACTTCGACGATATCGCTGCGCAGAGGCGAATCGATGGGATCGCGGCGCTCCGCGACTACTTCGCCTCGCTGGAGGGAAAGATCCCAGCTCACCGATACGAGCTCGTAGATCCGAAGGTCCAGATCTACGGTGACACTGGAATCCTGACGCTGCGGTATGAGCCCTCCACGACCGACGGCGAGCCTCTGACGCCGTGGAAGGCCACCTCGGTGTACCGGCGGACGGCGGGCGAGTGGCGCATCGTTCACGCGCACTGGTCTATGGTGAAGGAGTCGTGATTCGGCCTATCCGGCGGCCGCTGTGGATCGACCGTGGACGCCTCAGCCAGCGCCGCTCGTGGCTAGCGGGCCGGCGCTGCGGCTGCGACTTCCTCCTGCAGTACGGCGTGGGCACCTCGCAGCTGAAGACTAGTTAGGCTGCGCTTTCGAAGGGAGGATTCCGATGAAGTCACGAGTCTGGTCGCTGGCAGCCCTTGGCGCTCTTGCTCTGGGCACACCCTGTCTCGTCCAGGGTCAAGGTATCCAACTTCCTGAGCTTACTCCCGACCAGAGATGGGCTAGGTTGGAGTTTCACTGGGCAAGTTGGGCGGCGGTCGCAACTGCCTATGCCGAGGAGCAGGGCCATAGCGTTGACGAGTTCGGACGGTGGATCGGCAAGCAGTTCGCTCCTGGCTGGGGTGAGAGAGGGAGCGGGACACCAGCCGGCCTCGTACGCGGGTGGTATCGAAATGCGGCTGCCTGGAGGGATCTCGAGTTCGAGATTCTCGAGGCTACCGACAACATGGTGAAAGCGCGGTCGAGTCGCCCGTGGGTTCGGGGCTTTGGAACGGAGGGCGTGTTCGGCCTCACCGAAGCCGAGGTCGACCGGCTTGTGTGGCTCATCTACGATGAGATCGCCACTCACCTTGGGCTGGCGTATGAACAGCAACTGGACGGTGAGGACCTTGTCATTACCGTGCGACGGCGCTGATTCAGTCGTGCTCAGCCGCAACTACCCGCTGCCCACTCGTGCCCTGACGCGCAGCCTAACCAGCGTTTGCAGCTGGCGCTACCGCCTATCGGCGTAGGGCCTTTGGCCATGCTGCGCGGCGGGCTCCTCGGAGATGTAAAGCACATGCTCGCGTCCTTTGTTCCGTTGACCCCTGCGCTCCGCTGGGGCGCAGCTGAAACGCATAACCGTTAGGGCGCAGCTCGAGTTCGTCCCAAGTGGAGGTCGACATGTGGCACAGGTATTTG
>CAYFXF010000030.1:16823-19178 GCA_964347085.1 uncultured Gemmatimonadota bacterium | reverse complement strand
CCTGGTGGTGCCCTGGAAGTACGGGTTCAAGAGCATCAAGTCGATCGTGCGCATGAGCTTCGTGCGTCAGCAGCCGCTCAACAGCTGGATGCAGACGTCGCCGCGAGAATACGGCTTCTACTCGAACGTGAACCCCGAGGTCGACCACCCGCGCTGGAGCCAGAAGCGCGAGCGCCGAATCGGCGAGTTCCGCAAGCGGCCGACCCTCATGTTCAACGGCTACGCGGACCAGGTCGCCGAGCTCTACGCGGGCATGGACCTGCGGGCCAACTTCTAAGGACGATGAGCGAGCGACGGCGTTCGGCCGAGCGAATCGTACGGCGGTCGGTCTTCGTGTTGGCGCTGGTCCCGCTGGCGCTGATCGTGTTTGACGCGCTGACGGGCGGCCTGGGGACGAACCCGATCGAGGCGCTCACGCACCGCACCGGCTGGTGGACGCTGGCGTTTCTAATCCTGGCGCTCGCCGTCACACCGGTGCGTCAGCTGCTGGGCATCGGTTGGCTGGTCAAACTTCGGCGCATGCTGGGCCTCTACGCCTTCTTCTACGCCGTGCTCCACTTCGGCGTCTATCTCGGGATCGACCAGTTCTTCGCGTTCGAGTACATCCTCGAGGACATCGCCGACCGGCCGTACATCACAGTCGGCTTCGCGGCACTCGTGAGCCTCATCCCGCTGGCGGCGACCTCGACCACGGGGATGGTGAAGCGGCTGGGCGGCCGGCGCTGGCAGCGGCTCCACAGCCTTGCCTACCTGGCGGCCGGGCTCGGCGTGATGCACTTCCTCTGGCTGGTCAAGGCGGACCTGCGCGAGCCGTCGATCTTCGGGTCGCTCCTGGTCGGGCTGCTCGGCTACCGACTCGTCGCCCCGCGCTGGCGGCGGTTGCGGGCGCGCCTCACGCGCCGTGCGGGTCGGCTGCGCGTTGAGCCCGAGGCCGTTCGCGTGCAGAGCGGCGCCCCGGCCTCTTAACCGCGCGACGCGTCACATCTTGTTTCGGGTCAGATCGGCGTAGACGATCCGGGTGAAGTTCTCCGGATTGAGGAAACCCTTGCCCCAGCTCGCGTCGTACGCCGCCGTCGGCTGGGCCGCGATCACAGCGTCGACCGTCTTGCCCTGGGCGATCTCGGCCGCGATCCGCTCGCGCACGCCGGCCAGCATGTCGCGATAAGCCACCAGCTCCGCCTTGTTGGAGAGCGGCCCGTGGCCGGGGATCACTCGCGTCTCGTCGTCGATCAGCGCCAGCACGGCGTCCACTGCCGCGATCGTGCCATCGATCGAGCCCCCGGACCCGACGTCGATGAATGGGTAGAGCCCGTTGAAGTAAGCGTCGCCCATGTGCACGGCGTTCGCCTTGCGGAAGTGGATGATCGCGTCGCCGTCGGTGTGTGCGTCGACGACGTGGAAGGCGTGGATCTCGTCGCCGTTCAGGTGGAAGGTTACCGCCTCGGAGAAGGTGACCACGGGTAGCGCGGACTCGGGTGCCGGCGGATAGCGCCTGTCGAACGCCTCGAGGAACTGCTCCACGCTCATCCGCGCCCGCACGTTGTCGTGCGCCACGATCAGCGCCCCGGCTTCGCCTAGGTTCTCGTTGCCGCCCGTGTGGTCGTTGTGCCAGTGGGTGTTGAGCACGAAGCGGACCGGCGCCTCGCTGACCGTGCGCACCGCCGCCAGGATCTTCTCGGTGAGCGGCGCGTACTGGTCGTCGATCAAGAAGACACCGTCCCTGCCGGCCGAGACGCCGATGTTGCCGCCCGCCCCGACCAGCATGTAGACGCCCGGCGCCACGTCTAGGGTCTGGATCTGGACGTCCGCGAGGTCCTGAGCCCGGCCCGGGCTCGCGACTGCCGGGACGGTCAGCGTCACGAGGATCGCTCCGAGTGCTGTCCTCCGCAGGTCCATGCAATTCTCCGGTGCTTGGGGTTGCACGATTGGCCGGTATTGTACGCTACCCAGGCTCGGCCGCAACTGACCGCCATGGCCGCGAGCGCCGCTCGAGACCTTGGGGGGGTTCCCCAGCGTGACTTGCGCTCCGTCTTCTGTTATCCTCGGTTGTCAACTCTCTGCATGCTACCGCCCAGAGAAAGGAAGATCCGAGCGTGGCCAGATCGAAGATCCGGAAGAGCGATGCCGAGTGGAGGGAGAGCCTCACACGGGAGCAATACCGCGTCACCCGAGAGAAGGGCACCGAAGCTGCCTTTAGCGGGGCCTACCATGACAGCAAGCAGAGCGGCGTCTACCGCTGCATCTGCTGCGGGGCCGAGCTGTTCGACTCGAAGGCGAAGTACGACTCGGGCACCGGCTGGCCGAGCTTCTGGCAGCCGATCGAGCGCGAGGCCGTGAGCACGGCGCCCGACACCA
>CAYFXF010000030.1:0-16813 GCA_964347085.1 uncultured Gemmatimonadota bacterium | reverse complement strand
CGCATCTGGGTCACGTGTTCGAGGATGGGCCGCAGCCGACCGGGCTGCGCTACTGCATCAACTCGGCCGCCCTGAAGCTCGAGCCAGAGGAGTAGCGCCCTGCCGGGAGGCGCGTCAGGGTTGGACGGCAGGTTTGTTTGCACGTTAGTTTGTAGGCAAGCGGAGCAATTTAGCGGCGGTGGCGGCGGCTGGGTCGCGGGCCTCTCGGGGACCGAGCGGTATTCACGCCAAGAGGACGGCTGCGATGTTGCGGCTCAAGGACCTGATGCAGCGGGACGTCGTCTCCGTCTCCCCGGACCTCACGCTGCGTGAGCTGTTGGAGGTGCTGACCGAACAGGAGGTGAGCGGCGCACCGGTGGTAGCCAACGGCGTGGTCGTGGGCGTCATCTCGACGACGGATATCTTCGACTTCCGCGAGGACGCCCCCGGTGTATCGCTGCGGCCGGGTGGCCCGCTCGACGAGCGAGCCGCCGGTCGACGCGACGCGGGCAACCCGAGTTCGGAGTTCTTTGCTGAGAGCTGGGAGCCCGGGGAGGTCGAGGCCCTCGAGTGGATGCGCACAACGCACTCGCCCGAGTGGGATCTCTTGAACGGCTACAGCGTGGGCGAGGTCATGACCCGCCAGGTTATCAGCCAGCCCTCCAGCACGCCGCTCAAGAAAGCGGCGGCCTACATGTTGGAGGCCGGCGTGCACCGCGTGCTGGTCATCGACGAGGGGGAGCTCAGAGGCATCGTCACCACGACCGACATCCTGCGTGCCCTAGCCGAGGGCAAGATCAAGGGCTAGGTACGGCTCCGCCGCTCAGTGCGCGGCCGTACGATCGCGGTCGCCAACGGGAGGCCGAATCGCGTGACCATCCACACCCCAAGCCCCCTGAAACCCGACCAGCTCCGGAGAGCCTGCGACCCGTCCACCCTCCAGTTCAAGACGACGGCCGAGCTGGAACCGCTGCGCGAGGCGATTGGCCAGGACCTCGCCATGCGCGCCGTGCGTTTCGGGCTCGACGTCGAACACCCCGGCTACAACATCTTCGCCTTGGGGCTACCCGGCTCGGGACGCGCGACGATGATCCGCCAGCTGCTCGAGGACCGGGCCCGGACCGAACCGACGCCGGACGACTGGTGCTACGTCTTCAACTTCGACTCGCCCCGCGAGCCCCGCGCGCTGCGGGTGCCCGCGGGCCAGGCACCACGGCTGGAGAAAGACGTGGACGGCATCCTGAGCGACCTGCAAGCCACGCTGCCCAGGGCACTGCAGAGCGATGAGTTCCGCAAGGAGCGGGACGAGATCGCCGAGCGCGCCGTGACACGGCAGCGCGAACTGATCGAGGAGTTCCAAGCACGGATCGAGGGTGAGCGCTACGTCGCACTGATGCAGACGCCCGCCGGGTTCGCAGTCGTACCGGCGCTCGGCAACGAGCCGATCGACGAGCAACACTTCAAAGTGCTGCCGGAGTCGCAGCAAGAAGAGATCCTCGAGCGGCGCCGTGAGATGGAGAAGATCTTCGCCGACGTGCAGCGCCGAGTGCGCGAGGCCGAGCGTGAGGCGCAGCGGCGCATGATCGACTTGCAGCGCCAGGTCGCGCACAGCCGGGTCGCCCACTGCGTGGGCGAGGTGAAGCGCGCCTGGGAATCGGTCCCCGAAGTGATCAAGCATCTGAACCGGCTGGCCGACGACATCGTACAGAACGCGGAACTCTTCGTCGACACGGGCGAGGACACAAGCCCGACGCCCGAAGGGCCGTCGCTCGACCTGGAGGACCCGCTCTCGCGTTACCGGGTGAACCTGATCGTTTGCAACACACCGGAGAGCGGCGCGCCGGTCGTGCGCGAGGAGAACCCGACCTACCACAACGTGATCGGGCGGATCGAGCACCGCGTTCAGTTCGGCACCATGGTCGCCGACTTCAGCCACGTCACGGCGGGCGCCATTCACAAGGCGAACGGCGGTTACCTGATCCTCGATGCCGCCGACTTGCTGCGCCAGCCGATCGCCTGGGTTGCGCTGAAGAACGCGCTGCGCACCCAATCGATCCGGCTCGAGGAGATCATGGAGTACACGAGCTTGCTGGCGACCACGACGCTCAAGCCGCAACCGGTGCCGCTCGACTGCCGGGTCGTACTTATCGGCGACCCCCTAACCTACCACCTGCTCCACGCTTACGACGACGACTTCCGCGAGCTGTTCAAGGTGAAGGCCGACTTCAGCCCCTACATGGAGCGTGACGCGGAGGGCGAACGGAGCTACGGCGCCTTCATCGCCGCCCGCTGCGAGGAGGAGAAGCTGAACCCCTTCGACGCCGGCGCCGTGGCGCGAGTGGTCGAGTTCGGCTCGCGGCTGGCTGAGCATCAGAACCGACTCTCCACTCGCTTCGGCGCGATCGGCGACCTGGTGCGCGAGGCGACCTTCTTCGCCCGTACGGAGAAGCGCGAGACGGTGACCGTCGATGATGTCCACCGCGCGATCCGCGAGCGTGAGCAGCGGGTGAACCGCGCCGAGCGCGAGCTGCTTAACCTGATCGAGGAGGATACGCTGACCGTCGAGCCGCGTGGCGCCAAGGTGGGGCAGCTCTACGGGCTCGCCGTGCTCTCCGCCGCCGAACACGATTTCGCCCGACCGATCAAGGTCGAGGCCAGCGCTTTCATGGGGACGAGCGGCGTGGTGGACATCGAGCGCGAGGTTCGGTTGGGCGGCCCACTGCACAACAAGGGCGTGCTGGTCCTTTCCGGGTACCTTGGCGACCTGTTCGCCCAGGACCACCCGCTCATCCTGTCGGCGAGCCTCTCGTTCGACCAGCTCTACGAAGAGGTGGAGGGCGACAGCGCCTCGGCGGCAGAGCTCTACGCGCTCGTCTCGGCCATCGCCCAGGTGCCGCTCCGCCAGGGCGTCGCGATCACCGGGGCGCTGAACCAGAAGGGCGACGTCCAGCCGATCGGCGGTGTGACGACGAAGATCGAGGGCTTCTTCCGCGCCTGTAAGCGCCGCGGGCTCACGGGCGAGCAGGGTGTCATCATCCCGGCGCGCAACAGCTCCAACCTGGTGCTGACCGACGAGGTCATCGAAGCGGTCCAGGCGGGGGGGTTCCACATCTGGCCGATCCGTCAGGTGGAGGAGGGCTGGGCGATCTTCGCCGGCCTGCCGGCCGGCGAGCGTGGCGCCGACGGCCGCTTCCCGGCGGACTCGGTTTACGGGCGCGCCGCGGCCCGGCTCTGGGACTGGGCGCGCGGCTGGCGCGAGTTCGGCCGGCCGGTCCGCGCGGGTCGCCAGCCGGAGAGCGAGCTGACGCCAGCCGATGAGGAGGGGTCCGAGGAAGGCAAAGAGGCGGCCAAGGAGTAGAGCGTGACGCGCAGCACAGGCCCCTCGGCCGCGGGTGACCCGGAACGCGCCCGACGACGGATCGAGAAGCTCCGCGAGACGATCCGCCACCACGACCATCTCTACTACGTCCTCGACCGGCCCGAGATCTCCGACACCGATTACGACCGGCTCTACCGCGAGCTGGTCCAGCTAGAGGAACGCTTCCCCGCGCTCGTCGCCCCCGACTCGCCGACCCAGCGCGTCGCTGGCCAAGCGCGATCCGGGTTCAGCGAGATCGAGCACACCGCGCTCATGCTCAGCCTCGATTCCGGTGACAGCGAGGACGCGGCGCGGCGCTTCGACGGTCGCCTCCGCGCGGCGCTCGGCGATGGCGCGGCCGACTACGTGGTAGAGCCGAAGCTGGACGGGCTCTCAGTCGAGCTGGTCTACGAAACCGGGACGCTGGCCCGGGCCTCGACCCGCGGGGACGGGCGAGTGGGCGAGGACGTGACGGCCAACGTGCGCACGATCGGGTCGGTGCCGCTCAAGCTGCGCAGCGAGAAGCGCGGTGCGCCGGCGCTCTTGTCGCTACGCGGCGAGGCCATCATGCTGCTCGCGGACTTCGAGCGGCTGAACGCCCGGCTCACGCAGGAGAACCGGCCCGTCTTCGCGAACCCGCGCAATGCTGCCGCGGGCTCGCTGCGCCAGCTGGATCCTGGCATCACGACGCAGCGGCCGCTCGTCTTCTTCGCCTACGAGGTCATGACGGTCGACGGTGCCGAGTTCGAAGCGCAGTGGGAGGTGCTCGCGGCGCTGCGCGATTGGGGGTTCAAGATCAGCCCTCATCTGAAGAGGGTGGACGCGATCGAGGACGCGATCGACTGGCACCACCGGTTGGAGCGCGAGCGCGATGAACTGGAGTACGAGATCGACGGCGTAGTGATCAAGCTGAACCAGCTAGCCGCGCGTGAGCGACTCGGCGCGACCGCGCACCATCCGCGCTGGGCCTTCGCCTACAAGTTCGAGCCGCGCCGCGAGGTGTCGGAGATCTTCGACATCGTCGTGCAGGTTGGGCGCACGGGCAAGCTGACGCCGGTGGCCATGCTGCGCCCCGCGGACGTGGGCGGCGTCACCGTCTCCCGGGCCTCGCTGCACAACCGCGAAGAGGTCGAGCGCAAAGACGTGCGCGTGGGCGACAAGGTGCGGATCCAGCGGGCAGGTGACGTCATCCCCCAGGTGCTCGAGCGGGTACCCGCTCCGGGGTCGCGGCGCGGGCCCGCCTTCCGGATGCCGAGCCGCTGCCCCGTCTGCGGCTCTAAGGTCGTGAGCCACGGACCACTCGACTTCTGCACTAATGGGCTTGCCTGCCCTGCCCAGCTCAAGGGCCGAGTGCAGCACTTCGCCTCCCGCGATGCGCTCGACATCCGCGGATTGGGCGAGCGCACCGTAGAGCAGCTGCTCGCGACGGGGCTGGTAGAGAGCGTGGCCGACCTCTTCACGCTCCAGGTCGAGGATCTGCTGGAGCTGGAAGGGTTCGCGGAACTCTCCGCCCAAAAACTGGTGGCGGCGATCGCGCGATCGAAGCAGGCTACGCTCGACCGCTTCCTCTACGCGTTGGGCATCCCGGAGGTGGGGACCCAAACGGCGCGCGACCTGGCCACACATTTCGGCTCGCTGGATGCCGTGTCGAGCGCGACGCGCGAAACGCTGGAGGCCGTGCCGGGCGTCGGGCCGATAGTGGCCGAGGCGGTCCACGACTTCCTGCAAAGCGCCGATACGCGCCAGATCATCCGCGAGCTGAAGAAGCGCGGCCTAAGGGTGGCCGAGCGCGAGCCGGCGGGGGACGGACGCTTCGCCGGGCTCACCTTCGTGTTCAGCGGTGGACTGGAATCGCTGGGTCGCAGCGAAGCGCAGGAGCTCGTCCGCTCGCTGGGCGGCCGCACCGCCTCCAGCGTCAGCGCGAAGACGGATTACCTGGTGGCCGGGGCTGACCCCGGCAGCAAGTACGAACGCGCGGTGGAGCTTGGCGTGGAGATCCTCAGCGAGTCGGAGTTCTTGAAGATGCTACCCAACGGGGCGATCTGACGTGGAGAACATCGACTACGCGCATATCTTCGAGGAGATCGCCGACCTGCTCGAGATCCAGGACGCGAACCCGTTCCGGGTGCGTGCCTACCGCAACGCGGCACGCACCTTGGAGACGCTCTCGCAGCCGATCGAGTCACTACTCAAGAACGAGGACGCCCGGCCGGAAGACCTGCCTGGCATCGGCAAGGACCTCGCCGCCAAGATCCGCGAGATCTTCGCCACCGGCGAGCTCGATTTCCTAACGGAGCTGCGCCGCGAGGTCCCCGCCACCCTGGTGGAGATCATGCACATCCCAGGGCTCGGGCCGAAGCGCGCCCGGCTGCTGTGGGACGGCCTCGAGATCACGTCGGTCGAAGAGCTAGAGGAAGCGGCTGAGGCCGGGAAGCTGGCGGAGCTGCCCGGGTTCGGCGAGACCCTCCAGGCCCGCACGCTCAAGGGGATCGCGGAGCTGAAGGCGCGCGCCGGCCGCTTCAAGCTCTCCGACGCCGACATCTACGTCGCGCCGCTGCTCGACTACCTGAAGAGAGCCAAAGGTGTGGCCGACCTGGAGGTGGCGGGAAGTTACCGGCGGCGCTGCGAGACGGTGGGCGACATCGACATCCTGGCCACGATGACCGACGGCTCGCCGCTGATGGACCACTTCGTGGCCTACGGCGACGTTAAGGAGGTCCTGGCAAAGGGCGGCACCAAGAGCTCGATCCGGCTCAAAGGCGGCCTGCAGGTCGACCTGCGGCTGGTCCCGCGCGAGAGCTACGGCGCCGCCCTGGTCTACTTCACCGGCTCCAAGGCCCACAACATCGTGATCCGCGGCATCGGCCGCGAGCGTGGGCTGAAGATCAACGAGTATGGCGTTTTCAAGGGTAAGAAGCTCGTCGGCGGCCAGACCGAGGAAGAGGTGTTCGCCGCGGTCGACCTGCCCTGGATCGCGCCGGAGCTGCGCGAGGACCGCGGCGAAGTCGAGGCGGCGCGCCAGGACCGCGTGCCCGAGATCATCGAGCGGGCGGCCATCCGCGGTGATCTGCAGATGCACACCACGTACAGCGACGGAAAGAACAGCGTCGCCGAGATGGTGGAGGGCTGTCGCAAACGCGGCTACAAGTACATGGCGATCACCGATCACAGTCCAGCGCTGGCGATGACCGGGGTGAAGGAGTCGGACTTCTGGGAGCAGTACCGGGAGATCGAGGTGCTACAGAAGAAGCACGACGACATCCGCATCCTCAAGTCGGCCGAGGTCGACATCCGCGACGATGGGTCTCTGGACCTAGGGGAGGAGCTGCTGGCCGCGATGGACGTCGTCGTCATCTCGGTCCACTCGAAGTTCAACCTGAGCCGCGCCGCGATGACCAAACGCATCACCAGGGCGATGCGACACCCTCGGGTCAACATCCTCGGCCACCCCACTGGCCGCATCATCAACCGGCGCGAGCCGTACCCGGTCGATGTCGAGGAGCTGGTCAAGGTCGCCCGCGAGGAAGGCGTGCTGCTCGAGCTCAACGCGCAACCCGATCGGCTCGACCTGCGCGACTTTCACCTGCAGATGGCCCGAGAAGCCGGTGTGAAGATCGTCATCAGCACCGACGCGCACCGTGTCGCCGAGCTCGACTACATGCGCTACGGTGTGGACCAGGCGCGGCGGGGCTGGCTGGAGAGGGCCGATGTAGCCAATACTTACACCCTGAAGAGGTTTCTCAAGCTCCTCGAGAGATAGGCACCAAACCGCCGGAGGTAAGCGTCATGGGAGTTGCGCCGGAAGTCGAGAAGTTCCTGAAGGACGAAGGGGTGAAGTACGAAGTGATCAAGCACCCCACAGCCTACACCGCGGCCGAAGAGGCGGCGGTCTCGCACATCTCCGGGTACGAGTGGGCGAAGACCGTCATCTTCTTCACCAAGCAGGACGAGCCGGTCATGGCCGTACTGCCAGCCTCCTACCACGTCAACGCGAAGCGGCTCGAAAGTGCGGTCGGGTCGGGCAAGCTGCGGCTGGCCGAGGAGTCGCAGTTTGCCGGCCTCTACCCGAACTGCGAGCCGGGTGCGATGCCGCCGTTCGGCAACCTGTACGGCCAGCGCGTGTTCGTCGACCAGCGGCTGGCGGAAGACGAGTCGATCGTCTTCAACGCGGGGAACCACACGGAGGCGGTGCGGCTGAGCTACGCTGACTTCGATCGGCTAGTGAAGCCCGTGGTCGCGTCGTTCGGGGAGCCGTAGCGAGCGACGCCTCGGGAGCGAAGGGGGGAGAGCTGAGCTGGACACGCCGCCCATGCCTTCAGCGGAGGCGCGGGTGAGCAGAGCCCTGAGGTCAGCCTAGGCAGGATCGATCAGAGCCGTGCGGCGCCTGGCAGACTGTGCTAGCCGGTCTCTTCCCGCTTCGACGTTTCGGCTGGCGCCGCGTCTTTCTCACTCGTCACCGCCTTGTGCTCCTCCTCGGGCGCGGTCAGCGATTTCCTGAACTCGCGTATCCCTTTGCCGAGCGACTGGCCGATCTCCGGCAGTCGCCGCGCCCCGAAGAGCAGCATCAAGAGGAAAATGATCAGGATGGCTTCGGTCCAGCCGATGTTACCGACACCGAAGATCGCCATCGCGACGCCGCCGCCTGAACTTACGATTCCCATGTCGACGCTCACAGCTGCGGTCTTACCGGCCTGGCTTACCTAACTGAAGCTACCGAATTCAGGGCTCGGCGGAAACTGCCGCCTCTTGAGCACGCCGGCCCGCTGCAGCGCCTCTTCGCCCAGATGACCCAGCAGCTCGTGCTCGCGGTCGATCATCTCACGCGCCACGTCCCGGGCCGCCAGCTCGCCGTCCCACGCATCCTCGATCACCCGCCAGCCGACATCGCGCGCGATCTGCTCCAACACGTAGGCGCTGACCAGGTTATCGTCGAGATAGCCGTAGGGGCCGTATTCCCTTTCGGGGACCGCGTCGTCGGGCGCCACGAAGTAGGCGAGCGCCGCGTTGACCCAGCTGCGATGGCGGTGTTGCAGACGTGGATCCTGCGAAAGCGTCATCAGTGTCGCCACGAAGATTGGCGCCCACTTTACCGCGCTGAAGAAGGAGCCCCGATACTCGGAGACGTTGTCCCGCACAACCTGGGTGAAGTCACGCACCGCAGTTCCTCCAGTCGCCGACCCCTTCTCCGCCGAGGCCGCACGTCAGCAGCGGGGGCCAATCCGACCTAGGAGCCGGCGAACACAGCACCAAAGATACTCCGGTCGCGTTCCGGCGGCCAGCGCAGCTGCCAGAAGCCGACCAGCGCACCGCCCGCTATCTCCGTTCCAGCGCCTGACGCAGCAGGGTTTCGGTATCGAGCCCCCACTGGGCCCAGCCCGCTTTCAGCACCTCGAGGTACTCGGGCGAGGGTTCCGCCGGCTGCAGATCCCGCACCTTGACCAGAAGACCGGCACGCACCAGGGCGCCGCTCGCATCCTCCACCGGCGTGAAGGCCCAGACGTACCCGTCGACGGCGCCGGATCGCTCGATCTGCTCGCGGCCCGCCGCGTCGATCTCGTACAGCGCACCCCAGAGACGCTGAGCCGGCGCCAGTCGAATCGTCGCCGTGCCACCGCCCCAGGTCTCTGAGCGGCCGGTGAAGCAGAGGGTGTGGTGCGCGATCGACGCCGTGCCGAGCGGCCGGGCCGTCGGGCAGAGGACCCGCAGCAGATCGCGGTTCAGAAGCGAGCCGTACGCGTAGTAATGCATCGCCGGGGGGTTGTGAGCGGTGTTACCCTCGGAGCTCACCCACCAGGAAACAGAGCTCTCGTTCGCTGAGTTCCGCGAGACTCTGCGCGGTCGCCTCGGCCCTCAGCAGCAGGCCCGGCTCATCCAACGACTCGAAGGCGAGCTCGAGGCGGTGAAGGCTGGAGCGGGTGGCCTCGATCACCTTCCAGCGCGAGCCGTCGGCGCACTCGACGATGCGTTCCTCCACTCGGCCTCCGCGGCCTCAGCGGCCCGGGCCGCTCCCGGGCCCCGGCGCTGCGCTGTCCACGCTCGAGAACAACTCCGTCTCGAACCGCTCCAGCCGATCGACCTCGGCAGCCCGCTCGGGCTCGAACTCTCGCATCTTCGCGAAGAGCGCCGTCTGAAACGCCTTCAGTCGCGCGGCGAACTCCGGACTGCGGAGCGCATCGGTCTTCACCCGCGCCAGCTCCTGCTGGATGTTCTGGTAGTGGCGGATCAGCTCGGAGCGCTGCGCCAGCGACAGCGTGTCCACCGCCTCACCTTGGGCGCGCATCAGCGCCTCGATCTCGTTGCGCCGCTCGATCAGCTTGCCGTAAAAGCTGGAGCGCTCGACGATTCGTGCCTCCGCCTCTGACTGGAGGGCCGCCCACTGGCTGGCGAGCGCCGAATCCTCAAGCGCGCGCCGCTGCAGCGGTGCCAGAACGGCTAACAAGCGCTCGTGCTCGGCCGCGCCATCCGTCGCTGCCTCGGCAGCCCGCGCCACGCTGTCGGGCATGTCGCGGCCAGTCCAGCCGACCCGCTCCGAGCGGCCGCAGGCGACGGCTGTGGCGAGGGTTACCAGCGCACCGAAGCGCGCCGGCCGACTCCTCCCGAACGATCGAACGAGCATTGACGACCTCGCCTTGCTGATCCGCGGCAGCGGACGTATTGGATCAGGTCGGACTTCGCGCAACCTAGCCCACACGCTTCTCGCGGCGCAAACGAGCCGGCGAGCTTCACCGGCGTACGGAGGACGGATGAGCATGCACCAAGACCTACCGGTCGAGGAATTTCGCCGTGCCGGTTACCGCGCCGTCGACTGGATCGCAGAATATCTCAGTCACCCCGAAGACTATCCTGTCCTGTCCCGCGTCGCGCCGAACCAGCTCAAGGCGGCCCTGCCGAAACATGCACCGGAAAGCGGCGAGCCGATCGACCGGATACTCGAGGACTACGAGCGGCTGATCGTACCCGGCATCACCCACTGGAACCACCCCGGGTTCTTCGCCTACTTCAGCATCACCGGCTCCGCGCCCGGCATCCTGGGCGAGCTGCTCTCCGCCGCGCTGAACGTGAACGGGATGCTCTGGCAGACCGCGCCGGCGGCGACGGAGCTGGAGGAGGTCGCCGTCGACTGGCTACGTCAGCTGCTGGGCCTACCGGACGGTTTCGAGGGCGTGATCATGGACACGGCCTCGGTCTCGAGCCTCTGCGCGATCGCCGCGGCACGCCATGCTCTGACCGACCTGCAGATCCGCGAGCGCGGCATGTCGGGTCGGGACGGGCTGCCGCTGCTCCGCCTCTACACCTCGGAACAGGCCCACTCCTCGATCGAGAAGGCCGCGTTGGTGTTGGGTTTGGGGCGGCGCGGCGTGTGCAAGATCCCGACCGACGGCGAGTACCGCATGCGGGCCGACGCGCTGGAGCGTGCGATCCGCGAAGACCGTGCGGCGAGTCGGCGGCCCTTCTGCGTCGTCGCCACAGTGGGCACGACATCGACGACCAGCGTCGATCCGCTGCCGGAGATCGCCGAGCTCTGCCGGCGCGAGCGGCTCTGGCTGCATGTCGACGCCGCCTACGCGGGCAGCGCCGCCATCGTGCCGGAACACCGGCACCTGCTGGACGGCTGCGACGAGGCCGCATCGATCGTCGTCAACCCGCACAAGTGGCTGTTCACGCCGATCGACTGCAGCGTGCTGTACACGACACGGCCGGAGACCCTCACCGGCGCTTTCAGTCTGGTGCCGGAGTACCTGCGTACGGGTTGGGAGGGCGAGGTGCGGAATTACATGGACTGGGGCGTCTCGCTCGGCCGCCGCTTTCGGGCCCTGAAGCTCTGGATGGTGCTACGCAGCTTCGGCGCCGACGGCCTGGCCGAACGGATCCGCCAGCACATCCAGCTCGCCCAGCGATTCGCAAGCTGGGTGGACGCGCACCCCGAGTTCGAGCGCCTGGCACCTGCGCCGCTGAGTCTCGTCTGCTTCCGCGCGCACCCCAGCTCGTTGACCGGTCGCGGCGACGCCGCGCTCAACGGGTTCAACCAGACGCTCCTCGAGCGGCTGAACGCGACGGGCGAGGTTTACCTCTCACACACCGAGCTGGGCGGCCGCTACACGCTTCGCCTGGCGATCGGCAACCTGCGGACCACGGAGAGGCACGTAGCGCGTGCCTGGGAGCTGATCGTCGCGGAGAGCGAGCGGTTGGCCGCCGAGTTGGCCGCCGACCGAGCGCGCTAGATTACTCGACCCTAAGCGAGGCGGATTCGCGATAGCAGCCGCGAGCCTCGCCCGTCGCCCGGGCACGGATCCAGGCGACATACTCATCGGGTAGGCCGTGCTCGCGGGCGCCGCGCAGCACGGTATCCAGGTACTCGCGCTCGGGCTCCCGCTCCGCAACCGTCCAGCGCGGCTGGCCCAGGTAGACGAGCGCGGCCTGGCGCGCTCGTCGCCCCAGCGGCTGCACCCAGAACGTCTCGCGCCGGTAGCGTTCCGGCACTTCCTCGAACGCGTCGAGCGCCGCGAGCGCCGCGCGCGGCAGCCGGTAGACCACGCCGTAGGTCCGGCACCCCGCCTCGGCGGCGAGGCTCGCCACCACCCGGCCACCCGTCTCCGTGTCGGTCAGGTTGAAGGCGAGCCGCCAGCCCTCCAGCCGAGCCGGCCAGCCGGGCGCCAACTCCAGGCCGACGACCTCGGCGAGCACGGCCGCGTCCATGTTGCAGCCGTAGGCGAAGTAGAGCAGGCCGGGCTGCAGGCTACCCGCGGTGCCCGAGCTCGAGTTATACTGAGGGAGCATGGACACCCTGACACGTCGCCCCGCAGGCTTCGGCTCCTCCGTCTTCCCCGAGGCACAGACCGAGCTGCGCTGGCGTGACCACGACCTGTGGACGGTACGCCGGCCCTACCCCATAGAGGTCCCCTGTCCCGTCTGCGGCGCCTATGCGCGCTGCGACTTCTTCGGGCGCCAGCGCTGCCCGCAGGGACACCTGTTCGGCCAGCGCGCCTTCTGGAGCGGTGCTACCACTCGCTGTTGTCTGTTGCTCGAGGACGTGCGGGAAGGCCGCACGCTCATCTTCCCGGAGGCGGCGCTCCACTGGCGGGACGACGGGCGGCTCGTGGCCGGGGGGCCGACCCTCAGGACGGCTGCTGCACCGGCGCCTGAAGCACTTCTCTGATCGACTCGAGCGCTTCTTCCAATATCTCGCGGGTGACGACTAGCGGCGGCGCGAACCGCACGACTTGCTCGTGCGTCTCTTTCGCCAATATGCCGCGCTCCATCAACTGATGACAGAAGGGTCGCGCGGTGCCGGACGACTCCTTGATCACGACACCGATCATCAGGCCCCTACCGCGCACTTCGGCGACATGCGGAGAGTCGATGGCCCGCAGCTCAGCCATGAACCAGGCGCCGACCTCGGTCGCGTGCTGGGGCAGCCGCTCCTCGACGATCACATCCATGGCGGCGCGCCCGACGGCGGCCGCCAGCGGGTTCCCCCCGAAGGTGGAGCCGTGGTCACCCGGCTGGAAGACGCCCATCACCTCCTCGTCGGCCAGCATCAGTGAGACCGGATAGACGCCGCCGCCCAGCGCCTTACCCAGCTGCACGACGTCGGGCCTCACGCCTTCCCACTCGCAGGCTAGCAGCTTCCCCGTCCGGCCGAGGCCGGTCTGGATCTCGTCGGCCATCAGCTTGACGTTCGCCGCACGGCAGAGCTCGGCCGCGCCGCTCAGGTAGCCCGCGGGCGGCACGACGACGCCCCCCTCGCCCTGGATCGGCTCGACCAGGAACCCGACCGTGTTCGGGTTGATCGCTGCGCGCAGGGCGTCGAGGTCGCCGTAAGGGATCAGCCTGAAGCCGGGTGTGAAGGGGCCGAACCCGTGGCGGTATTGATGCTCGCTGGAGAATCCGACGATGGTCGTCGTGCGCCCGTGGAAGTTGTTCTCGCAGACGATGATCTCGGCGGCGTCTTCCGCCACCCCCTTCACCGTGTACCCCCACTTGCGCACCGCCTTGATCGACGTCTCCACAGCTTCGGCGCCGGTGTTCATCGGCAACGCCTTCGGGTAGCCCAGGAGCTGACACACCTGGTGCAGGAAGGCGCCCATCTGGTCGTTGTGGAAAGCGCGTGAGGTGAGGGTGAGCCGCTCGGCTTGCGCCCGGAGCGCGGCGACGATCTTGGGGTGCCGATGACCCTGGTTGACTGCGGAGTAGGCGCTCAACATGTCGAGGTAACGGTTACCCTCGACGTCCCAGACCCAACAGCCCTCCCCGCGCTCGATCATCACGGGAAGCGGGTGGTAATTGTGCGCGCTCCAGCGATCGACTTCTCGAATCAAGTCCTCTGTTCGATTCATGCGTAACCTCAGACTGAATGGTCGGTCACTCGATTTCCGCGGCCGCCCGCACGGCCTCGACGTCTCGGAAATAGAGGCGCGCGGCCAGCCGACTCAGCTCGCCCGTCACTCCATCGCCCAACGGCTCGCCGTCCAGCCGCACGACCGGGAGCACCTCGGTCGCGGTCCCGGTCAAGAAGATCTCATCGGCCTGCCGAAACTCCTCGAGCGGCACGCCGACTTCCTCCACCTGCACACCTTCCGCCCGCAGGGCATCGATCAGGTACATCCGCGTGATCCCCGGCAGGATGTTCTCGACCGGGTGCGTACGCACCACGCCAGCTTGAGCAGAGAAGACGCTGCTGTGCGCGCCCTCCGTCACGATGCCGTCACGCACCAGGATCGCCTCGTAGCAACCCCGACTGTGGGCGTACTGATTCGCCAGGACGTTGGGCAACAGGCCGATCGTCTTCACCTCGCAATAGCCCCAGCGCAAATCGGGCGCGCTGACCGCCGCGACCCCTTTCGCACGCTCTTCGTCCGACCGACCCGCAAAAGGACGCGCCAGCATCACTAGCGTGGGGCGGACCTCGGCCGGGAAGGCGTGTCGGCGCGGCGCGGCGCCCCGGGTGAGCTGCACGTAGACGGTGCCCTCGGCGATCTCGTTGGCGCGTGCCGTGTCGAGGATCGCGGCCCTGAGCTCGTCGCGCGCGAGCGGCGGCTCGATCTGCAGCACGCGTGCCCCGTTCGCGAAGCGGTCGAGGTGGGCCTCGATCCGGAAGGCACGGCCGCCGACGACCCGCACCATCTCGTAGATGCCGTCGGCGAAGTTGAACCCCCGGTCCTCGACCGAGACCTTCGCCTCGGCGCGAGGCACCAGCTCGCCGTTCAGGTAGACCAGCTCGCCACTCACCATAGCCGCCCCTCCCCAGGCAAGGCACCCGACAGCGCTTCGCTCGGTGGCGAAGCTACAGCGGGCGCGGCGCGTGGAAAAGAGCGAGCGGGCGGCTCGCTTGCCGCGCGGAGGCCGCCTCGACAGTTTGCAGCTTCCACCGGCGACCCAACGTACCCGCGGGAGGTCAGATGCGAAGAACCTCGCTCGCTTTCAGCCTCGTCGCCGTGATCTGTGCGGCGGCTGCGCGCCTCGCGGCGCACGACTTTTGGCTCGTCCCCGAGTTCTTCTCGGCGGCGACCGGTTGGCACCTCCACGTCTACGCCAGCACCGGAGAGCGCTTCCCGGAGAGCATGGCAGCGCTCGCCCCGGAACGCGTCGCGAGTGCGCGGCTGGTCGGTGCCGAGGCTAGCCAACCCATCACCCGTATGCACCGGGCCGGTAACTCGCTCGCCCTGGAGGTGCTGCCGCCGGCGGAGGGACAGTGGTACGTCGCGGTCGAGGTCAAGCCGCGGCGCATCGACCTGAGCGCCGACGATTTCAACGGCTACCTGGCGCACGACGGCCTGCCGCACATCCTGGAGCTACGCCGCCAACGCGGCGAGCTCGAACAGCCGGGGCGTGAACGCTACTCGCGCGGCGCCAAGGCCCTGGTGCGCGTCGGCTCCGGCGGCCCGGACGTGTGGGAGCGCGTCCTCGGTCACACGATCGAGCTCGTGCCGCTGAGCGACCCCAGGAAGCTCACGCCGCCCGACACGCTGGCGGTGCAGCTGCTGTTTCGAGGCGAGCCGGTACGCGGCGCGGTCGTCGCGGCCGGCTACGCGGGTTTCGAGGGTGAGGGTCACGCGTCGGAGTCGAGGAGCGACGCTGCCGGGATCGCGCGCCTCGCCGTAGCGGTAGCCGGCCGCTGGTACGTCCGCTCGATTCACATGATCGAGCGCCCTGAGGACCCGGAATTCGATTGGGAGAGCTTCTGGGCGTCGCTGACGTTCGAGGTGCCGCCCCCAGAGGTCAGCGGCTAGGGGCGGCCGCCGGCTCGTCAGATGAACGCCCCGATCAGGGCGAAGCCGACGATCGCCACGGCCGCCGCGCTGAGCGCGTAGGGCAGCTGGGTCCGGACATGATCGATCACATCGGTGGCGGAGGCCAGCGAGGCGACGATCGTCGTGTCGCTGATCGGGCTGGCGTGATCGCCGAAGATGCCGCCGGAGAGCGAGGCGGCGAGGAACGGGGCGAGCGGCAGACCCAGCGCCGCGGCCGCGGGCACGGCGATCGGAATCATGATCGCGAAGGTGCCCCAGCTGGTACCGGTGGCGAAGGCGATGAGCGCGGCGGCGACGAACGTGGCCGGCACGAGCAGGACCGGCCATGCCAGCCCACGCACGAGCTCGGCTACGAACGGCCCCGTACCCAACCTCGTGCACACGTCGCCCAGGGTGATCGCCAGTAACAGTATCAGCACGAGACCCAGCAGCGATTCGATCCCCTTGAGTCCTAACCGCACCAGCTCATCGAGCGAGGCGAGCCGCTGGGCCAGCATCAGTGCCCAGGCGGCGATGTTGCCGGCGATCACCGCCCAGAGCGCGCTGGTCGAACCCGAGCCCTGGCCGATGACACCGTCACCGGTGATGTAGAGGCCGACCGGCATCATCACCACCATGCAGAGGATCGGGAGAAGCATGTTCACGGCGCGCGGCGGCATCTCGCGGTCGAGGCGCGCTTCGAACAGCGTCTCGTCCACCGTCAGCTCACCTTCGGCGCTCAGCACTTTCCCGGTCGCCGCGCGCGCCTCCGCCGTCTTCATCGGGCCGAGATCGATCTTCCGCCACGCTGTCGCTCCGGCGAGCAGCACCGCGGCCACCGCGTAAAGGTTGAGCGGGATCGCGCGCACGAAGACGCCGAGCGGCTCCGAGACGCCCAACCCACCCAAAAGCCCGAGCACGAGCGCGCCCCAGGCATTGAACGGAATCAAGATGCAGATCGGCGCTGAGGTGGAATCGGCGATGTAGGCCAGCTTCTCGCGCGCGGCTCGGTAACGGTCAAACAGCGGCCGACAGACCGCACCCGTGACCAAGAGCGTGATGTTACTCTCGATGAAGATGGTGAGCCCGATCAGCCAGGCGAGCAGGCCGGCGCCACGCGCGCTGGTCACCAGGCGCCCTCGCTCCAGCCAGCGCACGAAGCCCGCCACGCCGCCGGACGCCTCCACGTAGACGACCAGCGAGCCGATGAGCAGGCTGAACAAGAGCACCCGCGTGTTGCCCGGCT
>CAYFXF010000029.1:19246-19607 GCA_964347085.1 uncultured Gemmatimonadota bacterium | reverse complement strand
AGTCGGCTGCTCTGACCAACTGAGCTACGGGCCCGCTCCGTCCGACTATACCTGGACGCCGGAGCCAGCGTCAACCCTGATCGGCTTGACAGTGGCGGTAGCGGCGCAAAGTTACCGGTGTCATGCAGGGCCGTCCGATCGGCCGCTGCAACTCGTCGCGCAAGGAAGCTCGATGCGGATACTCATCGTCGGCGCCGGGGCCGTCGGTTTCCAACTCGCCCGACATCTCTCCGAGGAAGGGCACGACATAGTGCTGGTCGATCAGGACAGCCAGCGCACGGCCTACGCGCAGGATCAGCTCGACATCATGACCATCAACGGGAACGGTGCGAGCCTGGCCGTACTGCAACGCGCTGGCATC
>CAYFXF010000029.1:9519-19236 GCA_964347085.1 uncultured Gemmatimonadota bacterium | reverse complement strand
ACGCGTCCAAGTGATCGGGCTGCGCGTGCATTCGGATGCGCCGGTGGTCGGCCGTTCGCTGCGGGAGATCTCCGCGCAGATGAAGGACCGCCGCTTCCTGGCCGCCGCCATCACGCGAGACGATCGGACGATCGTCCCGCGCGGCGATGACCATCTGGAGGCCGGCGATCAGGTCTATATCATTGGCGAGTCGCGGCAGATGCCGCGCGTTACGGAGCTGGCCGGCTATGGCAAGTTCCGTTTGCGGCGCGTGATGATCGCCGGCGGCAGCCGCACCGCCGTCTATCTGGCCCAGATCCTCGCCGAGCATGACGTCGAATGCACGATCATCGAGGCCGACCGCGCACGCTGCCAGGAGCTCGCCGAACGGCTCGACCGGGCGCTCGTGTTGCACGGCAACGCGACCGACATGGAGCTCTTGCAGATGGAGGGTGTGGAGGGGATCGACGGGTTCGTCGTCCTTACGGGACACGACGACACCAACATGCTGGCCAGCCTGCTGGCGAAGAGCCAGCAGGTGCGGAAAGTCGTCTCGCTGATCAACCGGATCGACTACATCCCGCTGGTCAGCCGGGTCGGGATCGACGCGGCGGTGTCACCCCGACTCTCGGCGGTGAACACAATACTCAAGTACGTGCGCCGCGGTCGGGTCGTCGAGGTCGCGGCGCTGCGCGGGATCGACGCCGAGGTGATCGAGTTCAGTGTGCGACCGGGCTCCGAGATCGCCGGTCGCCCGCTGGCGCAAATCGACTTTCCCAATGACAGCCTGGTCGGCGCCGTGTTGAGGGGCGACGAGGTCATCGTCCCCTCCGGCCAGGTCTCGCTCGCGGACGGCGACCTGGTGACCGTCTTCGCACTGCCCGACGCGGTGAAGGACGTGGAGAAACTGTTCGAGTGACCCGCCTCCCGTGAGCGCTCGCAACGCCCTTCACATCTGCGGCATCATCGTCGCCGCCGTTGGGGCGGCGATGGGGATCTGTGCGATCGTGGCGCTGTTGAACGGCGGGCCCGACGTCGCCCCGCTCGTCGCCGCGGCCGCGATCGCCATCGTGCTCGGCGTGGCCGCCAACCGCCTCACCCAGCGACCCGCGGACCTGACGATCCGCGAGAGCTACCTGATCGTCAGCCTCGCCTGGCTGAGCGCCGCTCTGTTCGGCGCGCTCCCCTACTGGCTCGCCGGACTCGCCACGCCGCTCGACGCCTTCTTCGAGTCGATATCGGGCTTCACGACGACCGGCGCCTCGATCTTCCCGGACCCCGGTGCGCTGCCGCGCGGGATCCTCTTCTGGCGCGACTTGAGTCAGTGGCTCGGCGGTATGGGCATCATCGTCCTCGCCGTCGCCGTGCTCCCCTTCCTCGGGGTGGGAGGCATGCAGCTGTTTCGCGCCGAGGTGCCGGGCCCGACGCCGGACCGGCTGCGGCCCCGGATCAGCCAGACGGCGAACATCCTCTGGCGCGTCTACGTCGGGCTCACTGCGGCGCAGGTGATGCTCTACCTCGCCGGCGGCCTCAGTTTGTTCGATTCGCTGACCCACGCCTTCGGCACGATGCCGACCGGCGGCTTCTCTCCGCGCACCGCCTCGGTCGGAGCCTTTGCTTCGCCGTTCGTCCAGTACGTGACCATCCTCTTCATGTACCTGGCCGGCGTGAACTTCGCTCTTCACTACCGCGCCCTGCGCGGGCGGCCTCATTCCCTGCTCGAGGATGAGGAGTGGCGGTTCTACACGATCCTGCTGCTCGTCGCGCTCGCCATCGTGCTCACCGCCAACCTGGCCGCCGGGATAGGGGGATCGCCGGAGGAAGCCTTCCGCAGCGCGCTCTTCCAGGTCGTGTCGATCGGCACGACGACCGGCTTCGCGACCGCCGACTATGTAGCCTGGCCGGGTGTCAGTCAGGCCGTGCTGTTGTTCCTGATGTTCGTCGGCGGCATGGCCGGCTCGACGGGGGGTGGCATGAAGACGCTGCGTTTCTGGGCCGCGCTCAAGCAGGGTGTGACCGAGCTGCGCAAGCACCTGCACCCGCGCGCCGTGATGGTGACGCGGGTCGGCGGCAAGGTGGTGAGCGAAGGCGTGATGCTGAACATCCTCGCCTTCATGCTGCTCTTCGTCGCCTCCTTCATCGTCGGCGCCATGTTGCTGGCGATGATGGGCCTCGACCTGCTGACGGCGGCCGGGGCGTCCGCGGCGGCGATCGGGAACATCGGACCGGGGTTGGCGGCGGTCGGACCGACAGGCAACTACGCCTGGGTGCCCGATCTGGGAAAGGTCGTGCTCAGCGCCCTCATGCTGCTCGGCCGGCTGGAGATCTACACCGTGCTGGTCCTCTTCCACCCGGAGTTCTGGCGCCGCTGATCCGCGCCGTCGCTCAGGCCACCTCGATCGCGCCCGGCGAGCCGGCTCGCAGCTCACCGATCTCGGCGGCCGCGTGACCCTCCGCCCGGAGGTCCGCGACGAGCGCAGCCGCCTCGCCCGCTGCGACGCTGATCAACAGGCCGCCCGAGGTCTGCGCATCGCAGAGCAGGGTGCGCTGCGCCTCACTCAACGACGGATCCCACTCGGTCGACGGCTCCACGTGAGCCCGGTTGCGACGCGTGCCGCTTGGCACCTGGCCGGCTTCCGCCAGCTCGAGCGCCCCGGGCAAGAGCAGCACCCGCGAGGCCTCGAGTCGCGCGGCGAGCCCGCTGAGCCGGGCCAGCTCGGAGAGGTGACCGAGCAGCCCGAAACCGGTGACGTCGGTGATCGCGCCGAAGTCGCGCTGTCGGGCCAGCAGCAGCGCGCGCTCGTTCAGCCGCAGCATCGACGTCACCGCCGCGCTCGCCGCCGCGGCGGACGCGCTCCCCCCCTTGATCGCCGTGGCGATGATGCCGGTGCCCAGCGCTTTGCTCAGGACCAGGCGGTCGCCGGGCCGGCCGTCGCTTCGGCGCACGATCTCGTCCGCCGCCACGGTCCCGATCACCGCCATCCCATACTTAGGCTCCTTGTCATCGATCGAATGGCCGCCCACCACGGTCACCCCCGCCTCGGCTGCTTTGTCACGACCGCCCCTCAGAATCTCGACCAGGATCGACGCGTCGAGCTCGTCCACCGGGAAGCCGACGATGTTCAGCGCGAACAGCGGCCGCCCGCCCATCGCATAGATGTCGCTCAACGCGTTGGCCGCAGCGATCGCTCCGAACGTGTAAGCGTCGTCGACGATGGGCGTGAAAAAGTCGACGGTCGACACGATCGCGTGTCCCGCGTCGAGCGCGTAGACCGCCGCATCGTCGGGCGCATCGAGGCCGACGAGGACGTCCGCCGACAGCGTGCCGGCGAGTGCCGTGAGCGCGTGGGCCAGGTCCTCCGGACCTAGCTTGCAGGCTCAACCCGCGCCGTGGCTGTACTGCGTCAGGCGCGCTCGCTCAGAGCTCGGTGTGTTCATGTCGGGTCGAAGCTTGCCACCGCGACTCATGCCGGTCAAGCGCGCTTGCCAAGGGACGGCCAGACGGGCACTATCTCGATAGGCGTCCGAGCGGAACGGAGGCGCGGGTCCGTGAAGAGCGACGAGTTCGCCGCCGCACGGCTAGACATGGTCGATCGCCAGATCCGACGCCGCGGCATGACTGACGAGCCCGCGATGTCGGCCATGGAGCGCGTCGAGCGCCACCGCTTCGTACCGCCCGGCTACGAGCACCTCGCCTACGAGGACTCGGCCTTGCCCATCGGGCTCGGCCAGTCGATCTCCCAGCCCTACATGGTCGCCGCGATGACCCAGGCGCTCGAGCTGGGGCCGCTGAGCCGCGTCCTGGAGATCGGGACCGGGAGCGGCTACCAGACCGCGGTCCTCGCCGAGATCGCCGCGCGCGTCTACACGATTGAGCGCCTCCCAGAGCTGGCGGAGGGCGCCCGCGCCCTGCTGCTCGACGAACTCCGCTACCCCAACATCGAGTTCCGCACCGGCGACGGCTCGAAGGGCTGGCCGGAGGCGGCGCCGTTCGACGGGATCCTGGTGACCGCGGCCGCCGGCGCGGTGCCCCCCGCGTTGCTGGAGCAACTCGCCGAGGGCGCCTGCCTCGTGATCCCGATCGGCGGCCCGCCGGACCAGGATCTGTATCAGATCCGCCGGCAGGGCGACGCCTACGAGCGCCGGTTCATCACGCGCTGCCGCTTCGTGCCGCTGGTCGAAGAGGGTGAGAGCTGACGCCGGAGGGGCGCACGCTCAGTCGATCAGCTCGACCTGCGAGCGCTCCACCCAGCCCTCGCTCTCCCCGGCGCGCCCCACCCGCACCCAACCGCCGCGCTGCTCTTGCACCCGGTAGCCGGTTCCTGGGGCCGGCGACGCCAGGACCTCGCTCTGCCGCACCGGCCCGGCCCGGAGCGCCGCCCCGGGCTGGCTGATGATCGCGTAACCGGGACGCGGGTAGAGGAGGAGCACGGCGCAGATTGCGGCGAGCGCCAGCGCCGCGCCACCGGCGAAGCTGAGGTACCCCCTGCGCCAGCGCCAGCGCGCGATCCAGGCACCACAACCAGCGAACCAGAGGATCGCGAAGACGAGCGCCAATTCGTCCCGCGAGAGTGGCAAGGGTTGGAGCGCGCCGCTCACGACCGGATCGTCCCCGATCGCCAGACGCAAGTTGTAGCGCGCGTCGGCATCGCGGGGCGCGATCCGCAGAGCCCGAACCCACGCGGCAACGGCTCTGCCGCGCTGCTCCAGCTCGTAGTTGGCGTTGCCGAGGTTGTAGAGCAGGTGCGGGTCCCGCGGCCGCTGAGTCAACGCGCGCTCGAAACCCCGGGCCGCCTCGGCGTACTCCCCGCGCCCGTAGGCCGCGACCCCTTCCCGGAAGAGGAGCGCGGCTTCGTCCTCGCTGACGGGGCGTTGCGCGGCCGCCGAGGCGGAGCCGGCGGCTAACAACAGCGCGCTGAGAGCGAGATGCTTGGCTCGTCGCGCCGAGCGGAGCGCTCGCTCCGAGACCGCCTCCTTGTCGATGAGCGCCAGCAGCTTGCGCGCCTCGCGCAGCACTTGGAGCGCGACGTCCGCGCCCGGCGCTTCTGGCGCATAACGCAAGCGCCCGCAGCGTTCCAACAGGCCCGTCACGTCAAGCGCGACTGCCGGCGGCACCCCTGCGTCCTCTAGGGCGTGCTGCACCTCGACGACGCCCTGCCCGGCCAGCTTGGGCCGCTGCAACCGACCTTCCAGCCAATCGAGCAGCGCCATCCGAAGTTGCGTGTAGAAGGTCGCGTCGCCCTGCTCGGCCGAGCCCCTGAGCTCGCGCAGCGCCCGGCTGCGGCGGCCGGACGGCGCGCCGCGCAGTGCCAGCGTCACCCGGCGCAGCCGAGCCGCGGCCAGCACCCCGACCACGACGAGCAGCGGCACGGCCTGCACGAGCCAGAACTCGCGCCGGGCCGGCAGATTGAGCGGCTGCCGCCCCGGCTCTGCCTTGACGAAGCGGATCGCCGCCCCGCGCGACGGCGTCAATGCCGCTGTGGCGGCCGGCTCCACCAGCAGCGAGATGGGCTCGCTGCGCGCGACCTCGTAGCTCGCGCGCTCTGGATCGAAGTAGGACAGTCTAAGCTCCGGCAGCACGTACTGGCCGGCCCGCTCGGGCACCAGCACCCAGGAGAAGCGCTTCTGCCCGGCGAACTCCACGCCGCGCAGCTGCACCTCGGCGTCTTCGCCGCCCTCGTAGACGCGCAAGCCCGGGACCTCCGGCAACGCCGGCCGCGCCAGCGCGCTCAGGTTGCCGGAGCCACTCACTTCGAGCACCAGGTTGACCGCCTGACCGGCGCGCAGGTCGGCCCGGTCGAACCAGATCTCGGTCTGGTAACGACCGACGGCGCCCGAGAACCCGGCCGGCGCACCGCGCTCAGGCAGCGGCTCGACGACGACGCTAACCGGAGGACTCTCGACCTGGAACGTCTCGGGCGCGTAAATCAGGCCGCGACGCACCTCGTAGATCACGGCGGCGGGCGGGATCGTGACGGCTCCCGGACTGAGCGGAAAGAGGGCGCGCCGGTAGACCTGGACGAAATACTCGCGCCCACCCACAAGCTGTCGTTCCGGGCGCGGCGAGCCCGGCAGGTCGGCGGTCCAGAAACCCTCCACCTCGGGCGGCCGGTATTCCGGCTGCCGTTGCAGGCGGCCGCGCACCAGCGGATCGAAGAAAGCGGCGACCGTGAGCGTGACCTGCTGGCCAACGAACGCGGTTTCGGGCTCGACCCAGAGCCGAACCGCCACTTCCTCCTCGGCTCGCGGGAGGAGACCGCCCGGGATTTCGGCTGCCGCGCCCTCACGCTCGACCACCAGGTTGAGTGCCTCGGTCTCGTAGAAGACGCCGCCGACCGAGGCCCGGATGGGCGGGATCAGCAGCTCGCCCGGGCGCTCGGCTCGAAGCGTGTACTCGCGCGAGAACTCACGCAGCGCGCCCAGCGTCGGTGAGAAGCGGAAGGACGAGCGATCGGACCTCGAGAGCACCTCGAGCCCCTCGAACGCGGGGTCCTCGACCTCCGGGCTCTGCAGGCCGGGAGCGCGTAGGGTGACGGTCAAGAGCACCGTACCCCCGACCTCGGCCGTCTGGCGGTTGAGCGCGGCTCGCATCTCGACCTCCCCCTGCAGCGCCACCCCACTCAACAGGAGCGGCCCGACCAGCACCAGTCGCCAGATCACCAATCGGGCCCCCGCGCCCGCCCGCGCTGGCGACGCAGCTTGTCGCGCTGCAGGCCACGCTCTCGTTCCTCGACCGCGCGCAGGATCTGCTCCGCCAGCTCGAGCGGCAGCGGCGCGTCCGGCGCCGCCGCCGCCCCGGCATCCCGCGACTCACGCTCGACCGGCCGCTCACGGTCGGGCGCCGACCCAGCGTCGAGCGGCCGCCCCCCCGCGTCGCGGTCCTCCGACCCCTCGGCCCCGGCTCCCAAGTCGTCCGCCTCCGGGCTCGAGGGCCCGCTCCGCTCCAGCTCCGCGAGACGCCGCTGCGCTAGCTCCAGGTTCCAGCGCGCGTCCTCGCCCCCCGGGTCGAGCAGCAGCGCCCGCCTGTAGGCGTCGATCGCCGCCCGCAGCGCCTCCCGGCCTACCCCCTCCTCCTGCCCCGCACGCGCCTCTGCGTTTCCAAGGTTGTAGAACGCGCGCGCTCTGAGCTCGGGCGACTGCGCCTGTAGGGCCGCGCTCAGGCGCCGGCCCGCGCTCTCCCACTCACCCAGACGCAAGAGCGCGGTGCCGAGGTTGTACTCGGTTCTCGGCAGGCTGCGGCGCGCGAGCGCCTCGCGGTAGCGCTCGACCGCGGTCGGGTAGTCGCCGCCGCGATAGGCGCGGTTACCTGCCGGCTCCTGTGCGAGGAGCCGGAAGCCGAGCGCGGCGATCGGCAGCACCAGCACGAGCGAGCCGCACCTCACCGCCGTCGCCTCCTGGCCGAGGCCCAGTCCAAGCTGAGCAGCAGCAGCGCACCGGCGACGAACCACTGGAAGCGCGGCGTCCAGCGCACCCCGCGGGTCACCTCCGCTCTGCCACGCCGAAGCTCGTCCAGCGCGACCAGGACGCGGTCCACGCCGCCCTCGTCGGCCCGCGCCCAGAAGCCGCCGGTCAGCTGCGCCGCACTCCTCAGCGGCTCGGTCCTCAGGCTGGAGAGGACGACCCCACCGTCCGGGATCCGCTTGTAGCCGCCCACGCGTTCGCCCAGCCGGTCGTGGCGCGGGATCGGCTCACCCCGCTCGCCACCGATGCCGACCGCAAAGAGGCGGACGTCTTGCGACGCCGCCTCCCGCGCCGCCGCCAGCACCTCGCGCCCCTCGTCGTGCGACTCCCCGTCGCTGAGGATGACCAGCGCGCGATCCCCGCCCTCCGACCGCTGGTCCCGCAAGAGCTCGACCGCCTCGCGAATCGCCGCTGCCGGCGACGAGCCGGGCGTCCCGGCCAGCGTCGGATCGAGGGCGTCCAGATACAGGTGCAGCGCGCTGTGGTCGATGGTGAGCGGCGCCAGCAGATAGGCCGAGCCGGCGAAGGCCGCCAACCCGACCCGCTCACCGCCCAGCTCGTTCAGCAGCCGACGGCCCTCAAGGCGCATGCGCTCCAGACGGCTAGGCGGTGTGTCCTCCGCCCACATCGACTCCGAGATATCGAGCGCGATCACCACGTCGAGCGCCCGCGTCTGCTTCTCGACCTCCTCGGTGCCCCACTGCGGCGCGGCCAGCGCGAGCCCCATCAGCGCGAGCGCCCCCCCGACCAGCAGACCGCGCCGCGCCGGCGCGCCCGTTAGATCGATCCGCGTCAACCGTTCGAGCATGCCAGAGCTTCCCAAGGCGTCGAGCGCGATCTGGCGTCGGCGGTACCAGCCATAGACCAACGCGACGCCTAGCGCCGCCCCGGCCAGGCCGACCCAGATCCAGTACGCCCCCTCGAACCTCACCGAGTTCGCTCCCCCCTCATCAGACGTAGAGCGGATAGCGGCGCGCACGGAGCGCCCATTCCACAATCAGCAGCAAAGCCGCCAGCACTACGAAGGGACGGAAGTTCTCGCTGAACTCCACGTAGCGGCGCACGCTCACCGGCGTCTTCTCCAGCCGATCGATCTGCCGGTAGATGTCTTCCAGCGCGCGCGCGTTCGTCGCGCGGAAGTACTGGCCCCCGGTGATCGCGGCGATCCGACGCAACAGCTCCTCGTCCAGCCGGACCCGCATGTTGGCGTACTCGGTACCCAGCGGGCCCGGCCCGATCGGTACAGGTGCCACGCCCTCGCTGCCCACCCCGATCGTGTAGGTCCGGATCCCGTAGGCGGCTGCCGCGCGGGCTGCGGAGACCGGGTCGACTTCCCCGCGGTTGTTCTCGCCGTCGGTGAGCAGGATGACGACCCGCGAGCTCCCCGGCGTGCGTCGCAACCGGTTGGTCGCGGTGGCGAGCGCGGTGCCGATCGCCGTCCCGTCCTCCAGCAGGTCGCTCCGCAGCTCGTCTATCGCGCGCTCGACGATCGGGTAGTCGATGGTGACCGGTACCTGGGTGAGCGCCTCACCGGCGAAAGCGACGAGCGCGATCCGATCGTATTCCCGGTTCCTCACGAACTCGAGGACCGTGCGCTTCGCCACCTCCAAGCGGTCGAGCGGCTGCATGTCCAGTGCAAGCATCGAGCTCGATACGTCCACGACCAGAGCGATCGCGATCCCTTCGGCCTCGATCTCTTCCGTGGTGACGCCGGTCTGAGGCCGCGCCAGCGCCACGATCAGCGCCACAACGGCCAGGCTGCGCAGCGCCGCCGGAAGACGGGCCAGCCCGCGGCTGGGCCCGCGTTCGGCCTGAGCCGCGACCGCGCCGCGCGAGTAGCGGAACCCGCCGCGCTCCTTCCGCCACATCCACCAGATGGGCAAAAGCAGCAGGAACGCCAGCGCCCAGGGCGTCTCGAACGTCATGCGGGGCTCTCCTCGTACCCGCTGATCCAGCGGCGCGCCGACTCCAGCGTCCGCGCGGCCTGCTCATGGGACGGCCGCCGCCGCGCGAACTTGACCCGGTCGGCGACGACGAGCAGCGAGCCGAGCCGCTCGACCCGCGGCCAATCCACACCCGCGCCCACCACCGCCTCCACCAGCTCGGTCGTCGTCAGGTCGAGGCCCCAGCGCCCGTCGAGTTCGGCCAGGTAGCCCCGCATGATCTCCGACAGGGCCGAGTAGTAGGCCTTCAGCTCGCCGGCCTCCGCCATCCCGCTTGCCGCTAGCTGGCTCAAAGCGTCGAGGATGCCCGCTTGCAGTTGGTTGTCGTCGGCGA
>CAYFXF010000029.1:7291-9509 GCA_964347085.1 uncultured Gemmatimonadota bacterium | reverse complement strand
CCCGCTCACGCGGCGTGAGCGCCGCGGCGACTGGCAGCGGACGCGCCGCGCCGCGCCGCCTCAAGAGCGCGGCGCCGGCCAGCAGCAGGGCGAGGGCGAGCCCTACGCCGGCCAGCCGCTCCGCCAGGCTCCAGTTCGCCCCGACCACGTCGGCCGGCGGCCGCCAGGCCAGCGTGTCAGCCCCCGCATCCGCGGGCAGCACGGAGACGACCCGCACGCTGAGCGGCGGCAGCGGGACCCAGAGCCCCACACCCTCGGTCAGCACCCGCACCTCCGCGTCCGGGAGCCGCAGCTCACCCAGCTCCCACGCCACCGCCTGGTAGCGAGCCACCCGATCGCTGGAGCCGGCGCCCGCGATCTCGGGCGGCCCGAGCACCGAGATCGCCTCGCTCTCCGGGAAGTCGGGGAAGACGACCTCCGCCTCCGCCGCGCCGCCCACCGCTACGACCACGCTGAACGGCTCGCCCAGGCGCACCGAGTCGGGTCGCACGACCGCGCGCACCTCGACCGCGGCGCCCGGTCCCTGCGCGCCGAGCAGGATCAGGGCTAAGGCCAGAGCGGTCATCGCGCCCGCTTCCGTTCGCGGGCCCGGAAGAAGCCGATCAGCGGACCGACGTAGGAGCGGTCCGTCTGGATCTCGATCTGATCGACGGAGAGGCGCCGCAACAGGCGGCGGGTTCGCGCGTCCTCCTCGCCCGCCAGGTGCTCGAACTGTTCGCGTACATAGCGGTCCGCCGAGTTGAGCACGACGCGCCGGCCGCTCTCCGCGTCGATCAGCTCGAGGTAGCCGACGTCGGGGAGCGAGCGCTCGCGCGGGTCGGAGACGCTGATCGCCACCACATCATGCCGCCGGCTCACCAGCTTGAGCGAGCGCTCGTACCCGGTGTCGAGAAAGTCGGAGATCAGGAAGACGATCGCGCGATGCCGCAGGATTCGGCCCAGGTAGTCGAGCGCGACCGAGATCTCGGTGCCCCGGCCCTGCGGGCGAAAGGCGAGCAAGTCACGGATCAGGCGCAGCGCGTGCCGGCGGCCTTTCTTCGGCGGCACGAACTTCTCCACCCGGTCGCTGAACAAGAGCAGGCCGACGCGGTCGTTGTTCTTGATCGCCGACATCGCGATCACCGCCGAGATCTCGGCCGCCAGCTCGGCCTTGAACCTGCCGCGCGTGCCGAACTGGCCGGAGCCCGACATATCGACCGCGAAGAGCACCGTGAGCTCGCGCTCTTCCGTGTACGTCTTGACGTAAGGGTGGCCCATGCGGGCGGAGACGTTCCAATCGATCGTCCGGTACTCGTCGCCCGGCGCGTACTCGCGCACCTCGGCGAACTCCATCCCCTGCCCCTTGAAGACCGACTGGTACTCGCCGCTGAACAGCGTGTTCACCAGGCCGCGCGTGCGCAGCTCGATCAGCTTCACACGACGCAACACGTCGCGCGGTACGGCCTGCGCGCTGCCCGACCGCTCCATGATCCAGGCCTAGGGAACCTCGACCGCCTCGAGCACGCGGCGCACGATCTCGTCCGAGGTGACTTCCTCCGCCTCCGCCTCGTACGTGGTGATGATCCGATGTCGCAAGATCTCCGGCGCCACGGCCTTGACGTCGTCGGGGATCACGTAGCCGCGACCGCGCAGGAAGGCGTGGGTCCGGCTCGCCTGAGCCAGATAGATCGAAGCGCGCGGCGAGGCGCCGTACTCGATGAGCGGCGCGAGCTCGGGCACGCCGTACTGACCGGGCTCACGCGTGGCCTGCACGATGTCGACGATGTAATCGGCGACCTTGTCGTCCATGTAGAGGCGCACGATGTGGCGCCGCGCCTCCAGAACGGCCTCCGGCCCGGTCACCGACCTTACGGGAATCGGCTCACCGGTCCCCATCCGTCGCATGATCTCCTTCTCCTCGCTGCGCGCAGGATAGCCGATCTTGACCTTGAGCATGAAGCGATCGAGCTGAGCCTCGGGCAGCGGGTAGGTGCCCTCCTGCTCGATCGGGTTCTGAGTCGCCAGGACCAGGAAGGGCTCGGCGAGCTGGAAGCTCTCCCCACCGATCGTAACCTGCTTCTCCTGCATCGCCTCGAGCAGCGCAGACTGCACCTTCGGCGGCGCCCGGTTGATCTCGTCGGCGAGTATTATGTTGGCGAACAGCGGTCCAGGTCGCGGCTCGAAGTCGCTGGTCTTCTGATTGTAGATCATGGTGCCGATAAGGTCGGCGGGCAGAAGG
>CAYFXF010000029.1:0-7254 GCA_964347085.1 uncultured Gemmatimonadota bacterium | reverse complement strand
AGCGTCTTGGCGAGGCCGGGCACGCCTTCGAGCAGCACGTGGCCGCCGGTGAGCAGTCCGACGAGGATGCGTTCGACGACCTGGTCCTGCCCGACGATGCGTTTGCGTACCTGGCCCAGGATGGCATCGGCGAGCTCGAGGCCCGCCGAGCTCACGACAGGCTCGACCGACCGGTCGTAGACACGATGCTCCTCGAGCGTGACGTCGTCTTCCATACCCCGTCCTGCTTCCGCCGTGGCGAAACGCTCCGCCCGGCTTACCGCTTCACCCGCTCGCCGCCGTCCTCGCGTTTGAGCACCCAGGCCGCGGCCGCGCCAGGGCGGATCCGCACGCTGCGGCTGGCGAGATCGGCGTCGGCAATCGAGCCCTCGTCGGGCCCGGGGGCCGACGTGACCTCATCGATATAGCGGCACACCCGCTCCCGCCATGTCTCCCAGTTCGGCGGCCGCAGGTCGAGCCAGCCCCGGGCGATCAGCCGCTCGTCCAGCTGACCGCCGGGGTCGGGCTTCACCTTGATGTCCGGCCCGCGCATCACCCGGGCGCCGTCGGCGCTGATGATTGGCAGGCCGATCGAGAGGATGCTGACGCGGAGCTCTTCTTCGTCGGCCAGCAGCCGCTCGGCCCGTGCGGCCGTCTCTTGCGGGTCGAGCTTCGCCGCGGCGCTCAGGGTCACGAACAGCCGTTCCAGCAGGTGTGCTTCGAACAGCAGCTTGGAGACCCGCGGCGGTCCCAGCATCTCGAAGGCCACGCTCCGCTTGCCGGCGCTCTCCTCGAGCTCCTCCAGGCGGCGGAGCGCCAGCTCGCGCAGCACGCCGCCCCGGTAGGTCGGGCCCATCGAGGCGCCGTCGATGGCCGAAACCACGTCGAGGCCGGTCGGCTGGCCGCGGATCTCGCGGAGGACGACGGTGGCGATCTCCTCCGGCGTCACCAGCTCCATCAGCCCGAGCGACGAGATGGTCTCGAACTCGTCCCGACTGAACAGACCGTTCTCGCCCATATCGATGTAGACCGACTCGAGTGGACCGTCCAGCTGCTTCCAGGCGCCCGCGCCATCGTCCAGCGCCCGCTCGAACGGCACCGATTCGGTCGCGTCGTAGCGCTCGATGTTGTGCCCCCGGTACCCGATCGGCCCGCGAGCGATCTGCTTCCAGGCGATCGCCGCGGTCGGCTTGATCTCCTTCACCGCGGGGGCGCCTGGCGTGCGCGCCGCGAGGAAGAGCAGCAGCGAGTGGGCGCCCGCGACGCTCGACTTGGCGAGCAGCTGGTTCGACGGCCGTTGCTCCGAGTGGGTGAACGGCACGTTCAGTCCCATGCCGCCGGTGCCCGAGGTCCCGATCTTCAGGTAGAAGTCGACGCCGGCCTCGCGCAGCGACTCCAACAAGATGCGGACGTGCCGGATGAGCTGCGGCATGTAGATGATCGCCAGGTGGCGCTCTACCGTATCAACGCTGACGTTGCCGGCGCCCAGCGCCTCACGCACACCGGCGACGCTGCTGAACACGTCTTGATAAGCGATCGCCGTCGCCGTGTTCACGCAGTCGACGACGATGTCCGGCCGCTCGTTGGCCAACAGCTGGTAGAGGAACGAGCGTTCCAGGCACCCGCGGTCGAGCGGGCCGTAGATGTCGTCCAGCAGTTGGCGGCGCCGCTCCGGCAGCTCGATCAGCTCGCGGCACTGCAGGTCCTTGAACTCCGCCGCCACGAACAGATCGCCCCAAGTACGGGCGATCTCGGTCGGGCCCGCGATCCCTTGCAGCTCCGCGAAACCGCGCTCCGCTTCGCTCTCGGTCAGCGCGGTGATCGTCAGCCGCGCCGGCTGATAGGTCAGCATCTCGCGGGCGATGGCCAGGCCGACGAGGCCGGAGCCGCCCAGCAGCAGCACGCGCGTGTCACGAATCTCCACTGGACCCCCGCAGTCCCACCGCCGCGTGGAGGGCTTCGACCTCCTGGGCGGTCAGCTCGCGCCACTCTCCTGGCGCCAGGCCCTCTAACTCGATCGGCCCGAACGATACGCGCACCAGCCGCGTCACCGTGAGGCCGAGCCCCTCCAGCATGCGGCGTACCTCGCGTTTCCGCCCCTCGCGCAGAGTGAGCTGAATCACGGTCGTCGTCGGCCGGCCGCCGCGCTCGCGGCGGCCCGGTCGCACCCGCACATCCTCGGCGCGCGCCACGCCGTCCTCAAGCGCCACGCCCCGCTCCAGGCGGCGCGCCTCGGCCGGGCCCGCCTCACCCTTCAGTTCGGCCCGATAGCGCCGCCGCACCTCGGAGCTGGGGTGGAGGAGCCGGTGCGCCGCCTCACCCTGGTTGGTGAAGATGAGCAGCCCCTCGGTCAACCGATCCAGCCGACCGACATGGAAAAGATCTTGGCAGTCGGCCGGCAGCAAGGCATAGACCGTGGGTCGGGCGTGCGTGTCTTTGCGCGCCGTCAGGTAGCCAGCCGGCTTGTAGAGGGCGAGCCAACGGGCGGGGCGCGGCTCAACCCGCCGGCCATCCACCTTCACCTCCTGCTCGCCGGGGACGACGCGGGCACCCAGCTCGGTGACCACCGACCCGTCGACGCTCACCCGGCCTTCCCGGATCAGCCCCTCGCCTTCCCGCCGCGAGGCCACGCCCGCGCGCGACAGGTACTTCTGCAGGCGCACCCCGCGTCGCGCTCGCGGCGCCCCGGCGGTCATAGCTCGCTGCGGATCGTGATCTGGAGGTCTTCCGGTCGCGGTAGCTCCTCGAGCGATCGCAGGCCGAAGTGCTCGAGAAACCTCCGAGTCGTGCCGTAGAGCAGCGGCCGCCCCAGACCTTCCGCCCGGTCGACGACCTCGATCAGACCGCGCTCCTGCAGCGTGCGCAGCACACCGGCCACGTTGACCCCGCGCAGCTCCTCGATGTCGAGCCGGCTGGCCGGCTGCCGGTAGGCGATGATCGCCAGCGTCTCCAGCGCCGCGCGCGAGAGCCGCTGGCTCCGGGTGACCGAGTCGAAGCGTTCCAGGTAGGTGGCGAACTCCGGCCGGGTGAGGATCTGGTAGCCGTCGCCCAGCGGATAGATCTGGAAGGCGCGCTCCTCGGCCTCGTACTCCAGGCACAGCTCGCCGATCGCCGCCTCCACCTCGGCGGCGCTCAGGTCACCGCTGGCCCGGGCGATCTCCGCCGGCGCCAGCGGCGTCTCGCTGGCGAAGAGCACCGCCTCAACTATTCTCGTCGCCTTCACTGGGGTAGACCCAGAGGGTTCCGAAATGGCGTTCCTGGCGCAAGAGCACGCGGCCCCGCTTGGCCAGCTCGAGACAGGCGAGAAACGACATCACCGCATGGGCGCGCGTCCGCCAGCGCTGCGCGAACCAATCGAACGGCACGCGCGCCTTCCGCTTCAGCGCCTCGAACCAGAGCTCGATCTTCTGGTCCACCGTCACCGTACGGACCGGCGCGCGGTGCGGACGCTTGATCGGCGGCGCCGGCAGCGAGCTGGCGATGGCGAGGAAACTCTCGACGCTGAGTTCGAGCGGCTGTTCCAGCGGCTCGGGCGCGGCCCGCGGCGCCACGTAACCCTTGCCGAAGTGGAGCGCCCGCTCCGCCTCGGCGGCGAAAAGCGTCTGGGCGACCTCGCGGAACAGCTCGTACTCCAGCAGCCGGCGGACGAGCTCGGTGCGCGGATCCTCATCATCGAGCAGGTCGCCGCGACGCGGCAGGAGCAGCTGCGCCTTGATGCGGACTAGTGTTGCCGCCATCTCCAGGAACTCGCCGGCACGCTCCAGCGACAGCCGCCGCTCGACGCCCGCGATCGCCGCCACGAACTGGGCTGTGACCTCGGCGATCGGGATGTCGAAGATGTCGATGTCCTGGGCGCGGATCAGATGGAGCAGCAGATCGAGCGGACCCTGGTATCGCTCGAGATCCACAACAAAGCCGGCGTCGCCCTCGGCGACCCGCGCGCTCGTCGGCGTCGGAAGCCTCACGGAATCTCCCCCCTGTTCAGGCGCTCAACCCCAGCGTACCCCGGCCCCACCGGGAGATAGGATGGACGGTCACAGATCACGCGCCGCTGAACTGAGCTGAACTTAAAGGCCGCGAAATTCCCTGTCAAAGCTGGGCTTGCGCCGCTTGACACCCCTGGCGGGCCGGAATATGCTTAGCGCCGCTCAGGTTCGAGTACCAGGTAACGACGGGGCACGGGGCGGTGAAGCCGGCGCCCGTGGCCGCTGGACCGGAGAAGACGTGCCGAACACGAAGTCCGCTGCGAAACGACTGCGGCAGAACGTCCGACGGCGCGCCCGTAACAAGGCGGCGCGCAGCCGGCTGAAGACCGTGCTCAAGAAGGCGCGTGCGGCGTCGAAGGCGAAGGAAGCTGACGACCTGTTCCGCGAGGCGGCCCGCCTGCTGGACCGGGCCGCGCGCCGCGGTCTCATCCCCAAGAACCGCGCCGCCCGGACCAAGGGCCGCTTGGCCGCGCACGTGCGCCGGCTCGGCGGCACACCTTAGCTCCGGCCAGCGGCGTCTCGTAGATGCAAGGGAGGCGGAAGCGAGCCGACGCGCTCGCTTCCGCCTCTCGCTGTCCCGGCTGCCGCCCCTCTACTCGGCCGGCAGCTCCTCGCCGCACTCGGTGCAGTACCACTCCGCGGGATCGTTGGCGGCCGAGCAGTGGGGGCAGACGATCGTCTGCGGCGTCCCGCTCCCGTGCTTCTCCAGAAAGGCGAACCCTTCCTCCCCTTCCTCGCTGCCGCCGCTCAACGACAGCGACTCAAGAAAGGCGAGCTCGTCGCCCACGCCCGGCTCAGCGGCTGGTGCCCCAGCGCCCGGCTCGGGCGCCGCCGCGGTCAGCGGCTCCCGCACGATCGCCTCTTCCGGCGGCTTGTCCTCCAGCACCAGCTCCTCCAGCGAGACGTAGCCCTCCTCGCTCTCCAGCGCCGGCTGGGGGGCCGCGACCGCCGGCTCGGACGGCGGCCCGAACTCGGGCGCGCCGGCCGGCTCCGGTTCCGCGGCCGGCTCCAGCTCGGCCACGGGCTCGGGCTCCGGCACGACATCCGGCTCCGGCTCGGGCCGGCCTTCCACCAGGTTGACGATCTCCTGCAGGCGCGCGATCTCGGCGCGCGCGCCCTTGAGCTCGCCCTCTTTCTCTTGCAGCGCCGCCACGAGCTCGCCCTCGATGTGTCCCCACTCCGCTTCGTCCTGGTATTCGCCGACGCTGTGTCGCAGCCGGGCTTCGTCCAGCGACTCCGCGCGCTCCGTACGCTCCGCGTCCAGCTCGACGACGCTCTGCTCGACCTGGCGCAACTTGCCGTGAATCGCGTCGGCGTGCGACTGCAGCTGGCCCAGCACGCCGTCGAGGCGTTGCTGGTAGTCGGCGCGCACCCGTTCGTACGCCGCCGCTGATGTCGCCGACTTCTGCGATTCGAGCCGGTTCAGCCAGCCCTCGTACTTCTCGCGATCGCTGAGAAGCTGCTCGACCTCACGGAATACGTCTTTCGCCATCGTCAACTCACCTCGACGCCTGCCGGCGTCGGCTCCCGGTCGCCCAAACGATCGACGACCGAGCGGCCACCCACGAGCGTCATCACCACCCTGCCCACCATCTCTTCTCCCGCGAACGGGGTGTTGTGACTGAGACTCACGAACTCTTCCGGCCGACAGATCCAGCGCTCGGCCGGATCGAACACGACCACATCGGCCGGCGCGCCCTCCTCAAGCGTGCCGCCGGGCAAGCGCGCCAGCTGCGCGGGCCGGCAGGACATGCGCTGGATGAGGCCCGCCAGGTCGAGCCGGCCGGACACCACCAGCTCACGAATGCAGACGCCCAGCGCCGTTTCGAGCCCGACGATGCCGAACGGCGCGTCGTCGAACTCGCGCTCCTTATCTTCATAGTGGTGCGGCGCGTGATCCGTGGCAATGGAGTCGATGACCCCCTCGACCAGCGCGTCACGCAGCGCCTGCACGTCGGCGGCCGCGCGCAGCGGCGGGTTCATCTTCGCCTCGGTCCGGTAGCCGCGGACCGCCTCGTCGGTGAGCGCCAGATGGTGCGGCGTGACCTCGGCGGTCACCCCCACGCCGCGCGCCTTCGCTGCCCGGATGATCTCCACGGCGCCGCGGGTCGAGACATGGAGGACGTGCAGCTGGCCACCGGTCAACTCCGCGACGATGCAGTCGCGGGCCACGGCGGTGTCCTCGGCCGCGTTCGGGATGCCGCGCAGACCGAGTGCGGTGGAGACCGGCCCCTCGTTCATCACGCCGCCGGCGCTCAGACCCAGATCCTCGCTGTGTGAGAAGTAAGGGATGTCGAAGGCGCGGATGTATTCCATCGTGCGCCGCAACAGACCCGTGTCCCAGACGGGGCGTCCGTCGTCGCTGACCGCGACGGCGCCCGCCTCGACCAGCTCGCCGATCTCGGTCATCTCCTCACCTTTGAGTCCGACTGAGACCGCGCCCACCGGGTAGACGTGGGCGAAGCCCGCCCGCTCGCCTTCCGCCCGCACGAAGCCGACAGCGGCGGGATCGTCGATCGGCGGCCGGGTGTTCGGCATCGCACAGATCGAGGTGAAGCCGCCGGCCACCGCGGCGCGTGCGCCCGAGGCGATCGTCTCCTTGTGCTCGTCGCCCGGCTCGCGCAGGTGAACGTGAAGATCGACGAGCCCCGGCGCGACGACCAGGCCGGAGACGTCGATGCTCCGGCCCCCCTCGGGCAGCTCCAGCCCGCGGCCCAGGCGTGCCACGCGGCCGCCGACCAGCAGCAGGTCGAGCCGCTCGTCCAGCGCTTGCGATGGGTCGATCACCCGGCCGCCCGACAGCAGAACCGCCCGGCTCACGTCCGATTCTCCACTTTCGCCGCCTCCGCCCGCTCCGGCTGGCCGCCGGCCAGTAGGTAGAGGACGGCCATGCGCACGGCGACCCCGTTCGTCACCTGGCGCAGGATCACCGAGTGCGGCCCGTCGGCCACGTGCGAGTCGATCTCCACGCCGCGGTTCATCGGCCCGGGGTGCAGGATCAGGATGTCGCGCGGCGCGCGTTCCAGCCGGGCGAGTGAGATGCCGAAGAAGCGGTTGTACTCGCGGAGCGACGGCACGTAGCCCGCCTCCATCCGCTCCAGCTGCAGACGCAGCACGTTCAGCACCTCGGCCCAGTCGATCGCCTCCTCGAGCCGCTTGAACACATGCACGCCCAGCTCATCGATCCCGTGCGGGACCAGGGTCGGCGGCCCGCAGACCGCCACCTCGGCGCCCAGCTTGAGCAGCCCCCAGATGTTGGAGCGAGCGACCCGCGAGTGCAGGATGTCGC
>CAYFXF010000028.1:14559-20054 GCA_964347085.1 uncultured Gemmatimonadota bacterium | reverse complement strand
AAGGGGACGGAGCTGCTCGGCGCGCTCACCGGCAAGGCGGGCTTCTCGATGGACCAGGCCGAGAGGTTCCTGCCGGCGGCGGGCTCGGCCGTGACCGACACGCTGAAGGACCAGGCGGCGAACCTCGACGTCGCGAACCTCGCCTCGGAAGGGAACGTGCAGGCGGTGCTGGGCGGGATCGACACGCAGGCGCTGGCGGCCAAGGCGGGTGTGTCGGCTCAGCAAGGCGCGGCTGGGCTCAAGGCAATCGTACCAACGCTGCTCGGCTTGCTCAGCTCGAAGGCCGGCGGGGCCGAGGGGCTGCTCGGCATGCTGCGCGGCCTCGGCGACGACACGGGCGGCATGCTGGGCAAGCTCGGCAAGATGGGGAAAGGTTTGTTCGGTAATTAGAACGGCCGGCTGGCCTCAGAATTCGATGATGGAATAGAGCCCGGAGCCTCTCTCCGGGCTCTCTCTTAGCCGACCAGGGCCCTGACGCACGCCGCGCGCCGGTTTCGACCGGGTTCTGGCCGTTCTCCCACAGACGCGACATCTTCATCGACCGCGACGCCGCTGCGCAACGAGCCTTCTAATCCCAGAGTATGGTGAAGAGCGAGAGCAAGGCGCCCCTAGCGCAGGAAGTCGTTCCCGCCCGGCCTGGCGGCTTGGGCTGGTTCGGCGGCGTGTTCACGCCCTCGATCCTCACGATCCTCGGCGTGATCATGTACCTGCGCTTCGGCTGGGTGCTGGCGAACGTCGGGCTCGCTGCGACCTTGGCGATCGTCACGCTCTCGACCCTGATCACCTTCCTCACCGCGCTCAGCGTCGCCGAGATCGCGACCGACCAGCGGGTCCGCGTGGGCGGCGCCTACTACATGATCAGCCGCTCGATCGGCGTCGAGACGGGCGGCGCGATCGGCATCCCGCTCTACTTCGCGCAGGCGCTCTCAGTAGCGCTCTACACGGTGGGGTTCGCCGAGAGCCTGGTGAGGACCTTCCCGGTTCTGAACGAGAAGCTGGTCGGGCTCCTCACCACGGCCGCGGTGGCCGCGCTGGCGCTGCGCTCCGCCCGCGCCGCGATACGCGCCCAGTACGTGATCATGGCGGCGATCGGGCTGTCGCTCGTCTCGCTCCTGTTGGGCGGCCCGCTCGAGGAGCCGGCGCCAACGCTCTTCCGGGCCGCGGACCCCGGCTCGCCCGGCTTCTGGCCCGTGTTCGCGGTCTTCTTCCCCGCGGTCACCGGCATCATGGCGGGCGTCAACATGTCGGGCGACCTGAAGAACCCGGCGCGCGCCATCCCGCTCGGCACGCTGGCGGCGGTCGGGACCGGCTACGTCATCTATATGGCGCTGCCGGTCATCCTTGCGGCGCGCGTCGGGACCGAAGCGCTGCTCTCGGACCCGCTGATCATGCGGAGAATCGCCTGGTGGGGTGATGCGATCCTGTTGGGCGTCTGGGGTGCCACGCTGTCGAGCGCCGTGGGCAGCATGCTGGGCGCGCCGCGCGTGCTGCAGGCGCTGGCCCGGGACGGCGTGCTGCCGCGCGGGCTGCGCTGGCTGGGGCGGGGGAGCGGGCTGGAGGACGAGCCGCGGGCCGGCACGGTCGTCACGCTGGGCGTGGCGCTGGCCGCGGTCTGGCTGGGCAACCTGAACCTGATCGCGCCGGTCCTCACCATGTTCTTCCTCACGACTTATGGCGCGCTGAACGCGGCGGCCGCGATCGAGCGCTTCCTGGCCAGCCCGTCCTTCCGGCCCAAGTTCCGGGTGCACTGGTCGCTCTCACTGGCCGGGTTCGTCGGCTGCGTGGCGGTGATGTTCCTGATCAACGCGGTCGCGACGGTGGTGGCGGCCGCCGTGGTGCTGGGGATCTTCTTCTGGTTGGAGCGGCGCGAGGTGCAGACGGCCTGGGGCGATGTGCGGCGCGGCATCTGGATGGCGCTCACGCGGGCGGGCCTACTTCGCATCGACAGCGCGCCCGACCCGAAGAACTGGCGGCCGCACCTGCTTGTGCTCTCGGGCGCGCCGACCACGCGCTGGCACCTGATCGAGCTGGCGAGCGCGCTCACGCACAACCGGGGGCTGATCACCGTGTCGACGGTGCTGAGGGACGAGGGCGTGACCCCGGAGCGGCGCTACGCGATGGAGGCGACGGTCCGCGACTACCTGGCCGAGCGCGGCGTGCCGAGCCTGGTGCGCGTGGTCACGGCACCCGATGCGTTCGCCGGCGCCGAGCGGCTGATCGCGTCCTACGGGCTGGGCTCAGTCGTGCCCAACACGATCCTCCTGGGCGACAGCGAGGAGCCGGGGCACCGCGACTCCTACTGCGCGATGATCTCCGGCTTCCACCGGGCGCGCCGCAACGTGCTGATCGTGCACGACGTGCCGGAGCGCGGGTTCGGGCGCCAGCGGCGGATCGACGTCTGGTGGGGCGGCCTGAAGGGGAACGGCGGCCTGATGATGATCCTCGCCTATCTGCTGCGCTCGAGCGTCGATTGGCGTGGTGCCGACGTGGTGCTGAAGATGGCCGTGGCGACCGAGGCTGCGGCGGCCGGCGTGCGCGAGAACGTCGCGGCGCTGATCGAGCGCAGCCGGACGGGCGTCGACTTCGAGGTGCTGGTCTCTGGCGGCCGGCCGTTCGACGAGATCCTCAAGGGCTCGTCGCGTGACGCCGATCTGGTGCTGACCGGTATCGCCGAGCCGGGCGAGGACTTCACCGGTTACTACGAGACCCTGCAGCGGCGGGCCGAGGGCTTGCCGACCACGGTCTTCGTGCTCGCCGCCGAGGACCTCGCGTTCGGCGAGGTGCTGGTCGAGCGCGCGGCACCAGAATGATCGGAGTAGTGTGAGAGTAGGAGTCTGTTGAACATAGAGGCCGTGCACCGGCATGGTTGAGCGTGACACCTACGACGCGATCGTCGTTGGCTCCGGCGCAGCTGGGGGATTCGTCGCTAAGGCGCTGACGGAAGGCGGCCTCGAGACGTTGCTGTTGGATGCCGGCGCGGAGCTTCGGCCGGACGAGGACTTCCCAGGCCCTGGGCCCCGTGATCGCCGTGATGCCATCTGGATGCGTCTCTGGGCTGCCCTCTCCGGACAGCATGTGCAGGCGCGTTCGCCCTCCTTCATGGCCTTCGTGCGACAGCTCTACGTCAATGACCGCGAGAATCCGTACACCACGCCCCGGGGAAAGCCGTTCTTCTGGATCCGGGGCCGTCAGGTGGGCGGCCGCTTGCACACTTGGGCGCGGCTGGCGCTTCGCATGTCGGACCACGAGTTCAAGAGCGCGAGCTATGACGGCTATGGATCGGATTGGCCGATCTCCTATGCGGACCTGGCCCCGTATTACGACAAGGTCGAGACGTACCTGGGTCTCTATGGAGAGCCGGACGGGTTGCCCCACTTGCCGGATGGGCGATACCTGGCCCCACGCGAGCTCAATCGCCAGGAGCTTGCTTTCAAGAAGGTCATCGAGAGTCGCTGGCCAGAGCGACGCGTCGTCCAGGCGCGAGTGATCAGGCACAATCCGCACCGTGTTCCGGTTCCGATCATAGCCGCTCGAAAGACAGGCCGTCTGACACTGCGACCGGACGCTGTGGTAGCGAAGGTCACGACCGACCAGGAGACTGGTAAGGCTAGCGGTGTCGAGTTCATCGACCGAACCAGCAAACGGCGGTATCAGGTTCGTGGCCGGCTCGTCTTTCTCTGCGCTTCGGCCCTCGAGAGCGTCCGCATACTCTTGAACAGCACGTCGCGCCGACATCCGGGTGGGATCGGCGGGCGTTCCGGAACGCTCGGCCGGTTCATCATGGATCACTGCTTAGTTATCAGGCACGGGTATCTGGCCGACGGAGAGCCGGAGCCGCGAAGCCCCGCGGACGATCCCTATGATTTTGGGACTTCTACGGGCTTCTACATACCGAGCTTCTTGAATCTTCGGGAGCGACGTGACGACTTCTTGCGCGGCTACGGCATCATCGGTGCAATTGGCCGTCACTATCCGATGTGGTGGATGACGGCCTTCGGAACGATGCTTCCTCGCGCCGAGAATCGCGTCGTTCTGAACCGGCGCAAGGCGGATGCGTGGGGCGTTCCGGTGGCACATGTCGAGTGCGCCTGGTCCGCCAACGAGCGCGCGCTGATTTCCGATGCGAAGCGGAGCTTAGACGAGATGGTGGCTGCGGCGAAGCTACCGGGGGAAAGACGATTTGGGAAATCTAAGCTGGTCTCTGCGTTGCTGCGCGCAGCGTGGATCGAGCCGGGAGTCTTCTATCCGGGTCTCGCCGTGCACGAGCTGGGCGGCGCGCGCATGGGCAGTGATCCCGAAACGAGCGTGCTCGACCGGTTCAACCGCTGCTGGGACGCCGAAAACGTTGTGGTGACGGACGGCGCCTGCTTCCTCTCCTCCGGCTACCAGAAGCCGACCTTGACGATCATGGCGCTGAGCCTGCGAGCGGCGGAGTGCGCCGTTGCCGACTTAGAGAGGCTGGCGCTATGAGTGCCGATCTCCGGGTTGAGCGGATCGACGTCCAGGAGCGCGGGCTGGCTTCCGCTCTAGTGATGCCCGGCGAGCCGCTCGTAGGCCCGAACAACCTGGGCGATGTCCGAGTCCATCGTGACTCGGCCATCCTCCAGCAGCACCGCGCGGGCGCAAAGGTCCTGCAGAGTATCCACGCGATGTGATACGACGATCAACGTTCCACCGTTGCGATGATATGCGCGCAGGTGAGCGATGCACTTGTTATAGAATTCGGCGTCGCCAACGGCTAGCACCTCGTCCAGCAGGAGAACGTCAGGCTCCAGATGCAGTGCAACGGCCAGCGCCAGTCGGGCTCGCATCCCCGTGGAATAGTACTTCATCGGGGTGTCGAGCACGTCGCGGAGCCCAGCGAACTCCACGACTTGCTCGTATTTGAGCGCGAGCTCCTTGCGCGAGATCCCTAGCACAGCGGCGTAGAGTTCCATGTTGTCCGCGCCCGTGAGCTCTTGGTTGAAGCCGGCCCCGAGCTCGAGGACCGCGGAGACGCGACCCGCCGTCTCAACGCTGCCGGTGGTTGGCCGGTAGATGCCGGCGATCAACCGCAAGATCGTGCTTTTCCCGGATCCATTGCTCCCGATGAGGGCGACCGACTCCCCCGTCTCGATAGAGAGGTCAACGTCCCGCAGCGCGAAGGCCAGTTGGCGCACCGTTATCGGGCGTCGCAGCACGAAGCGGATGAACCACTCCCGGATCGAGCGCGTGCGGTGCTCGTAGAAATAGAAGCTCTTCGCGACCTGGCGCAGACGCACGCGCAGCGGCTGGTCGCGGCTAGACGACCTCTGCGAGCAGGGCTCGGTAGTGCCGGAATATGGCATAGCCGACCAGGCAGATGAGTACCGCGGCCGCGCCCATGGCCCCGAGGAAAATCAAGGATGGAAAACGGCCCTGATAAAGAGCGGCTTGGTACAGCTGCAAGACGCCCGCTATCGGGTTCACCAAATAGAGCGGCTCCCCCAGCGCATCTACGGCAATCGCTGGCAGGT
>CAYFXF010000028.1:0-14549 GCA_964347085.1 uncultured Gemmatimonadota bacterium | reverse complement strand
ACCAAATAGAGCGGCTTGAGGGGGCCGGGCACCAGGTCCACGGTGTAAAAGACGGGTGTGATATAGAACAGCGCCTGCACGACGGGAGGCAGCAGGTGCCTGACGTCATAGTAGAACACCGACATAGTCGCTACCGGAAGGATGATCCCGACTAAGACCAGAAAATGCAGGAGGATGATCAGGGGCACGACGAGGAAACTCGCCGGAACCGCCCCGTGATGGAAGATTGTAAGGACCGAGAAGATCAGGACGAGCTCGATCATGAACTCCAAGAGTCGTGAGATCGTAGACGCGATAACGGTGAGTTCGGCGGGGAAGGCAACGCTACGGAGCATCACGGTGTGTTCGGCAAGCACGAGCGTGCTGGCTGTGATCGCCTGGCTGGTGAAGTTCCAGGCGAAATATCCGCTGAACAGGAAGGCCCAGTAGTTATTGATCTGAAGCCGCACCACCTGGCTGAAGACCACGTAGAGCACCGAGATGGTGATAAGTGGATTGAGCAGCGTCCAAACGAACCCCAGCGTCGAGCGCTGGTACTTCACCTTGAGGTTACGGGTGACGAGGCTCTTGAGCAGGCCGCGAAATCGCCACAGCTCCTTAGGGAGAGGGCTACGTGCCGGCGCTCTCAGAGTCATGTCGGTGGCTGTGGCTCGCCTTGCCGTGTCCAAGGTCACCCGCCCCCTTGTCCTTCAGCCTGCGATTTCTAGAAGCACCTCACGCAAGAGCTGCGCCACCTGTCGAGGCGAGCGATCGCGTACCGTCCGAGCAATCGCAACGCTTGCCCGCTGTGCGTCCACGCTCCGTACCTGCTGCATAGCTTGTTCCAGCCCGCAGGAGTCCGCGGGGTCGTAGATGCAAGCGAACTCGTCCGTGAGCGAGTCGGGAAACATCCCGATCCGAGGTGCGACGAGCGCGCAGCCCGAAGGTCAAACAGAGAAGGGCGACACCTGAAGCTCCGATTCTCGCCGACCCGTGATCGGCCAGGTGAGGAAGGGCTCGGAGCGGACGGGTTCGCCGCCGTTGATGGCCAGCTTACGCGTCATCGGATCCCTCATGTCCCGTTGCCAGTTGACGAAGTAGGGCCCTCAGTCTGCCCCGAGTCCAGGCTGCGGCGCGCCCCGGATCGTGTGGGGTGGCCGTGTCAGCAAGGGGCCCGTGTGGCAACGTGTGTTCGGGCCTGGATGCATTCAGCAGCCCCTCCAGCAAGCCGATCGCGTAGGCGATCCGACGCTTGGCGCTTAGTGTGACATGGTGCGGTACGAGGCGGCCGAGCGCTAGCATTGTACCCCCGACAACTCCTCTTCTAGCTGCTGCCAGCAAAACACCGGGCATCGATCCAGCGTTCGTCGACAGGTCTCGGGCGATTAGGGCTTCGGTGAGGCCGTGGAGATAGCGGCGCTCGATTAACCATCGATCGTTGATGCGGTTTGGGTCGATCCACTCTAAGACCAGCGCCTCGTCCACCCAGATGATCTTGTAACCTGCCTGGTCGATGCGACGGAAGAAGTGCGTGTCTTCACCGACGCCATACGCCTCGTCGAAGCGCAGGTCGAGCGCCTTAGCCAGTTCGGCTCGGAACATCACGTTGTTCGTGTACGCGTCTCGTAGCCGGGTGCCGGTGGGATGCCGGGCCAGGTCGAAGAACCCGCCGCGTCTCACCCACTCGGGCGATGGCGCCGGGAAGTGCGGGACGACGGCGCCCGCGACGACGTCGGCGTTGTACGTCCGCTGTCCCCACAACAGCCGGTCGAGCCACTGAGGCGTTGGCACCTCATCGTCGTCGATGAAAGCGATCCAATCCGTGTCGGGCTCCGCGGCCTCGAGCGCGGTGTTCCTCGCCTGCGGGATGCCCCGGCGTGGTTCGTGAACATAAGAGAGCGACAGGTCGAGCCGATCTTTCCAGCGCTCACACAACTGCTTCGCGCTGGCATCCGGGTTGTTGTCGACGATCAGGACCTTCACCGTCGGCGGCTCGCCAGTGAACTGCTGCGACGCGAGACCTCTTAGAAGACGCTTCAGGCCGTCGGGTCGCCGGTAAGTGAGGGCGCATATCGTGATTTGTGCAGGCTGGGCCATGCCGAGTCTTACCAGGGTAGGCTTCCCAGGTCAACTAGTCCCCCGCCGTTGTTTACCACGGAAAAAGTGCTGGCTAGTCCGCAAGTCCAACAGATATCACTCACCCGTGGCCTCGGACACCGACCACCCGATTCCGCCTTGATCGCGACGATTGTGGCTCCAACGGCAAGTTGCATGCTGACGCTTGCAAGGGAACGGACGCTGCCGCACGTTGGGGAAAACAAGGACGCGATCATCCTAGCGACCTCCATTCCATGGAACGCCACACGGACCGGGTGCCCGGGCGCCGAAGCTGAAACCTCGGACTATGGCCGACGTTAAACGGGTTGCCGTTTGCACGCTGACCTACCGTAGACCCGAGGGACTCGAACGCGTGCTTCGCGGCCTGGCGGGCCAGGAATTCGCCCGACAGCCTCCCCACATCAGGGTAGTGATCGTTGATAACAGCCCGGACGCCAGCGCAGCACCTATCTGCGAGCGCTGGCGAACCCGCTTGAGTGGAGCGCTGTCCTACGTTCATGAGGAACGCCCTGGAATTGCCGTGGCGAGGAACGCGGCGCTTGCTGCTGCCGAGCCGGATGCGGATTGGATCGCCTTCATCGATGACGATGCGGTACCCCAACCAGATTGGCTCGACCGTCTACTGGAGGTGGTGGACACCCGTGATGCCGATGTAGTCACTGGGCCAATCGTACCCGAGTTCGAGATCGCACCGCCCGCCTGGGTCAGGGCGGGGAACTTCTTCGCAAGGCCTCGCCGTTCAACGGGAACGCGCTTGGACTGCGCGTTCACGGGTAACGTCATATTCCGTAGCTCGATACTGCGTGACCTGAATATACGGTTCGACGAGCGCCTGAACCTCACCGGTGGCGAGGATCGTCATTTCTTTAGCGCCGTGCACCGCGCCGGATACTCGATTGTCTGGGCGGACGATGCCGTGGTCACGCATTGGATCCCCAAAGAGCGAATGAACAAGCGCTGGCTAGTCCGCCGAAAGTTTCGGAGCGGTCACACCGATGCTTTCGTGGGCCTGGATCTTGCGCCAGGTCTCATCACACGATGCCGGCTTATCGCAACCGGTACACTCTGGGTAGCGGCGGGCTTGCCCTTCTACGCCCTCGGGTTCTTAATCGGTGAGCACTGGCGGCTGAGGGCCCTGAGGGGAATAGCCTATGGGCTGGGCGTGATTCGAGGGTCACTGGGGGGGATCTTTGTCGAGTATCCGCGATAGGCAGATCGCCAGGTCTGCACGTCAGGTGACCCGGTTTCTTATGCGATCGACGCCGGCCCGCGAGCCAGATCGAGAAGGCGGGGCGCCATGAGCCGCTACGGCAAATTGGGGCTCGAATCGCTCAGCGACCGTGGCCATCTCAGCGAACTGGCCGGGGCTCACGTGCAGCTCGCGGAGGTTGTGGGTTGGATCCGCACCTGTAACCCCCCGGCACAGTCCTCCCGAATTCCCAGCGGAGAGGATGTTGCGGAGCGGACGCTGCGCATTCTGACGGCGAGCGCTCAACGGAAGAGCAGCCTTAAACGCATGGGAATCGAGAATTGCCATGAGGCCATGCTGACTGTGTTGCGGCGCTGTGTCTCCAGAGAAGAGCCGATTCAACTGACGTTGATGGCCTTCCCCTTTAAGGTGCCGAACCCGGCAAAGGTCGGGCCGCGGGTTCTGCCAGATCTGGCCGACCTCGCAGCCGTGCTCAGGCTCTGCCAGCTGAATTCGAGAATAGCCTCATACTATCCTCCCGGTCTCGAACTTCACCTCATACACGATGGTGCTTACCTCGCCGATGTCTTTGGGGTGGATTTGCTGGAAGTGCAGCGCTACGAGTCCTATCTGAAGAAGCTAATAGCGGCCGCGGGCGCGGACTGTTTTCTCCATACTCACGATTTCCTCAAGCTTGTCGGCCCACTACAGTCCGATGTCCAGCAGAACCTCGGGGATCTACGCGGAGAGACATCCAGGTGGTGGCGCGCTGAGCGTGGTACTGAGGAGTGGAAGAACTGTTTCAGGAAAACCCTGGGAATGATGAACCTGCGAGACCTCTCCGTGTCGGAGGCTGCTTACCTGTTGACGCAGGCCGAGTGCGGACGTCTTCCGGAAGAGTACCGTGACCTTGAGATACGAGTCCACAGAGCCATGCTGAGCTACCACCTTCGAGATTCGATCTTACACCAATTCGACCCGAGGCCCCGCTGGTTCCCAGACGCGATACATGCGACGACCCAGGAAAGGCCGAGGCGGTTGGCACTTTGGTTGATAAGGCGCGGACAAAGCCGCCTCCCCTGGCATGGTGTTGGCCTTATCGATCAGCGACTTCAGTTGCGCGTTGCCCTGCACGCGAATCTTATAGATGATGAGCGCTACCGCCCGGTCTTTCTAGAAGCTGAAAGCACGCCCTTTTTCTACGTTGAGACGTCATCGAAGTGACGATCGGGCCCGCCCCATGCATTACCTTAGCTATCTGCACACGGAACGGAGCGAGACTATTGGCGCGAACGCTTGCCAGCATCCAATCGCTCGTCCTGCAGGATGGTCTTGATTGGGAGCCGTTCACGCTGATGGGGAACAAAGGGAAAAGATGAACACTGCGACAACTGCGATTCGGGTAGCTTCGCTCGAAATCAGTCTGGCCGACCACTGCAACCTCAAGTGCCAGAGTTGCGATCATGCGTCTCCGCACTTGCAGGAGGGCATCGCGGATGTCGCCACCATCGAGCGAGATCTGCAGGCACTTCGGGGTGTCTTGTTCGCAAACGAAATACGTCTGGCCGGGGGGGAACCACTGCTCCACCCGGAGCTGCTCGAAGTCGTTGGTATCGCACGGGAGTCGGGGGTCTCGCGAGAGGTCACGCTGATCACCAACGGAGTACTGCTGAACCGTGCGCTGGAGAGTCTCTGGGGAGCGATCGACTGTTTGTGGATCAGCATCTACCCAAGTGTCAAGCATCAGTGGAAGGTTCGCGACATCCAAGTGCTTTGTCGGACGCATGGCGTACGCTTGTTCATGAATCATAAGCCGGTCTTTCGGCTGACCATGCTGAACGAGCGAATTAGCGAGCGTCTGGCCCGTTTTGTGTATCGCAACTGCTGCATGGCTCACAGGTGGAGCTGTCAGCTCGTCCGTGAGGGACGCTTTTACATGTGTCCGCCTGCCGCGTTGATGGAGGATCGGCTCAACCTCTTGGGTATTGAGTTCCCCAACAAGCAGCGGGACAGTGTTGCCTTGCACGACAATCCAAATCTGCGGCAGGAGTTGATAACGTACCTCGCCAACACGAAAGCACCGCTCGAAGCATGTTCGTATTGTCTCGGAAGCATTGGCAGAGAGATCCGACACCGTCAGCTAAGTGCGACGGAACGACGCGGGGAATTGGAGGAGTCGCACAAGCACATCGCGTCGCTCGTGGGAGCCAAGGGAATCTTGCGGAGTCTGATCAAGTGCCGTCTGCGTCGGTCACGAGTACTCAAGAGCCTTGAGCAGCTGCGCCGCTCCGGCCCGTCTCAACGCACATCCTCGTGATTGAGGTCCGGAACGAGTTTAGTCCGCAGGTATGAAGTGGGTTCCTGGCGCGTGATGGCCGTAACCTCTGCCTGGGGCTTTTGGAGAGGTCGCGGTCGGTCATGGCCTCGGCAAGGCCGTTAAGGTATCGTGAATCGATCAGCCAGGTCTCCTTCAGGCGCCGGGCAGCGATCCACGCTACTAGAAGCGATTGGGCTTGTCGGGTTTGGCCGTTGGCTCGGAGTGCTAGGCAGCGCCGTTTGACAGCTCGGGCTACGTCATGCGGGACGAATCGACCCACGGTGGTCAAGTGAGACAGTCCTATAAGATCGCCATGGTAGCCGCGTGCCCTTTCCCCTGTCCACGGGGTACGCCGCTGCGTATACAACGGATGGCTGAAGCGTTGGCGAAACGTGGCCACGAGATTCATGTCATCGCATATCACTTGGGCGATGCGATAGAGTCCGTTGACTTTGCGTTGCACCGAATCCCCAACGTTCCTACGTATAGTCGGACGGCCCCGGGTCCGACCCTGCAGAAGCTGCTAGTCCTCGATCCGCTACTTGTATTCAAGTTGCGCCAGATCTTGAAACGGAACGAAGTCGATCTAATCGTCGGGCACCATATCGAGGGGCTGTTGGCGGCCCTTGCAGCGCGGGGCCGATGGCGACGCCCTGTCGTTTTTGAGTTACATGCCCATCTCGAGTCGGAGCTACCGTATTATCAGATTGGGTTGCCCAAGAGCTTCAAGCGCAGGATCGGGAGGGTCCTCGACCGCCGGCTTCCGGGTCGCGCAACGGGAATCATCGTGCTGGCCAACGACGCGCGAGACGAACTCGTGCGGAGCGGGGTCGAGTCGGAAAGAATCGCAGTCATCCCGGGAGCGGTGGAGCTCGACCTCTTCGCTCAAGCTTCGGCGGTGGGAACTGGGGTCGGCACCGAGGTCGAGACACTGATCTATAGCGGGACGCTGGCCGAATACCAGGGAATCGAGATAATGCTTGAGGCTTTTGCGAAGGTCCAGGCCGCGCGCTCTCACGCCCGTCTTGTCATTGCCAGCGATTCTTCGTTTCGACGGTACGAGTCACTGGTTCGGCGGTTGGGGATCGAAGGACAGATCGACCACGTGGGTGCAGACATCGCCAACCTACCGGGCCATCTCGCACGTGCCGATATCGCGCTGAGTCCGCAGACCGATCGTGGAGGATATTCGCAGAAGGTCTTGAACTACATGGCCGCAGGAAAGCCAATCGTCTCGTTTTCTCAGTCGGACCAGATTCTAGTACACGGCGAGACCGCCTGGCTTGTCGAGCGGCGGGACGCCACTGCATTCGCTCAGGGAGCCTTGCATCTTCTTCGCAAACCCGAGCTTGCGACCCGGCTGGGTGCCAACGCGAGACGGCGAGTCGCTGCGGATCGGAGCTGGGACAAGGCCGCCGAACAAGCGGAACGCTTCTTCCACAGGCTGCTGCAGGAGTCGGCGGGGTCGTCACAATAGGGGGGGCGTGCGGATGAAGCTCCTGGGAGTCTTGGCCGGCAGAAGTAGCCCGACGTCCCTTGACCGCTTCCTGATCGACCTGTTGTAAGAGGGCTTCGTGGGCGGGGCGCCGTGAGCGAGTTGCCGGGTGTTAGCGCCGTGGTCGTTAACTTCAACGGCCACGACCGCATCCTGAACAGCCTTCGTGCGTTGCGTCAGCAGGAGCCGCCGCTGGCGGAGATCATCGTCGTGGACAACGGCTCCACCGATGGAAGTCCGGAACGCATCCGTCGCGAGTTTCCCGAGGTGCGGCTGCATCTGCTAGCGGAGAACCGTGGCCCATCGGCAGCGCGTAACGCGGGATTGCGGCTGGCCGGGAATGAACTGGTTCTGCTGATCGATCACGACGTCTACCTCGAGCGCGACGCTCTGCGAACGCTGCTGGAGCGGCAGGCGTCGGAGCCGGGCACCGTGCTCTGCCCGCGGATCGTCCACTTCCCAGAGCGGGACAGAATCCAGTGCGATGGTGCCGCGCCGCACTTCCTCGGCACGATGTTGCTCTTGCACGGCGAGATGCCGCTAGCGGAGGCACCCTGCGGGCCTGCCAGCGTTGGCGGCTGCCTGAGCGCCTGCCTGCTGGTCCCGCGGTCGCAGGCAGTCGCCGCTGGTGGCTTCGATGAGGACTACTTTATTTATTTCGAAGATCTTGAGTACAGCCTGCGGCTCGCCGGGTTGGGCGTTCGATTCGAGTGCTTGCCAAGCGCGCTGGCCTATCATGACCGCGGAGCGGGCTACGCGGGCCTGTCCTATCGAGGCGAAGGCGCATATCCTGCGCAGCGCTTCTACCTCACGGTCCGCAATCGGCTGATCACAATACTGATCCATTACCGAATGCGGACCTTGGCCATACTTTGGCCCGCCCTCGCCGTATACGATTTGGCCTCACTCGTCCTGGCGCTCCGGCAGGGGTGGGTGAGACCTTGGATTCGAGCCTGGCTCTGGCCTGCTAGACACTGGAGAACGCTTCGCACCAAGCGCCGACGTGTTCAAAGCGCCCGAACGCGCCCAGACCGAGATGTTCTCTATGGCGGACCGTTGCCTCTGACACCAGGATTCGTCAGATCCGGGGCCCAGGCCGCGCTGACGTCGGTGCTTTCCAGCGGCCTCAATGCCTACTGGCGGCTCGCGCGCCGCTGGATCGGCTGAGGGGTGCAGAGGACCGTGGCTAGGCAGAGGAACGGTAACAGCCGGACACCCGTCTTGGCTATCGCCTTGGATGCCGCCGAGCCGAGCTTGATCGAGCGGTGGATGGAGGATGGCTCGCTTCCGAATCTCCGGCGTCTCCGCGATCAGGGGGCATACGGCCGGCTCGCCTCCACCGCCGACTGGCTGGCCGGTTCCCCCTGGCCGACGTTCTACACAGGTACGTTGCCGGCCGATCACGGACTCTACCATTTCTTGCAGTGGCGGCCTGACGAGATGGAGTTCGTCCGGCCGCGACCCGACTGGCTCCCGCTGCGCCCGTTCTGGCGGGAGCTGACTGGCAACGATCGACGCTCTGTGGTCATCGATCTGCCGATGACCTACGCGCCGGAACCGTTCGATGGCGTCGAAATCGCCGGTTGGGCGACCCACGACCATCTGGTGCCAGCTGCATCGTATCCGAGGTCGGTCATGGAGTGGGTCCGCCGCGAATTCGGTCCCTCGCCGCTGGGCAGTGAACACTACGGGCCTCAGCCAGTCGATGAGCTGTTGCAGCAGCGTGATGAGCTGGTAGACGGCACTCGCTGCGCGGTCGACCTGGCCCGGGCATTGATGGAGCGCGAGCGCTGGGACCTGTTCATGGTCGGCTTCGGCGCCACGCATCGTGGAGGTCACAAGCTTTGGGATCATTGCGGGGCACTCGGGGAAACGACTCCAGGAGAGGAAAAGGCACTGGCCACAGCACTGAAGGACGTGTACGTGGCGTGCGATCAAGCGGTCGGGGAACTCGTGGACGCGTCTGATGACGTAGCGACGAAGCTCGTCTTTTCTTTGCACGGTATGGGCAAGAATACGAGCCGCGTAGAGCTCCTGCCCGAGATGCTCCGTCGAATTCTGGCTCCTGTGGATCAGACGTACGATGCCGTCCAGGGAAGCGACTATCTTCAGCAGCTCAGAACTCTGGTGCCGCTGGGTTTGAGGCGACGAGTGAAGGAACGTCTGCCGCAGGCGTGGCAGGAGAGGTTGTCCCTGTTTTGGTCGATGCGCGGCATTGACTGGGGCACGACCTCGGCCTTCGGGCTAACCGCCGATCTGCAGGGTTATATCCGGCTCAACCGGCGAGACCGGGAGGCGGCTGGGATCGTGGAGCCGGGTGGGGAGGTCGATTCGTTGTGCGCCCGGATCACTGCGGGCCTCAAGACGTTCGTCGATGCCGATACCGGCGAGCCGCTAGTGGCCAGCGTTATGCGTACCGACGAGCTATTCTCGGAGGGATCACGCAAGGGTCACCTTCCGGACTTACTGGTGCAGTGGGCAGACTCTCCCGCGGCGGACCACCGGGCGATCTACTCGCCTCGCTACGGGTCGATCGCGTGGCCAACGCCGCGCCGGCATCCCAACGGGCGGAGCGGCAACCATCGCGCGGAAGGCTTTCTACTGGGGGTCGGCGGGCCTTTCGGCAAGGGGGGCAGAATCGAAGGCGCTCACATCCTGGACCTGGCGCCGACAGTCCTAGCTCTGCTCGATGTCCCTATCCCCGGCCAGATGCGTGGTCGCGCGCTCTTGAATCAGGGGGTCTGACGCGCGCTGGTCGCGATTTGGGGCCTTACTCGTAGATCGCGCGGCTCTCCCTACGCACGCGTTCCCAGATCGCCTCGCGCAGGCGCGCGACCTCGCGGCTGAACTCAGGATCCTCCCTCACGCGGTCGAAGAGCGCCGACTCGAGCACGCGTGGCTCGACACCGCTCGGCGACAGCTCGTAGGCGCGCACCACCCAACCCAGCGACTCGGTGGGATCGCCGAGCCAGGCGTAGTAGGTCGCGAAATGCTGGTCGAGCCGCGGCACCGGAATGATCGAAGTAGTGTGAGAGTAGTAGTCGTTGAACGCATAGTCCGTGCACCCGCATGGTTGAGCGTAAGACCTACGACGCATCGTCGTTGGCTCCGGCGCAGCTGGGGGGTTCGCCGCGAAGGCGCTGACGGAAAGCGGCCTCGAGACGTTGCTGTTGGATGCCGGCCCTGAGCTTCGGCTGGACGCGGACCTCCTATGCCCTGGGCCCGGTGATCGCCATGACGCCATCTGGATGGCGGCGGCCGTATCCTTGTATGCCCTTGGGCTCTTCCTCTGTGAGCCATGGCGGCTGCGGGCATCGAGGGGATTGGCCTAAGCCTGTGGTGTTATTCTGGGCACGTTCGGGAGAGTCTTTGTGGAGTACGGGCGCTCGGATCCGCAGACTAACGAAGTCCATCCAACGAACGCGTGAACTCGTGGTCCGAAACAGCCGCCTCAGACCAGAGCTTGGCGCACGTTTCAGACGTTGGATCGCAGGCGAGGAGTTCACTGGCTGACCCTGGCAGCCCAATCGAAGGCCGCCGGACCCTGTCGAAGACCCGCACGTGTATGCGGTCTGCCGGAAAGTGAATCGTGCGCGTCTCCGCGTACTCCGGATTGGCGCTGAGCAGGGGGACGAAGTCGTGGCCAGGATGAATGTACTCTCTGGAATAAAGCGGTGAGGTTGGGTCCACGTCCAAGACAATCAGGCGATCGGGGTCTGGAACCTGGCGCAGCGCCGTCCGCAAGACCTCGGCGGCGTTATCCGGGTCGTTCCCCGGCCGCTTCGTGTACAGGTACGCTAAACGATACGTCTGTCTCTGGCTCTGGCGTTCTAAGAGCTTAACGATCGGATATCTCTCAGCCACCTCTTCTAGCAGGCGGTCGAAGTGCTCTTTACGATGTCGAGGATTCTTGGCGTAGATCGGGTCGGGGACGATCACGGTCGAGCGAGGGCTGTCTGCTGAGATCAAGACATGCCAGCTGATTGTGTGGGGGCTCACGCGCCAGAAAGCGCCTAAGACGATGTGCGAGCGCTCGGTGCCGATGAGGTCGACGATAGCTCGACGGACCGGCTTAAGGTCCGCGTGTTGCCAGTGGCTAACATGCCCGACTAGCGTGGCAGCGCGCCATCCCAGCACAGCCACGCAGGCACAGGCGAACCCATAGCGTAGGAGGGTCCGCGATCGTCTCGCCCCCCTGATCGCCTCCCACACCAGCCCCGCCTGCCAGCCCACGAGCAGGAATGTCCACGGCAGGACTTTCACAATGTGCTTCATGTCCTTTGTGTGACTCGCCGTGTGGAGCGCGAAGGCGACCACGATGTAGGCGACGATCACATAGAGGAATGCCGTTTTCTTAAGGCGGAACGAAAAGACCAAAGACAAGATCAGGATCACAGCGATGGCCAATTCCGTGTACGTCGTTGCGTCCCACCATCGGATCAGCTGCTCGAAGTGAAAGAACAATCCTTCAACGGAGAGCACCTTCGGCCCCTGCCTACGATTGATGAGCGCGTTGATAGTCGCTATGACTTTGGGTGGGTACGCGAACCACAGCGTACTGAGTACCACGATCGGAGACAGATAAGAAATCGAGTTGCGACGGAGGTTAGGAGACCCGTGTCGCCTGTGGTAGAGGAGCGCGGCGACGGCTGTCGCAAGTATGAGTACGATCCCGAAACCAGTCTTGGTGAAGTACGTGAACATCGCAGCCGTGCCTGCCAGCATGTAGGCGCTTTGAGTGTCGCGCTCGATGGCGCGGGCTAGGGCAAGTAGGCTCACTGCGGTCACGGCAATAGCGAGGCTCTCGATTAGAGCCTCCGTCGCGTACTCGAACAGAAATCCGGTCATTGTGAGCCAGAGCCCGACCGCCACCGCGATCGAGGGAAACGAACTCCGCGGTGCCGTCCTGCGCGCCAGGAGACCGAGCACGACGCCGGTTATTGCGTAGGCGACAAGGCTCACCAGGCGTGATGCGACTGAATTCGCACCTAAGCTGATCATCGAGACCGCGACGAACCACGAATGCATGAACGGCCAGTAGACCTGTCGGTAGGTGTCGATTAGGAGAGAGATCCACTTTCCCTGAGAGACGTCTTGATAGACGAGGAACCCCCAAAGGGTATGCGCCGCTGCATCCCACCCGAAATCGCCTTTCCTCTGAAGTACAAGAAGGAATAGCCACAGAGCCTGTGAGCCGAACAGCAGCGCCAGCGCCACAGGCGTCGCTTGAGGTCTGGATGCTGAGCGCGTCATGTCTGAAACCAACTCAAACGTCAGAGAGTGGGGAGCGCTGCTTCCCCAGTGCTCGGTAATACAACCACACGCGTCTTACCTCCGCCTTGCTTTCCCGCCCGCCGACTTAGCGTCTTCGAAGGCGCTCACACCCTGGACCTGGCGCCGACTGTGCTAGCTCTGCTCGATCTGCGCGTCCCCGGCCAGATGCGCGGTCGCGCGCTCTTGAATCGGGGGGTCTGACGCGCTCGCGACTTGAGTCTCACTCGTAGATCGCGCGGCTCTCCCTACGCACGCGTTCCCAGATCCCGTCGCGTAGGCGCGCGACCTCGCGGCTGAACTCGGGGTCCTCCCTCACGCGGTCGAACAGCGCCGACTCGAGCACGCGTGGCTCTACGCCGCTCGGCGACAGCTCGTAGGCGCGCACCACCCAACCCAGCGACTTGAGTGGATCGCCGAGCCGGGCGTAGTAGGTCGCCAGGTCCTCGGCGCGGATCACCTCGGTGTAGAGTGTGTTCTTCGGCTCACCCGTCTCGAGCACCGTGAGCAGCGAATCGACGATCGCCGCGGCTTCCGCTTCACGACCCAACTCGTGCAGGCAGGTCGCGCGGATCCCAGCGTGGGGCCCGAGCTCCATCGCCGCACAGCGCGCTGCCCGTCCGGCCAAGAGGTGCGCGCGCGCCTCGATGGCGCGTGGGAGCATCAGATCGGGCTCGAGCTCGCCGGCCAGGCGCGCCTCGCGGGCCGCGCGGTCATAACGTCCGAGCGCCAGCGCGTCGTAGGCGAGCGCCAATCGGCGGCCGGCGTTTTGTGGGTCGAGCGCGATCGCCTGCTCGGCGACCCGAAACGCGGCGTCGACCTGGCCGCGCCGAGTGAGCACGCGGGCGCACCAGCTCAGCACGTCAGCGGCGCCCGGTTCCAGGTCGATCGCTTTGCGGCAATCGGATGCCACCTGCGGCACTGGCGCGAACGAGCGGCTCGCCAGATAGCCGCGCGCCGTGTAGCCGCTGGCCAGGTTCGGGTCGAGCGCGATGGCGCGGTTCGCCAGCCCGAGTGCCAGTCCGGCGGCGCGATAGCCGTCGACCCCGATCCGGTAGCGGTAGGCCAGCGATAGCGCGTAGACGTTCGAGAGGCCGCTGTAGGCATCGGCGTAGGTCGAATCGAGCGCGATCGCTTGGCTGAACGCGGCGCGCGCACGAGCGAGGCCGTCCGCGGTGCGTCGACCCAGCCAGCTCCGGCCCACCAGAAAGCTTTCGTGGCCCGGGCCGTAAGGGGTCGGAGGTCCCGGCTCGGGCACGGCGACGAACAGCCGCCCCAGGTAGTCGTCGACGAAGGCCTGCGCCAGGTTGAGCGCCGCCTCGTAGCCGTACTCGAGGTTCCACTCGTATCGCCCGGTCGAGAGGATCGCGCCTGAGCGGCCGTTCGAGACTCGCGTGTTGAGCCGTACACCGTCCGCCGTCTGGTACAGCGAGCCCACGACCAGCTTCTCGACGCCCAGTGAATCGGCGAGCTGGCGCGCGGTGAGCTGAAGCGCGACCAGCGCCTCGACTGAATACGGATCGCTGACCTTGATGACCCCGACCCGTTTCAGCCGCCCGACGACCTCGTCGGTGATGCCGGCGCTCAGTTGTGTCAGGCCGGGATCGCCGGTCCGGTTCTCGATCGGCAACACGGCGACCGAGTCGACGAAGCGCAGGTTGGCGAATGGGGCGAGCGGGTCGCGGCTCCAGGGGTGCCAGAGCGCCAGAGCCACCAGGACGGCGATCAGCGCGGCCGTTAGGAGGAGACGCGACCGGGTGAGGTGAGCGCTCAGCTTCGCGCGCGAATGCGGGGTTTCCTGCTCGTCGATGGGCGTGTTAACCTGAAGCCTCCCAGTTTGCGCTATCCTAGGTCGAGGACTACGACGGCCACAAGATGAGCGACGCCGAGCGGTTAAGCGAGTGGTTCGCCGACGGCCGCCTCGTGCGCCCGGACGCGCCCGGCCCTACGACCGTCGACCTGATACACGCGCTGGCCGGCCTGGCCGGTGTGTCGGGGCTCGTGCGCTCGGCGGAGGCCGACCGGCTCGCGACCGCGATCGGCCCGGCGGACAACTACGTCTTCGTGCTGATCGATGGGCTGGGCGTTGAGCAGCTAGCGCGCGCGCCAAGCGACGGCTTCGTAAAGCCTGCGCTGCCAACGACGCGGCATCGTAACACATCAGGCTCGTCCGCCGCAGG
>CAYFXF010000027.1:0-21042 GCA_964347085.1 uncultured Gemmatimonadota bacterium | reverse complement strand
ACCCTCATATGATCGCAGCCATTTCTGATTACCCCCCTTCAATTGATTCTCCCGCATTACTACAAGATCGTCCACTATTGAACAATCTCCCAACCGCCTATGTATGCCATAATTTTGTTTGCCAACAACCAGTTAATGATCCCGAAGCTCTATCCACCCAGCTTTCAGATTGACCGCAGAAGCATGGTAATCTTCCCACCTTTTTACATGCAGGCGATTACAGTTTTCGGGGCCGCCGTGTCAAGTCAAAATAAAATGTTACCGAGAGGAGGTTATTAGGTCAAAAAATAATGTTACCGGGGCGTCCACTCCTTTCGGGATAGAGATAGGTTGAGCCAAAGTTAGAAAGATATCTTCAGTCACTTCAGGAACCGCATTGGGCAAGCTGAAGACGTGATCGATTTGGTCGTAAATGGATTGTCGAAGCAAACGGGGGTTCACCTGATCTCGCAGAGCAAGTAGATGTTCCTTCTGATGTTTTGAAATGGCCTTGGTATTACACAGACGATCCAGAGGGGTACGAGCATTATCGTAACGGCGCTTGACACGGGATTGGCGTCCGTTGGCTGGAAGGATGATCTTTTCGCTGACCCGCATGACCGGCTGGAAGAAATTATAGTACAGCCACATCAGGTCATAGAGCTGGTTGACCGCCAAGGTTTGGGCGACCGTGTCCAGGCGATCGTAGCCAAGAGGCTCTCGGATCAAGGTTGAGTTCTTTTGCTCTACGAAACGATTGTCGTTTTTGTGGTGGGGACGGCTACGAGAAAGCGCCTCAACTTCGATCTCGACATTGAAGAAGCGCAGCAAGTGGGCATTGAAGAACTCACTACCATTATCGGGGTGGATTTCCAGCACGGGAAAGGGCAGTCGAGCGAGGGCTCTGCGGAAAGCATTTTCCATCACTCGGTAACTGCGTCCCAAGGTAGCCACCCGCTCGCTCCAACCAGTAGCCACATCGATCATTTGCAGGCTATGGAGGTACTGTCCTGAAGTGTCTGGACCACAGTGGTGGACCAGATCTACTTCGAAGTGACCTGGTTGAGGTTCGTTCCAGGCAATCTGGCGCATAGGGATGTCTCGGGTGAGTGCATGGCTTCGGGAAGGCTTGCGGCGCGGCAACCGGGGCTGGTCTTGCTGGTTTCTGCTAAGGATGCGCTTCACCGTTGAGATACTGATCTGGCTCAACTGAGCCAATAGCTGCTCAGAAAGCATCAGTTCACCGTGATGGGCCAAATGTTTCGCCATCCATTCCAGGTTGGGCTGCAGGCGCTCGGCACAGATGTGATCAGAGCTCTCAGAGATCACCCGCAAGGCATCATCCACATCTGCGCCGTATTGACGGCCCCGGTGTCGACGGCGGGGCTTGCGTTTCAAGTTGCTCGCCATCAGCCGGATCAGACTTTTGCGGTGTAGGCCAGTGACCGCTTCCATCTCGTCTAGGAGTAGCCCCCGAACTACTTTGTCGGCTTTGAGGTAGCGCTTTTTTACCATTCGTAGGTACTTCCTGCGTTCATCAATCGTCATCTTGTCTTCATCGGACATAGTTCCCTCGGTAACATTTTTATTTGAGCGAACTATAACCTCTTGGTAACATTTTAGATGAACTAAAACGAGGCCTTGCATAGCCTGGAGAAATAGTGTAAAGTATATTTAGTCGGAGGTATGAGGGGGAAAGGGTAATTAGCGGTTTAACCGCGGTGGTAGGGATAGGTTGGAACAAACATCACACATTAATGAAAGGAGTTAACTCATGGCTTTTAGCGTAAAAAATTCCCGTGGCGTTACCTACTATTTGCACGGCAAAACCAGAAATCTGGCGAGCGGCAAACAGCAAACCCTTTATTTCTTCTCCAAAACCCAGAAAGAGGGTGCACTTGACAAGGTTCCCGAAGGTTTCGTAGTGTCGGAGACGAAAAACGGACTACCTGTTCTTAAACGTAAATAAGCTTAAGACAATTTAGAGAGCTTGAGTCATAGATTTTTGCTCAACCTTAGAACGCCCAGCGCAAGCCGGGTGTTCTGCATTTACAAATAGACCATCCAATCCATCAAGGTGGCTGAAGCCGCCCAGGCGATTGGCTGCCAGGTCAGGCAGATCGCCAAATCTCTGGTCTTCAAGACAACTAAACGCACTAATCACCCTATCCTGGTCATCGCCAGTGGGTCCAATCATGTGAACGAAAAGAAGATCGCAAGGCTAATCGGTGAACCCATCGGAAAGGCCGACGCCGACTTCGTCCGCCAGCACATCATCGACGTAACTAAGAGGAGAGAGTAGGATGTTGTTCAGAGTTGGGATTGAAAACAACACTGAAGGTCGCGCCATCGCCTGGGTGCTAAACCACCTGGGCTGCTACGCTCATGGCGCCACCAGCGATTTAGCGCAGAGAAAACTGCCCGCCGCAGCGCAAGCATACATCGACTGGGTCGCCCAGCATGACCCAAACCCTTGGCTGACTCCTGGAGATTTCGAAGTCCGGCTGGAAGAGACCTGGGAAGTCTTCCACATCAGCGAGGATTACGAACTGGTGGAGGAGGGCTACGAAGTCAACGCTTGGTTCCTGCACGACTGGAAGCCGCTGACCAAGGAAGAGATCGGGCGTGGGTTTAAGATGCTGTCGTGGAGCCGGGAGGACTTGTTGGAGACTGTGAATGATCTTTCTCCCGAAGATCTCAAACTCAGATATCCTCAGGAGCGGTGGAGCATCGCTGGGATCCTCAAACACGTCGGCGGCGCTGAGTGGTGGTACCTCGACCGTCTGGGATTGGCTTTTCCTCGGAAAGAAGTCCCAATAGATCCGTTTGAGAGGTTGCAAAAAGTGCGCGATCAGCTGGTGAAGGTCCTACCAGACCTGACTGATTCTCGCCAAGTTGTTGGAATGGATGGGGAGTTCTGGAGCCCGCGAAAGATGTTACGCCGCGCCCTGTGGCACGAACGGGATCATACTGAGCACATCAATAAGCTTGTGAACACTTTGAAGAAGGGGGAAAAAATAGTATAGGTTCTTTGGGATTTACCGTGGTATGGGCTATATGTGGGGGTCGTGGGAGGGCTACGCCCTCCCACGACCCCCACATCTCCTTTTTCCACGGCGATACCCGATGAGCCATGGTTTAACTATCACAATAAATAGTGTAAAATAAGAACCTATCCAATTCGCGCAACCCGTACCACGTCCTCACGTTTTACGCATCCTTGTCCTGAGCGTAACCGAAGGGACGCATCACGTCCCCTATGTCCGATAGCGTTCGCGATCTGCTCGTCCGCGGCATAGCCGCAGCCAAAGCCAACGACAAAGATGAAGCCCGCTTTTATCTGGAGTGGGCTTTACGCCTGGACCCATCCACAGACCAGACTGTGGATGCATGCTTCTGGCTGAGCGAGGTCTGCGAAGACCCTTTCGAGAAGCGGAATTATCTGGAAGAAGTCCTGATCAATCAGCCCAACCATTACCGGGCGCGCCGAAGTCTGGCTATCTTGGATGGGCGCCTGGATCCCAATGACATTGTCGATCCTGATCAACTAACCCATACACAGCTGGTCAATCAAGCGCCATTCCAGGCGCAGCGTTTCGTGTGCCCCAACTGCGGAGGCCGGTTGACCTACTCGCCGGATGGGAAATCATTGGTGTGCGAGTACTGCCAGGCAAGAGAGCAGCCCGGGAAGCCACAAGAAATAGAAAACGAACAGGATTTCACCATCACCCTGGCAACTGCCCGTGGTCACACCAAACCTCAGTCTACGTCATCGAACAGACCCAAATGCGGGAACTGATTTCTCCGGAAGGGATCATCCCCTTCGTTAACACAAAAGATAGCGCTCAAAAGCTCATCAGCGCCTGGCTCAAAAGGCAAAATTTTTCCTCCTCTGCCGTCAGGGTTGATCCACCCCAAGGTTTATATCTCCCGGTTTGGAATTTTACTATTAGCGGGGTGATCCCTTATCAATATTGGGAAGGTGGCGACGATGACAAACCCAAATCCGGAAGTAAACTATTTTCCTTCCGAGATATCGTAGTCCCCGCCAGCAACCAAATCCCCGAGATATTCTCAGACGAAGTAGAAAACTACCACCTGGAACAGCTCGAGCTATACGACTCTGCTTATCTGGCGGACTGGCCGGCAGAAACCTACCGAATCTCCCTTTCTGATGCCTCCTTAAAAGCCCGCTGGAAGACTCTGGAAAGAGCTCGCTCCGCAATTAATAAAGAAATATCCAAGCCGGTCAATGAACTCAACATAAACTCCATGGGTCTGTTGATTGAGACGTTCAAATTGATCCTGGTTCCGCTGTGGGTCAGCAGATATCATTTCCAGAGGAACTCATACCTCATCCTTGTCAATGGGCAAACAGGACGGGTGCGAGTCGAAAAACCAGCTCGCGGGGATAGCGGGGTACTTGGGTGGCTTTTGGGAGATGAGTAAATTATGAATCCACCTCTCAATTTCAAAATTTGAGGTTATAATTTTGATGAAATTAGTCATAAAAATTATCAGTATTACCTCCGGTTAGACCTATGGCAATAGACCGTTTCGGACGTTCAATTTCATATTTGCGCATCAGTCTGACTGATCACTGCAACTTGCGCTGCGTATACTGCATGCCGGAAGATATGACCTTCCGACCAAATGCAGAGTTAATGCAGGACGACGAGATTGTCCTCTTCGCGCGTCTTTTTGCGCGCCTTGGCTTCCATAAGATCCGGCTGACCGGCGGTGAACCTACTGTACGTGCTAACATCGTTGACCTGGTGAGGGAGATTGCTTATACACCCGGGATACGTTCGGTGACGATGACTACCAACGGCATTCTGCTCTCTCGTTTAGCCCACAAACTGAAGGAGGCTGGCTTAAAGCGGGTAAACATCAGCCTGGATACCCTAGACCCCGAGAAGTTCCGCCGCCTGACCCGCTGGGGAAAATTGAAGGATGTTTGGGAAGGTATCAAAGCCGCCGAAGATGCTGAGCTCACTCCTATAAAGATCAACGCCGTCCTCGTCCAGGGCTACAATGAAGCCGAGGTGGTGGAGCTAGCCAGACTCACCTATGACTATCCCTGGCAGGTGCGCTTCATTGAAATGATGCCTTTTGCCGGGGCTACAGACTTGCAAACAAAACACGTTGTCAAAGCCTCGGAAATGCACGAACGCATTCAAGATATTTTAGGCCCCATGGAGGTCGTCAATGGTGGCAAGCTGGATGGTGAAGCTCGGCTCTTTCGTTTGCCTGAAGCAAAAGGCATTCTGGGATTCATTTCATCGGTCACACAGCCTTTCTGCGCTTCCTGCAACCGGGCCCGGCTCACCGCCGATGGGCGCTTGCGCCTGTGCTTACTGCGGGAAGGCGAGGTCGATTTGCTGACGCCTTTGCGCTCTGGAGCAACCTTGGATGAACTGCGCCAGCTGATCCTGGACGGTATTTGGCATAAACCCTGGGGACACGGGCTTGATGACGGCATCATCCCCCTGAACCGGGTGATGAGCGAAATCGGGGGATAAATTGCTCTCTCCGAACGGCATCTCTTCCATATTATTTGACTTGGACGGCACATTACGCCACAACTGTCCATCATATTTCCAATCCTTTTTCGACTTCGCCATCCAAGCTGGGGCCAACGACTCCCCCGAAAACCGGTTGCGAACGACCCGCTGGTTGCATTATTACTGGGCACAATCCGTGGAAATGTTGGCTGATAGAGAACGATTTGGCGAGCAAGAAGAATACTTCTGGACGAATCACGCCCGCCGCAGCCTGATCGCCTTTGGCTGTTCACCCAAAAAAGCAGAAGACCTGGCACCTGAGATTTACCGGCTGTTCTCTGAAAGCTATCGACCTGAAGACTGGGTACCGGACAATGTGATAGAGACCTTAGAATTTCTCAAAGAGGCTGGTTTTTCCATGGGGATATTATCAAACCGCACCCAACCGTTTCGAGAATACATGGAGGATTGGGGATTAGAGCCTTTCTTTGACCTGGCATTAGCCGCCGGAGAGATCAACGCTTTCAAGCCAGAACCCGAGGTCTTTCTCCATGCAGTTTGGGAAATGGGTAAAAACCCGGAAGAAATTCTGTACGTGGGAGACAATTATTATGCCGATGTGATCGGTGCCCAACGCGCTGGGCTGCCCGCGGTACTATTAGATCCAGATAACGTTTTCCCGGATGCTGTATCTCCCGTGATAAGGAGTTTAGATGAGTTGATCGAATTCCTGGAGAATGTGAGTTCGGGATGAGGCCCAGGTTATCCTGGCAGAACCCTAGTCACCTAGCGTTAGCGTATTAGCCCCCACGTCACTCCAGTCACCAACGCACCCACGAAAGCGCTTATAAAGTTTACCCAATCGTTGTTCAGCCACCCCCAACCCCGCAGGTGGCTGGTTTGGTTTCCACACCCGTGCAAGGGATGTCGTTCGGTTTCCTTGTGGCAGGAAGGGCAGAAATTTATCGCTTGCACAGTAGCACCCAAAATAGAGTCAAAAGTCGTTCCGACCAAACCACCCAAGACGATGATAGCTACCAAAACAAATAGATTGTTTTTTGTGGATGCTCCGGCCTCCAATCCGATCAGGCCAGCCCCTGCTAAGGAAGCTAAGTATCCTAATACTGTTACCCCCCCGGAAGTGCCCGGTTCCACAACCCTTCCTGTAGTAATCAGTCGCGCCGGGGTGGGACTCAGCACCCCCAACTCAGTCGCCCAGGTATCCGCGTTCACGGTGGCCATTGCCCCGGCGTAGGCGATGAATGGCCAAGCCTGATTTGGGAATAGGGCATGTACCCCAACCAACAAGGCCCCCAAACCACCGTTCGCCAGCACCTGTCCGTGGTCACGGCGCGATCCCTTGGAAAATTTGTCAATCAGGGCAGCTTTACGCTCAGAAAAACTCCGCGATAGAGCACTGGAAGAGATGAAAAAAGTTAACAGCAGCACAGCCCAAGATAAGCCTCCCCACCCAAAAATGACCCCTCCGATAAGTGCAGCCGCCCAGCTTCCACTGCGATTGAGCGCACCAGCTTGGTAGGCAAGAAAGGCGACTAACGCGCCCAGCGCTAAACCGAGAATTAACTGCAAGGTTGGAGAGATCATCGTCACCGCGCCACCGAAAAAGGAAAAACTGTGGATAAGTGCTTGATTTCTGTGGAAAACTGGGGTGTAATGGTGGATAAATTACCTAAAAACACTGGAAAAAATCAAATTGCCCGTAGAATAAAGAACACCGCCACGATGAACAACGCTGCCGTGAGAACTCCACTTCCCCACAACAAATAAGCCATAATTTGATAGGTAAGACTTCCTGACCCCAAAGGTTCTTCCAGACTCAAACTGCGGCGGAAAAAGAACAACCCCAGAAGAACATCTGCCAGAAAGAAGATACCGTTAGCTATTGGAAAAAGGAGAAGCTGCCCGGAGGGAACCAGATCGCGGGGGGCGCCCTCAGGGCGGAAACCAAAAGGGATCGTCGGGCGCGCGGGAATGAGGATACTGACCCAAGTCAGCAAAATCAAGGACAGGATCAACCCACTGAGGATAATGTAGCGAGCCGGTTTTGTATTCCAAACCTGAGCCAAAAATAGGGACGGATATACAGACCGGGCAGGAATAGGGGAAAGAGTACCCAGTTCAGCGAAACGTCTAATGGTCTTTAAAAACTCATCTGGAGCGTTGGGGGAAATCGCAAAAACATATTCAGGGGTTGAGATCAGGAACAGCTCCCTGGTGTTCGAAGCCATAAATTCGGCTTTACGACCGTCAAGCAGAGGTTGTGCGCCGATGACTGATCCGGGCCAGTGCAGCCACGGTCTTGGTATCGAAAAGTCAGCCTTTTCCGCCAATCCGACCCACTCCACCAAATCCATCGGGACATCTTCTGCCCGCAAACCCCAGCGTAGCTGAATTCCATCTCTTCCCAAGACATAAGCTGCTCGATAGAGGGCATAAGCTCGATAGACAAATACCGGTATCAACCCCAGAGCCAGCAATATTGGTAAGATAAACAGGAGAATTATTGGGCCGACCTCCGTTTGAGCTATCTGTAATACCCCCCATGCCCCTGCAACAACCAGCGCTAAAATCACCACGCTGTGAAAAATCAACCCCAGGCGTCGGTCTGGATGGAAGACGAAGGCATCGTTCACGAGCTGTATTTATACCATTAAAGGAGAAGCGGAGAGCAGCGGCACTCGCATGGCTGCTCTCCGCTGAGGACGGGCTTCGTCATTGAATCTCGTAAACAACGTTGATTTCGACAGTCAGGCTGAGCTGCCCAGGGGAAACCGGCACTCCGCCTACCCCCTCGGCTACCAGTGCTCGCTCCTCGAATACCGGCATGGGAGTACTCCCAAAGACGGTAATGGATTGAACCTGGCCTAACTTAACGCCCGAGGCCTGAGCCAGTTCCTCCGCCACGGCGCGTGCGTTATCCACTGCCCCTTTGCGAGCCTCCGAGTGGGCGCTGACACGATCTTCGACGTCAAACTGGATACCATAGATATTGTTGGCGCCGGACTCTACGACCGCGTTCAGCAATTCCCCGATTTTATCCAAATCCCGGACAGTGACGCGCACAGTGTTCTCAACGACGTAGGTGATATCGATAACCCTACCGCGATCATCATATTCCTGCCGCGGGTAGATGCTGAAGTTGGCGGTCTGGATGTCCTTCTCAGCCACACCCATACTCTTGAGCGTTTCGACAACTTCTTGAGCCTGGGCGTTGTTGTCGGCTACCGCTTCGGTAGCATCCTTTCCCTCGGTATGTACACCAATGGAGATATTGGCGATATCAGGGGAGAGGAAAACTTGCCCACTTCCCGTAACAGTTATCGTCCTGGGAGGCGGGGATTCCGACGATGATATCGGTTGTGCCGCAGCTGCGCTACAGGCACCGAGTAGAACCGCCAGAAGCATTACACCACCGAAGATAAAAATTCTTTTGCGCATTGTGTTATTTCCTTTCAAGGTTTTTCTCATAGTTTTCATCCTTCAGACGGATAAGATCCTTCAAAAGTTCCCAGAGATTGTTGAGGTCTTTTGGCATTGAAATTGCTTGCGTCTAGAGTACAATATACGCCAATGTCAGAAGATATAACCAAGCCATCCCCTTCAATACGTGTTCGGCTACGCCATTTATGGCGCCGTCTGGTGCCTCCGATAGATCGCGAGCGCCGTGGCAAAGTGCAGATCCAGCTGCGTGAAACTTCACGCCCCGATTTCGACTTTTTCCTCCTGGTCGTGCTCTCCGGCACCATAGCTACCATGGGCTTGCTTACCGATTCCGGAGCTATCATTATCGGCGCTATGCTGGTGGCTCCACTTATGTCACCGATCATCGGTATAGGTCTAGCTTCTATTACCGGCGATGGAATTCTGCTGCGCGATGGCATCTCTGGCTTGGTCCGAGGGGCTCTGCTAGCAATCTTCATATCCTTTCTTTTAGCATGGGGCAACAGCCACATGCCCTTCATCATCTTGCAGGAGCTTCCTGCCGAGGTCTTAGCCCGAACCCGTCCCAGCCCAATTGATCTCACCGTCGCTCTGGCAGGTGGTTTAGCCGCCGCTTTTGCCCTGGCCCAACCCAACCTGTCTGCTGCCCTTCCCGGAGTGGCGATTGCTACCGCGCTGATGCCTCCTTTGTGCACCGTGGGGATCGGACTGGCTAAAGACCAGTGGGTTGTAGTCGGAGGAGTGATGAGTCGTTGGGAAGTTGCCGGAGGCGCTCTCCTACTCTTTATCACCAACGCCGTCACCATTGCTTTCGCTGCTACGCTGGTCTTTTTCATAATGGGATTCAACCCGCGGCCCAGGAACAGCCCAAAACCCCTCCCCCGCAGCCTGATCGCTTCTGCCTTCCTCACCGTAACGTTGATTTTTCCACTAACTTATCTCAGTGTTCAATTCGTTCAGCAGGCTGTCGAAACCGGGCAAATTGAAAGTGTGGTCAAAGAGGAGGTGCGTAATACAAACGCTGCTGAACTGGTTGATCTACGCCTTGAGCGTGCCGGGGGGACGGTCAGAATGAAAATTACTCTACGCACGATCAAGCTCCTACGCTACGAAGACAGCGTGAAGTTGCAGGAGGATATCGCCGCGCGGCTTCAGAAGCCGGTTGAGCTGGAACTCAATCAAATATTTGCCGCTCACCTCGATCCAAAAATCCCGCCTACGCTCACACCCACCCCAACGCCAGGCCCTACACCTACCCACACCCCAACACCGACCCCGACAAGGACCGCCACAGCCACACCCACTAACACACCCACTAACACAGCCACCGCCACGCCAACCAGCACTCCAACCATCACTCCGACCCCTGCTTTAGCTCGGGTTGCTAACACACAGTTGCGCGGCCTGCGATTACGCCAGTCTCCCGAAGGACCGATCATCGGAACTTTACGGGAACGCGATCTGATCACCGTTTTGTATGGCTACGAAATCATCAACGGGATGGTCTGGATCGAAGTTATGGATGTCGATGGGCGTCTAGGTTGGGTACCACAGACATATACATCCATTGTAACCCTCACGCCAACAGCGACGTCAACACCCACCCAAACACTATTGCCAACCGAGCCGGCTACTTGGACACCGACACCAATGCCTTAACCGCCTTCATCGCGTCGAATCTATCGTATACCTCCCAATGTAAGAATTCCTGGACAGTTTTGGTCTAGATTCATATAAATTTCTAACGTCGCTCATTCGTTCTAGATCCCCCCAAAATGATATAATCATCATCGGCAGAATTTATATGCCGAAGGAAGGTAAACTGAATTATGATGCGATTCGATCGTTTTACAGAACGCGCCCAAGAGGCAGCTCAACGTTCCGCCGAAATTATTCAACGCTACGGTCATAATCAGATCGATACCGAGCACATACTTTTGGCACTCATTGAGCAACCTCAGGGTGTTATCACACAAATCTTAGAATATTTTCCTGGCGATCTTGAGTGAGCGCAGCACTCCGGCAGCCCGATTGTTGGAGGGCGCTGGTGTCACCCGAGAGCGTGTTTATGAAGCTGTTCAGCATATCCGGGGGGGACAGCGGGTTACTGACCCACAAGCCGAAACTCGCTACCGCACCTTGGAACGCTACTCACGTGACCTTACGCAACTGGCTCGCGAGGGAAAGCTGGATCCAGTCATCGGTCGTCGCGGCGCACCAAGAACAACCCCGTCTTGATCGGGGAGGCTGGCGTTGGTAAAACCGCTATTGCCGAAGGCTTGGCTCAAAAGATCAGCAGTAATGACGTCCCTGAAATTCTCATGGGTAAGCGGGTGGTCGCTTTGGACCTGGGCGCGATGATCGCCGGTTCACGCTTCCGAGGTGAATTTGAGGAACGCCTGAAAGCCGCGATTGAGGAAATCCAGCGCTCCGAGGGTGAGATCATCCTGTTCATCGACGAGCTCCACACCGTCGTCGGAGCCGGCGCGGCCCAGGGAGCCATGGACGCTTCCAACATGCTTAAACCCGCCTTAGCGCGCGGCGAATTGAACGCCATCGGTGCGACAACGCTGGATGAATACCACAAGCATATTGAAAAGGACGCCGCACTGGAGCGCCGCTTCGCGCCGGTATTCGTCGAGGAACCAAGCGTAGACGATACCATCGATATGCTACAAGGATTGCGGGATCGTTACGAAGCCCACCACAAGGTGAGCTTCTCAGATCGGGCTTTGGTTGCTGCTGCGCGTCTGTCGGCGCGTTACGTGACGGACCGGCACCTGCCAGATAAGGCCATCGACCTGATGGACGAAGCCGCAGCCAAGCTGCGCGTGGCCCTCTACTCTCTGCCTCCTGAACTCAAGACCATGAAGAGCGAGATCGATCGCTTGACTGCCGAGGAGAAGCAGGCGGTCGTTGAACGGCATTACGAGCGCGCAGCGCAGAAGAAATCAGAGCGCCTGCGCCTGGAGGACGAATTCAACAAACTACGCGACAAGTGGGAATCGGAACACGAATTGGATGAGGTGGTGGATGAAAACGACATCGCCGAAGTGATTCACATGTGGACCGGCATTCCCGTCAGTCAGATGATGGAAACGGAGGCCGAGAAGCTCTTGCAAATGGAAGACCGCCTGCACGAACGCATTATCGGGCAAGATGAGGCCATTCACGCCATCGCTGACGCTATCCGTCGCGCCCGCTCCGGTTTGAAAGACCCTCGCCGACCAATCGGTTCATTCATCTTCATTGGACCCTCCGGCGTCGGCAAGACCGAACTGGCTAAGGCTCTAGCAGAATTCATGTTCGATGACCAGGACGCGCTGGTTCGGCTTGATATGAGCGAGTATCGCGAACAGCACACAGTCTCGCGCCTATTCGGTGCGCCCCCAGGTTATGTTGGCTATGAAGAAGGCGGGCAGCTGACCGAAGCAGTCCGTCGCCGACCGTATCGGGTGGTGCTCTTCGACGAGATCGAAAAAGCTCACCCTGAAGTCTGGAATGCCTTGTTGCAGATCCTGGACGACGGTCGTCTGACAGATGGACAAGGGCGCATGGTGGACTTTCGCAACACCGTGCTCATCATGACCAGCAACTTGGGCACCGAATACGTGCGCAGGGCTGGCAGCCTGGGCTTTCTGCAATACAACGATAACGCCGAGGAACGCCAGGCTCACGAAAAGATCGAGAAGGCGCTCAAAGATGCTTTCCGCCCTGAGTTCCTCAACCGGATCGACGAAGTCATCACCTTCTCTGCACTGACGCGCGATCAAATGCGCCAGATCGTGGACTTGCAAATGAAAGAAGTCCAGGAGCGACTGAGCGATCACGACCTGACGGTCGAATTGACCCCTGCGGCCCGTGACTGGCTTGCAGAGGTTGGTTACGATCCGGATTTCGGCGCTCGTCCTTTGAAGCGAGCCCTTCAGAAGCACGTGGAAAGCCCGCTCTCAATGAGTTTACTCAGTGGTGAATTCTCCTCCGGAGACACCATCATCGTTGATGTAGACAAAGAGAGCAGTAATCTGGTCTTCCGTCCCGTCGGACAAGGTCTTCCAGCGGAGGAAATCCAGAAGGTAGAAGTACGAAAATAAAAAGGGGGCTTGCAGATTCGCTGGGCATTAAGGCGGCTGTTTAGCCGCCTTAATGTCCGGCGTTTATATTAAAGACCTCCATAACCCAGTCGTTCAGATTAATAAAACGATAATCTCTACCAAATTTAGTAATTTGGTCTATCCAATGATGATATTTGTCAGCCGTTTGATGACATTTGCCACTAGAAGATTAATCCAGGAAAGGATAAAGTTTAGGGACGGAGGATTAGACAGGTATGTCAAGCGAAGATTTCAATCAACTGCCGCTGTTCCAGGATTTGAGTTCATCCCAATTAGAACTACTCCGTCCGCTGTTCACTGATTATGAATGCTACCAAGGTACTGTGCTTTTCGAGCAGGGTGAGCTGGCCGAATTCCTTTACCTGGTTGTATCCGGAGAGATGATAATCCAATATAAGCCTGACGACGGTCCTTCTATCACTGTCGCCCGGGTGCGTCCGAGTGGGTTGGTAGGGTGGTCAGCCCTTATCGGCAGGCGTTTTTACACTTCAGCGGTGGTATGCGTAGAGAACAGCCGGTTGCTGCGGGTGCGCGGTGCCGATCTTCAAAAGTTATGTGAAGATCATCCAGAAACTGGGGTATTATTGCTGGAGAGATTAGCAGATGTCGTCGCAGAGCGACTGCGCAACACCCACCCGCAGGTTTTGGCGCTTATTGAAAACGGTCTGCGTAATGATGTCAAGTGTTAGCCAAGGAGGTAAATCATGGTAACTTCAGGTGAGAAAATTACCCAAGATGCTCCCACCCCTGGTGAGAATGCCTCAGATCAAGAGCGCATGCGCGCCCTGTTGGAGCAGATCAGCGCCTATATCGAACATTATCATGGCGGCTCCGTAGATCTGGTTTCTTATGACGGGAAGGTGCTGAAAGTCCGCCTGGGAGGTGCTTGTCTTGGGTGCCCGCTCCTACCCAGCACATTACACGGTTGGGTAGAAGGAACCGTCAGACAGTTCTACCCACAGATCGAACGGGTCGAGTCGATCTCAGATTAAGTCTCGATAAATCTTTCAAGGAAACCCACGCTCAGCACTCGCTGGGCGTTTTCATATAAACCTAGCGCTGATAAGTCATTACATCAGTATTAGGGGGCAGTGGGGCATTCAGGCTTGTGGAAATACTGCCGGCACTCTTCGAGGGTAAACCAGCGGGTCAGGCGAGCCTGAGACACCTCCACTAACATCTCAAGGGGCAGGACAAAAACGCGCACCGTATTGTCCTGTCCCGCTGCGGCCAGGAACTTGCCATCCGGGCTGAAGGCGATCCCAAACACCGATATCGTAACGCTTTTCGTAACGAATCAGAGACGGTCTCCGGATATGCTTATAATAAGGAAGTTTGTATGACTAGGCCAGAAACTCCCCGCTTGCTGTAATGAGGCGAGTGACTGGCCGGAAGGACATCGCTGCCTTTGGGGTCCATCCCTCAGCGCGATGATTTTATCGGTAAAAACATGAATCCACGTACAGCACGGGGGATAGCTTGGTCTCTAGTAGTCGTATACATCATCCTGGCGACGGTCGGCCTGACCCTCCAGGCCCTCACCAACACACCCTACGTTAATATAGGAATTCCTGGACAAATCGTCATGATCATATTAGTGGGGGTGTGGCCCGTCACTGGCGCGCTGATCGTCTCACGCCATCCGCGGCATCCGGTTGGGTGGATCTTGTGTGTTGGTTTAACCGCCGGCTCAATCGATATGTTCGCCGCTGGCTACGCCGCCTACGATACTTATGGGGTTTCGGGTTCGCTACCGGGCGTGGATCTCGCACTTGTGTGGCTCAGGTTTGGTGGCTTTCCCTTCGGAATCATTGCCTTCACACTAATGATCCTGCTGTTCCCCGACGGAAATCTCCCGTCAGCTCGCTGGCGCAAGGTGGCCTGGACGACCGCCGGGGTGCTGCTAATCTATCTCGCGTTGCAGGCATTAGAGCCGGGTCCCATCGACCCCGTTTTCTTGTCCTTTATTAGCAACCCTCTTGGGATCAGCGCATCGCTCTGGGCTTACCTGGAACCACTGAAATGGATGGCGTTTTCCATCCTTGTGCTGTGCTATGCAGCCGCGCTCATATCTCTGTTCTCCCGACTGCGCAGGTCGCAGGAAACAGAGCGCCAGCAGATCAAATGGCTGGTTTACCCGGTTGGTTTATTTTGGATCAGCATCCCGTTTCTCTTTCTCGGCGTGGAGGAGGCCAATGAGCTGATCCTGGGAATAGGCCTCGCCTTGGGCATTCCTGCGATCGCGGGAATGCCTATCGCCACCACATTCGCCATCTTCAAGTACCGATTGTACGATATCGACATCATCATCAACCGCACACTGGTTTACGGCGCTCTGACAGGTACACTGGCGTTGGTCTATTTCATGAGCGTGGTGCTTCTGCAGCGAGTCTTCACGGCTGAATCCCCAATCTCAATCGTGCTATCCACCTTGGCTATCGCAGCGCTCTTTGCCCCCTTGCGCCGCCGTCTCCAGAACACCATCGATAAACGTTTCTATCGCCAAAAATATGACGCCCAGCAGACCTTAGCCGCCTTCAGCGCAAGGTTGCGGGACGAAGTGGAACTGGATCGGCTTTCCGAAGCGCTGCTGGCAGTGGTCAATGAGACCATGCAGCCGTCGCACGCTTCCCTGTGGTTGAAGGAGAGCAAATTGGGAGCACCTGATCAGCGAATGCGAAGCGGATAAACGGATGCTGCTTAAAAATATCGGGAAATCTTCCCGCGCCGGCAGGGATATCTTCCCAATCAAGGTGAGGTTTGCGCCCCATGACAAAGTGTAAATATTAACGTAAGATGATCCAGATTGTAACTATTTGGGCTATCTAATCAGCGTTTTTCAGCGCTCGTCAGCATCACATCCAGGTCCCTGGACCAATAAGGAGACGCACAATGAAGAAGGTTTTGAAATGGATTGGAATCCTACTGGGCAGTCTCGTCGGGTTGCTCATCCTCGCCGTCGCCGCCGTGTATGCCATCTCTGGGTATCGCTTCAACCGCACCTACGAGGTTCAGGTTGAAGCGGTGGAGATTCCCACCGATCCGGCCGCCATCGCCTACGGCGAGCACATCGCCAGCATCCGTGGTTGTAAGGCCTGCCACGGGGGGGATCTATCCGGCCAGATCGAGTTCCAGGACCCGATGGTGGGTGTGATCGCCAACGCCAACCTGACCGGTGGCCAGGGCAGTGAAGTGGTTGGCTACACCACCGCAGATTGGGACCGCGCCATCCGCCACGGTCTCGGGCCGGATAGCAAGCCCCTGCTCATCATGCCCTCCCAACAGCATTTCGTGATGAGCGATGAGGACCTGGGGGCGCTGCTGGCCTACATCCAGAGCCTGCCACAGGTAGACAATGAACTTCCCGAACTGACCCTCAACCTCTTTCCCCGGCTGATGTACGTGCTCGGTCCAATGGACTTCTTAGTTCCCGCCGAGCTCATCGACCACGATGCGCCCCGACCGCCGGCTCCTGAACGCGGCGTGACCGCCGAATACGGCGCCTACCTGGCCGGGTTGTGCAGCCTGTGCCATGGACCGGGCTTCTCGGGCGGCCCGATCCCCGGCACGCCGCCGGAAGATCCACCTGCCCTCAACCTTACGCCCGCAGGTGAACTGTCGGGCTGGACCTTCGAGGATTTCCTCACCGCCATGCGCACCGGCGTTACGCCCAGCGGCCGCCAACTGCGCGAGGAGTTCATGCCCTACCAAACGCTCTTCGGCGACATGACCGATGAGGAGTGGGAAGCCATCTGGCTATACCTACAAACGCTGCCGCCAAGGGAGTATGGGAATCGGTGAACGCCCGCTCGTTTGCTTCACGGGTTGCCCAGTTTTCGAAAGTCAAAGGAACCTGAACATGAACCGGGCGTTTTGGACCGCTGAAAGAGCTACGGGCAGCCTGCTCGTTGCCAGCCTGCTCATCGGATTGCTCGCCCTGATCATCCTGGTCGCCAGCGGTGCTCTTCCGGCCTTTTCGGCTTTGCTGCAGGGGTCGCTGGAACTGATGGTGCCCTATGCTGCCACCTTTCGCCGGCTTAACCTCTTATGGACTGTTGGCTGGATCGTTCAGCTACTTGGTTTTGGGCTGTTCACGCGACTGTTGCTGCGCGCCGGCGATGAGTATCTGGCAATACCGGCGTTCATCGCCATTCTTTCCGCCGCGATCCTGGGTGTTCTCCACGGCACCTTCCATATGAGCGTAGAGACTTGGGCCGCACAGGAAGCGGCGCGGACCGGAAGCGTCCCGGAGGTCTATGAACCCCTGCGAGCCTGGATCAGCAGCTTCTTTAGAGTGGCCTACATCACGCATCTCGTGGCTATGGTCGGATTCGGATGGGGAATCCTTCGCGCCGCTCTCCTGGCGCCCTGGGTGGGCTGGGCAGCGATCGGATGGAGCGCTCTCTGGCTGGTTGGCGGCCTGGCCGGCGTGGGGGTGCCAGGCATCCTTTTTATCATACCGGCCGTGATCGGCGTCTCCTTGCTCCTGGAAACGAGCTAAGCGCCATGCCACAAGAAAGATGGATAAAGGAGGAATAAACCGTGAAGCAGTCAGATATCTTTCGCTTGGGAGGCCTGGTAACGATAATCGCTGGGTTGTGGACAGGGGCGAGCGCCTTCCTGTCATTCGAGACGACGCCTGTTTGGGTGTTCTTCGTGGGAACCGTGCTGTCGGCCTTCGCCCTGTTTGCCGTCTACACCGCGCAGGCCCAGGCCAGCGCGAGTTGGGGGCTGGCAGGATTTGTAGCCGCCAGTGTGGGCAACCTAATCTTCCTGGCAGAGGGTTTGTGGGGCGAGATTGTCTTCGCCATCGGCGGGGGCCTTTATGCTCTCGGCTTGATCCTGCTGGCGGGCAGCTTGAAAGCGGGCGTGTTCTCGCGCTGGCTGGCATGGCTGTGGGTTGCCTCGGTGGTGATCGGCATTCCTGGCTTCGCTGTGCCGTCCCTGATGGCGCTCTTCTTCGCGACTGGCGGGCTGGTGCTTGGAGCCGGGTTTGTGTTGGCCGGGTATGAGCTGTGGGCTCGGCGCATCGCGGCGACTGCAGCAGCGTGATGATCTCTTAGCGTCCAGTATTCGGCAATCATTCCGAATGATTTGGCATGAGAACCATCCCGGTCAACGGATATGGGCAACGAAGAGATTGCTAATGGATAAACGGATGTTGCGTGGTTTTATCTGCTGATCCGTTTGAAATCCGTTGAACAGATGGCAGGTAACAGAATGAATACTAACCTTATAGGCTGGAAGCTGATCCTCGCCCGTCTGCTGTGGTTCGCGATCGTCGCGGTGACATTAGTGACCCTGACTGTGGCATTACCTGTACGGATTTCTTATCTCTCGGAAACGCTCCTGCCGCCCATCTTCGGGAACGCCCCAGGCCCGTTCGGCAGCACACCTGACTTTGTGGCTGTCTACATCACCACTGGCGAAATTCTGCTCGGCTTTCTCGTCTGGTTCACCATCGGCGCGTTCGTGTTTTGGCGTAAATCGAACGAGGGGCTGGTGATCTTTTTCTCCGCCATGATGGTGGCGGCGTCTGTGTTCATGAGCGACTACGCCATGTCGTTGCCAGAGCGAAAGCCAGCCTGGCGTACCTCGGTCATCTCGATGCGCGCCTTCACTTTCGCCGCCATCGTGGTTTTCTATTACATCTTCCCCAACGGGCGTTTTGCGCCACACTTCACGCGCCTTCTGGCGGTGATCTGGGTGGCTTATACCTCCTCTTGGGTCTTCTTTGCGGAGTTGATCCCGCCCTCTAATCACATCGTCACGACGCCCAGGGAAATGATCTTGGGGATCTGGTTTTTCCTGTGGCTCGGCAGTGGCGCCTTCGCACAGCTCCACCGCTACCGGAGGGTCAGAGAGCCGGTTGAACGACAACAGACCAAGTGGATCGTCTTCGGGACTTCTGCGGCGGCAGCCGGAATTGTGGCAACATTCAGCCCACCAATGTTCTTCCCAGCGGTACGCACGCCCGGACCCGCCATGGTTGGTTATGTGATGGTGGCGTTTTCGCTGATCATGATCTGTCTGGCGCTCATCCCGTTGGCGATCGCTTTTTCCATCCTGCGCTATCGGCTGTGGGAGATCGACCTTATTATCAACAAAGCCCTAGTATACGGCATCCTGACGGCAGTGCTGGCGGGGCTTTACTTCTGGAGCGTGGTGCTCTTACAGCAGCTCCTTGGGACAATCATCGCTAATCAGGAGCAGTCTTCGTTCGTCACGGTCCTTTCGACCCTGCTGATCGCTGCCCTGTTCAGTCCTCTGCGGCGAGGTATCCAGCAAAACATCGACCGGCGCTTTTTCCGCCGCAAATACGATGCAGCACGGGCGTTGGAGGCCTTCAACGCCACCATCCGCGATGGCGTGGATCTGGAAGAGCTGTCGGAAGTGCTGCTGGGTGTGGTGAACGAAACCATGCAGCCGGAGCACGCCTCGATATGGCTGAGAGAAAAAGGACCTCAAGGTGGGGATAGGTAATCCTGCTGGCGTTTTCCCGGGTGCTATGGTCTTGTAGGTAAGCTGCTGGCTCGCAGGTAATATCCTACATCTTTCTCATCGGGAGGTGAGTTATGAATAAAGCTCTCAAGGTGGCAATGAGTGTATATGGGACAGGAGGTACTCTGTTCGGGCTGTTTTATCTCTTTTTCCCCCGCCAGGCTGCTGCAATGCAAGGTTTTCAGGCTGATTCTGCGTACTTGGTCGCCACGAAGATGGCGTTGGGCGCCAGTCTCGTTGCCGTAGGTATCTTTGTCATTATTGCGGCGCGGGACCCGATTAAGCACATTCTCTGGGTGAAGTTCGCCGTGGTATTTGCCATCCTTTTCTTGGCCGTCGCGTTGTATTCCGGGTTTCGTTTGTTTGCCGACGTGAGTCAGGCATCCGTAGGGATAATCATTCACGGCCTAGCCGCGGCTGCTCTCCTTGCCTTCTATCCCTGGCGAGCAGGCAACTTCTTAAGAGCCGTAGGGTAAAGCGGATGCTGTTGACATGAAATGGTTCTACGAGATCACCTACAGCCGCTTCCGCGCCCCGTGGGACACCGGTCCCCGCAAGCACCTGGTAGAGCTTGTCGAAAGCGGACGTCTCAGGCCCTGCCGGGCGATTGACCTGGGCAGCGGCACGGCCAGCAACTGCATCTACCTGGCCCAGCACGGCTTCGAGGTGACGGGCGTTGATTTCGCGTCCGCGGCAATCGAGTTGGGGCGGAAGCGGGCGGCGGAGGCCAACGTCACTGTGAACTTCGTCGAAGATGACCTCACCGACCTGCGCCACGTCTCTGGACCCTTCGACCTGTTGGTGGACTACGGCACGCTCGATGACCTCGCTCCGAAGGACCGTGAGCTGTACATGCAAAACGTACTGCCGCTGACCCATGCGGGCAGCCGCTTCCTGCTTTACTGCTTCGAGTGGCAGCCGCGCTGGTGGGAACGGCCCTTCTTCTTCCGGATGGCCTGCGAGCCGGGCGAGATCGGGCGCCGCTTCGGGCCTCATTTCGAGATCGAGCGCTTCGACGGAGGGACGACCGGTTCATGGCTGATGCCCGGCTGGGCGGTCTATCTGATGACGCGGAAAGGAGAAACACCATGAAAGCCTGGTTGACTTCCTTTAACGACGCCATCACACTCTCCCTAGTTGCGCTGTTCAGCTTACTGGTGCGGTCCTACTTCGACACGCGCTATATCCTAGTCGAGAATTTCGGCTTTCTTGGTCCGGGCTTCACTTTGGGATGGATTTTTGGTTACTCGGCCATTATCGGTGGCTGGATGTGGGCGCTGGTAGCCGCCGCTAGGGGAAGCCAGCGGGCATGGATCACCTTGTTTGCTTATGCGCTGATCACCGGGCTGGGTTTCGGTGCGGCTTCACTGCTGGCGTTTGCCAACTTCGCAGTGGAGTTTTTCTTGTTGGGGACAAACTTGGTCGCTGGCGTCTTCGCAGCCATCGCGGTGGCTTTGCATCTCAGAAAATCTGTCACGTGA
>CAYFXF010000026.1:22196-22357 GCA_964347085.1 uncultured Gemmatimonadota bacterium | reverse complement strand
TCGCCGCGCCGACCGCGCCCCAGGCGATCCCGTAGCGCGCCTGGTTCAGGCACATCAGGGCGCTCTTCAGACCCGACGAGCCGGGCAAGAGGCTCTCCGGCCCGACCCGGACCTCCTGTAGCGAAATCTCGCTCGTCTCCGAGGCGAGCAGCGAGAGCTTG
>CAYFXF010000026.1:0-22162 GCA_964347085.1 uncultured Gemmatimonadota bacterium | reverse complement strand
CGCCCGTCTTTGCCCAGATGATCGCCAGATCAGCCAGCGACCCGTTGGTAATCCACATCTTGGTCCCCGTTAGGACCCAACCGTCCCCGTCGGGGACGGCCCGCGTCGTCAATCCGCCGGGATCCGACCCGTGGTCCGGCTCCGTTAGACCGTAACAACCGATCACGTCCGCCCTGGCCAGTCGGGGCAGCCAGTGCTCGCGTTGCGCGTCGCTGCCGAACTCGAGGATCGGGTACATCACCAGCCCGCTCTGCACGCTGACGAACGAGCGGACCCCGGAGTCCCCCCGTTCCAGCTCCTGCATGATGAGGCCGTAGGCAACGTTGTTCAGCGCAGCTCCGCCATATTTCTCCGGCATGGTAGCGCCGAAGACCCCGAGCTCGGCCAGCTGGGGGATGAGTTCTCGTGGGAAGCGCCGCTCGATGTAGCACTCCCCGATCACCGGCATGAGCCGCTGATCGACCCAGCCACGGATCGCGTCCCGGACCGCCCGTTCCTCCTCCGAGAGGAGTGAGTCCGTGTCAAAGAAGTCCACGCCTGCGAAACTCGTCATCGTCCTCTGTCCTCGTGTGCAGATGAGGGCGCGCGCCTCCGCACCCATCAGGAGTACGTTTCAGTCCGGGCTCTGACCGCTCGCCGCGTCGATGCTCCCTCTGGCCCGGTAATAGCCCTGGACCATGGCTACGGCGATGCGGCTCGTAAGAAGATAGGTGACAGCCAGCATGAGGAAGTAGAGGGGCATCAGACTGCGCGAGGGGCGGACCTCCAGTACGAGGTAGTACTTGATAAGCACGTAGGCCGCGACGCCCAAGCTGGCCGCGACACCCACCAGGCGGCCCCAGCGCGCGCCGCGCCGTCTTACGGCTCCGCGACAGTCCGGGCACCAGAGGTAGCGATCAAGATCGCCAGCCGGGTAGAGCTGCGCGCAGCTTCGGCATTCCACGTCCGCGTCGCGAAACCGCATCAAAGCCACCTCCGCAGCAACCGATCGGGCGAACGCCCGCCTCGCGGGCCGGCCGCTCGAATCGCGCACCCCAACTCGCTCGACAGCGCCGACCGGACGAGAGAGGTCCGCGCCGCTAGGGGCTGGCGAGTACGGCGAACCTCTGCGCCAGCGCAGCAAGTGCGGCCGAGCTCGCCGGCGGTTGATCCCCGCCGCGCACGATACCGTACCAGATAACGGTGCCGGCGCGGGTATCGAGCAGCACCGTCCGCAGCACGAGCCGATCGCCCGCTTTCTCCTCCGCCGGCTCGTGTAAAATCTCCAGCGGCCACACCGCGTAGCGCGAGTCGAACAACGCCGCCAATGTCCGCAACTCGCCGTACAGCGGGTCACGCACGTGCTCCAGCGCTCCCCCCTCCCGGCGGAGCTCGTCGGCCGAGAGCACGTAAGGGTCCACGTCGATGCTCGGGCGGCGCCGCAAACCGCTCACCTGCTCTTCCGGGGTCACCCAGACGGCACGGCCGCCATGCTCGCCCAAGGCGAAGGCGATCTCCGCATCCGCCTGTCGCGCCGCTTCCCGGGCGTTCGCCGCGCCACCGACCCAGCCACCAGGAACCGCACGCACGTACTGCACCGGGAGGACCAGCACCCTCTGGCCGCTCAGCACGCCGAAGCCGGTGCTCGGCGCCGGATCCCGCCCGCTGCTGCAGGCCGCGACCAGGATCAGACTCAGGCCGGCGGCTCCGGCGGCGCACCACCTCACCATCCTACCTCCTCACAGCAACCACGATTCAAAGGTCTCTCTCTGCTTAGCCTAGCAAGCCCGCATCGACCCGGATCACCTGGCCGGTGATCTGTCGCGCCATCTCCGAGCAGAGGAACAGGATCACGTGCGCGATGTCCACGGGTTCCGGCAGGCGTCGCAGGGCGGCCTCTTCCCGAGAGCTCTCGACCACCTCGTCCGGCACATCGGCGAGCATGCCCGTGCGTACGTAGCCTGGCGCGACTCCGTTGACGTTGATGTTGAACGGCCCCAGCTCCGCGGCGGCGGAACGGGTGAGGCCGTCGAGACCCGATTTGGAGGCGGCGTAGTTGGCCACGCCGAAACTGCCCTGGAAGGCGTGCACAGACGATACGTTGACGATCTTGCCCTGCCGTTGGTTTCTGAAGCTGGGGGCCGTGGCCCGGATCATGTTGAAGGCGCCGGTAAGATTGACGTCCAGCACATCACGCCAGTCCTGGTCCGTCATCCGCCAGAGCGGCGCCGAGCGGTGCACGCCCGCCGTGTTCACTAGAAAGTGTAGACCGCCGAGCTCTTCCCGGGCGCGGCTGACGAACGCCTCGACCGCACGGGCATCGCGCACATCGACCCGCTCGTTCACCACCTTCACTTCGAGTTGCTGGAGCTCCTGCTCCAGCGAGCTGGCTTCCTCCGCGATCGAGCGGCCCGGCAGGTCGAGCCAGTTGAACGCGACGTTGCAGCCGCAGCGGGCAAACTCGACGGCGGCGCGGCGACCGATGCCGGTGGCGCCGCCACTGATCACTGCGGTGCGGCCACGCAGGCCTGCGAAGTAGCCCAGCGGCTGAGCCTGTGTCTCCTCGCCGACTTCCTCGAGCAGAGCATTGACCGCTTCACCCGCGTCGGGTACCTCGGCGGTTCCCTGGTCTTCGTTGCGATCTTGGGGAATGTCCAAAGCGCTCACCCGAAGCGGGAAGCAGCGCGCGTCTCGTCAGGCCCCACGCGCGCGACCCCGCCAACGGCCCCATCATAGCGCGGAGCGGTCGAAACGAGCAACCGACGGGCCGCCTTAGCGCTCCGGTCCCAGCAGTCGCGCGCCGGCTCGCAGCTGATGGTGTGAAACCCGTGACACGGCCGCGTAGCGATATTCGAGGATCAGCCAGATCGCCCCGGTGGCACTGAGCCGAACGGTCAGGCCGGCGAAGCCGGCCGCACCCAGCCGGTACCCATCCAGCCCCCTGGCCTCCGCCAGCTCGCCCGGCGACAGCAAGGCGCGATCGTCGCCCGCGGCGTCGAGCGAATGCAGAGAGCCGCTCAGGCCGAAAAAGGGACGCAGCACGCCAGATCCCCCGACTCCGCGCCAGAGGGACAGACTGGCGATCGCGTCCCGTACACTGATGCGGGAGTCCTGCCGATCGGCGGTCCACCAATCGAGCTCAAGCCCGGCGTGGAACGCCCTGCCGAATAGGTCCACCAGGCCCACACGCGCTCCGAACGCCACACCTAGATCGAGCCCGGTCGGGAAGACCGCACCGCCATACATGTCCAGGGCAACGAAACGAAAATCGACGGCCTGAGCGGAGAGTGGCTCGGCCTGCGTCACGGCGGCGAGCGCGAGGCCCAAAGCCGGTAGGGTGAGGCGCCGCAACGCCATGCGGGTTCAGCGGAGATTGAGGAACAGGTACGACGCCACCCCTATGCCCCCCAGGTAGGCTAGACCCACGCTCGGCGCCTGCACGAGCACCATCATCGAGCCGACCACGGCGCCCAGGAACCCACCCAGGTAGATGATCAGCCTCAACTCGCGCCGGGTCACAGTCCAGATCAGTCTCTCCAGCTCGGCGATCGGGTAGGTCCGGATCCGCTGCTCGACCATCGCTGCGATTGGCAGGTCATCGACCAGCAACGGCACCCGCGCCTGCAAGAACTCCCAGAGCGGGTCGAAGAGGATTCGCTCCGCCCGATCGAGCCCGTCGGGTGGAACGTAGTCGCCGATCCGGCCGATCGGCACGCTGAGCAGCCACTCTGTCTGACGTACGAGCGCCGCCTCGAGCAGCTGCCCCACCCGATCGCCCCGCCCCAACTCGAGCACCCACTCAGCCAGGCGATCCGTGACGCGGCCTGCGGCCTCCGGTCCCAGGTAATCGAGCAGGTCGCCCAGCTGCTTGCCCTCCGAGGCCCTGAGGAAGCGGTCCACGCGTGCAAGCACGAACTGCTCCGTCGTCTCGTGCCTGGCGAACTCGACGATCCGTTCGGTCAGCACATCGCCGATACGCCAGAGGTCCTCGTCCTTCAGATCCCCGAAGATTTCGCGTACTGGCCGCTCCAGCATGTCGTCGATCGCCTCGTTCACGGCCGACGCCGCCCGGTCCTGAATCAGCGGCTCCCTCAGCAGAGCGGCGATCTCCTCAGCCCCTCCCCGTTCCAGCGCCTGAACGGTTTGGCTCAGAGTTCGCTCCGTAATAATCAGCCGTCCGACGATCTGCTGAAAAACCCCGCGCTGGCTCAGATAGCTGTCGATGAAATTGCGCAGCGCTCGCCGCACGCGTTCCTGCGCTGCCGGCGATTCGAGCACCTGGCCGAATCGATCGAGGACTAGAGGCAGGTAGTTGCGAACGATCGCCTCGCCGAAATTGATCGCGCCCGCCGGCACGAACCTTCCCAGCGGCTCGCCTGAGGTGACGAAGCCACGCAGATTTCGGTCGAAAAACTCGCCGATCGCGCCCCGGAAGCCGGGACTCTTGACGAACCCATCGCCGAGCTCGCGCATTGCGATCACGAGTTCACGCCTGAGCGCCGGTGTCAGTATCTGCTCGAGCGGCTCATCGCCGAACTCGCGATTCAGCCGATCCACGAACTCGCGCACGCGCCGCTCGAAGGCCGATCCGTGAAGGTACTCGCTGAGACCGCCGAGCAGCCGCTCGCCGAAGTCGGCGACGGTTCCGGTGATCTCGTCGAGCCGATTGTCCGGAATCTCGGACCGCAGGTTACCCAGCTCGCGATCCAGCAGTCCTTCCAAGGCGCTGCGTAGGGTCCCGTCGAACCGCTCACGGAACTCGGGCTTGCCAAGCGTCGCCACGATGTCATCCGGCCGCAGCAGGTGCGTGCCTACCGTTTGGCCGATGCGTCGGGCAATGCGATCGATCTCCTTGGGGATGGCGCCCTGGGGAAAGATCCGTAGGAGTCCCAGCTTGAAAGGTCGGTGGGGGTGGAAGAGCATCCAGATCGCCACCGCGTTGGTGAGCAGACCCGCGGCCAAGCCGATGCCGACGAAAGTCAGGTTCTCGATGGCCAAATACTCGGACACTCTTCACCCCGTATTCGCGTTGACACCCTCAAAGTGGCCCCGCACTATTCGCCGCATGCGAGATGCGCACGGCCCCCTAACGCCCTCGAACGCTCGGCGCCTCGCCGAGGCCCGCGATTGGCTGCACAGACAAGCCGCAGACCTGCTCAGCGAGCAGATCGAGATTGCGAGAATACCGGCGCCCCCGTTCAAAGAGCGGGACCGATCAGAGGAGCTCGCGGCCAGGCTGAGAGGCTTGGGAGCCGAGGCCCAATACGACGAGGTCGGCAACCTGCTCGCCTGGTTCCCGGCCCGGCCGGCGCCACCCCACCCGACGCCCGTGGTCGTGGCTGCCCACATGGATACTGTCTTCGGTCCGGAGATTCCGATCCAAATCCACCGTGCCGACGAGCGATGGGTCGGCCCCGGGGTCACCGACAACGCGAGAGGCGTCGCCGTTACCCTGGCCGTTCTTCGCGCGCTCACGCGGGCTCGACCCGAACCCCACCACCCGATCCTCTTCGCCTTTACGGTGGGCGAAGAGGGGCCCGGCGATCTGCGCGGTGTCAAGCACCTGTTCCAGAATGGCAAGCCGCTGCGTGATGCGGCGGCGTTCATCGCCGTGGACGGGAGCGGCCTCCGCCGCATCATCCACCATGCGCTTGGCAGCCGACGCTTTCGCGTCGTCCTGCGCGGCGCCGGCGGACATTCCTGGACCGACTGGGGCCGCGTCAATCCCGCCAACGCGCTCGGTGAGTTCATCCACCGCCTGCTCCGAACCCCGCTGCCGCGATCACCCCGCTCTGCGCTCACCGTCGCCCGCTTGGGTGGTGGCACCGTCATCAACGCCATACCGGACCACAGCTGGGTGGAGCTGGACCTGCGGTCCGAAGCGAACGAGACGCTGCGCAGGCTCGAAGCCCAGCTGCGCGAGGCGCTGCGGCAGGCGGTCGACATCGAGGAGGAGCGGGGCGAGGGATCGCTCAGCGTTGCGGTCGAGCTGCTCGGCGAGCGACCGGCTGGAAGCCTGGCAGCATCCCACACACTCGTGCAAGCCGCCGCGCAGGCAACGCGCGCCTGTGGAGAGGAACCCGAACTGACCGTCTCCTCGACCGACGCCAACGTACCGCTCGCCCTCGGCATCCCGGCGATCGCTGTCGGCGGCGGCGGTCGCTCCGGCGACACCCACACGCCGAACGAATGGTTCGAGGACGTTGACGGAGCGGCTGGCGCCCTGCGGTTGCTCGCCATCCTGCAGTCCGTTGCCCAGTTCTGAGTCAACTGCCCGAGCCGCACGCCGCCCGCCGCTAGTCGGCTGAATCGGGCTCGAGCCAGGCGGCGCTGTGAGCGCCGAGCAGCGCGCTGCCGCGGACACCGGCGAGGCGCGCCTGCGCCCCGATCAGCGAATCTCTGAGCTCGCAATCCTCGATCACGACACCTTCGTCGATGATGCAGTTCTCGAGGGTTGAACGTACGATGCGGCTACCCTTCCCCACGGTCACGTTCGGACCCAGACACGAGTCCTCCAGCTCGACGCCGTCTTCGACGCGCACGGGACCGCGAAGCTCCGAGCCGCCGAGCTCGCGCGGACGCAGGGCACGGCCCGTGTCCAACAGGTGCTGGTTGGTGGCGAGCAGCGTCTCCGGCTTGCCACAGTCGTACCACCCTTCGACCTCCAGAACCCGTATGCGTGACCCCTGGTCGATCATGTACTGCAGCGCATCGGTCAGAAAGTACTCGCCGAGCAGCGGGTCAGCGGCGAGCGTCACGTCGATGCCCTCGAACAAGCGGCGGTGGTCCCGCACATAGTAGAGGCCGATGTTGGCCAAACGCGAGATCGGTTCGCTCGGCTTCTCGATGATCTGCCGCATGCAACCGTCCGTGTCGGTCAGGATCACCCCGAACCGTTGATAGTCTTCGACCTCCTTCGCCCAGATGAAGCCGTCAGCCTCAGTGTGCTCGGAGATGACCGAGAGGTCGGCGTCGAACAGCGTGTCGACAAAGATGACGAGCAGCGGACCGTCTACATAGGGCTGCGCCAACTTGACCGCGCCCGCGGTTCCGTCCTGGATCTTCTGCTCGACAAAGACCGACGGGATGTCGTAGCTGGATCTTACGTGAGCCTCGACCTGCTCCTTGAGGTGGCCCGTGATGAAGATCAGGCTTTCGACGTCGAGCCGCTCCAGCACGTCCTCGATGACGTAGTCCAGGACGGCCTTGCCCGCTACCCGGAGTAGCGGTTTGGGGGTGGTGTGGGTCAGCGGCCGCAGCCGCGTTCCCTTGCCGGCGAGAGGTATGACCACCTTCACTCGCTCTCTCTCTCCTTTGCTGGCCGAGCTCGGCTTCGTATCGCCGGCACCTAAACTAAGCCGAACCTTGCCCTTGCAAAGTGCGGACCTGCCGCGATCTTGCAGAACCGCTACGGCTAACCCATGATCAGGCCCGACCGACTAAGGCTGAGCCCGTTCAGGATGATCATCCGGCGAATCTGGCGAGCACTGACACAAAACTCCGCTCGGACTCAAGAGGAAGCGGAAGACCCGCGCCTGCGAGGGCGCACGTACGTGATACCGTTCGCCAAGGTCTGGGATGAGATTCTCGAGATGATCGAGACGCACCGGCGCTGGAAGCTCATTCGCGCCGATGAGGGGACCGGTCTGATCCACGCGGAGGCGACGACACTCCTGTTTCGCTTCGTTGACGACGTCCGCTTCAAGCTCAAGCTGGACCACGACGCGCTGACCCGGGTCGACATCTGGTCGGCCTCCCGGATCGGAAAAGGCGATCTCAGCAGGAACGTGCGTCGCATCGCCCACTTCTGTCGTGAACTGGACCGCAGGCTAGAGGTCGACGCTTGAGAGGTGTCCTGTTTCTCTGCCGCGCCAATTCGTGCCGCAGTCAGATGGCGGAGGGTCTGGCTCGCCGACTCCTCCCGCACGGGGTGGCCGTGTTCAGCGCCGGTTCACGCCCGACCGAGGTCAACGCCCGGGCGATCGAGGTGCTGGGCGAGATCGGGATTGACATCTCCCGCCAACGCTCCAAGTCCGTCGACGACGTCCCGGCCGATCAGGTGGACCACGTGATTACGCTCTGCAAGGAGGGTGAAGAGGATTGCCCTGTCTTCGTTGGTGAGGTCACCCGGCTGCACTGGCCGCTGGCCGATCCGGCGGCCGCGCTTGGAAGCGCGGAGCAAGTCACGCAGGCCTTTCGCTTGGCACGTGACGAGCTCAGCGGCCGGATCCGTGAGCTCGCCGAGCAGGCCGCGACAGTCGACTGAAATGCGGCCGGGCGCCTAGTCGCTCGCCAGCGCCGCCGCCCGTGCCTCCACCTCCTCCACGCCGACCGGGTGCGGTATCAGTACTTCGCCCTCGCTCCTCGCCACGAATGTCGCGCAGGCCAGGTCGCCCGTCACGTTGACCGCCGTGCGGCACATGTCCAGCACCCGGTCCACACCCAGGATGAGCGCGATGCCCGTCTCGGGCACGCCTGCCTGAGCCAGCACCACGGTGAGAATGATGATGCCCGCCGAGGGCACACCGGCCGCGCCGAGGGAGGCGAGCGTCGCGTTGAGCACGACCATCAGCTGAGCCGTCCAATCAAGTCCGATCCCCAGGACCTGCGCGATGAACATGACGGCCACGCCCTGGTAAAGCGCCGTACCATCCATGTTGATCGTCGCGCCCAGCGGCAGCACGAAGCTCGCTACCTCGTCGCTGACCCCGAGGTCCTCCTCCGCCGCCTCGATCGTCACGGGAAGCGTCGCGTTGGAGCTCGAAGTAGAGAAGGCGATGATCGGTACCTTGCGGATCCGCTTGAAGAAAGTGACAGGGTTGAAGCGCGCCAGTAAGCGCACAGCCAGCGTGTAGGTGCCGAAGGCATGGATCACAAGCCCAACGATCACGGTCAGCATATAGACGAAAAGACTGGTGAGCAGATCGACCCCGGCACTCGCGACCACCGCGGCCAGCAGGGCAAACACGGCGTAGGGCGCCAGCTTCATCACCCAGTCGACCAGGATCATCGCGACATCGTTCACCCCGCGGAAGAAGTTCAACACCGTGTCGCGGCGATCCTCCTGAACCAGCGACAGCGCCGCGCCGAAGAGGATCGAGAAGAAAATGATCGGCAACATGTCCCCGCTGGCCGCAGCCTGGACGGGATTACGCGGGATAAGGTCAAGCAGGACATCAATGATGCTGGGGGCCTGCTGTGCCAGCTCGATCCGGTCGCTCGTAGCGCCCGCGAAGCTCTCCAACAGCTTCGCCGTCGTCGCCTCGTCCAAACGGCTGCCGGGACGGATCAGGTTGCTCAGCAGCAGACCAATCGTTATCGCGATTGTCGTCGTCGCCAGATAGAAGGCGACCGTCTTGCCGCCAATGCGGCCCAATCGTGTGATGTCTCCCAGGCTCGCCGTGCCCACGATGAGGCTCGCCATTACCAGCGGAACGACGATCATCATGATCAGTCGGATCCAGGCCGGTCCGATCGGCTCGATCCAGAGGATCAGCCGCTGCAAGAACGCCAGATCGAACTGACTTGCCGCCAGGCCGAACAGCACCCCGGCAATCAGCCCTAGCGCGATCTTGTTATGAAGAGCCATCGCTCATGAACACGGAAATCGACGAGCCTCCAGCTAAATCGCGTGAAGATACCGAGCGACCCAGGGCCACGCCACCTGGCAGCGGCCTGGGCCGCCTGCTAGCTTTGCGCCATGAAGAGAAGGGCGCTCTTCAGCCTTCTCTGGGCCGGCTGGCTCGCAGCTTGTGCCCCGGAAACAGCGAGCGACGCAACGTCGGGAGAGGATCGAGACCTGGCGCCCGCCGTTGCGGCCTCTCGGGTCACGACTCCTACCGAGTACGCCACCGACCTTCTCTTCCTCCCCCTGACATCGAGCGGCACCCGGGCGCTCGTTCTACAGCTGGCGAACACGGCAACGGCGGGCACCCTGCAGCACCGCTACCTCGGCTGGCAGCTAACGCGCCGCGGCTGGCAGAACGTCCTGGACATCGATACCGTCGACGCCTCGAACCGCGAACCGTGGCGACTCCTTCCCGTGGCCTCCCTGCGGCTCACGGTCACGGCCGAAGGCGATCCCGACGCGTTGATCCTCGCGGGCGGCCCGTCGAGCTACACGCTCGACCTCGGCGACCGACTGGACGCTTGGGAAGACCGTTCCGGGACCCGGCATGAGATCCGTGAGGCGATCTGGATCGACCGGGGGCAGCGGCTCTCCGGGCTTGCCGTTCAGCATCGCTACGCCGTGCCGGGGCCGCGCCTGCCCGGCCGCTTCGGGCCCTATGACCGGGCGCTGCTCCGTTCACAGGACGACGCGGTGATCGTGCTGTATGCGGCACGAACCGCCGACACCCATGGCGACTCTTACGCCTGGATGTATGCCGACGGCCTGACCCGGCGCTGGACCACGGTGGAGACGCGCACCGTGGAGGTCGTCAACGCGGCGCAGTTGCGCCGCAACGTGCCGGTGCGCCTCTGGTTCCGGATCCCAGAGCCCGAGATCAAGGGCGAGCTCGTCGCGTTGGAACGCCGGTTCAACGAGCTGGCGACGCCTTCCGGGCCCAAGCCCTACAACGGCCTGTATCGGGTGAGGGGTTGGATCGAGTTCGCCGGCCAGCGGCGCACGGTGGAAGGGATGTTGGAGCGCGCCGAACCCTAGATCGACTACGCCTCGAAGCTCTCGATTCGACGCAGCGCCACCTTGAGCGGCACCACGGTGGCCCCAACGCAGACCAGCGCGGCGGCCAGCCCGCCGGCCAGCGCCGCCGCCAGCGCGCCGCCGGAGAGCGCCGCGCCGGCCAACTGGTGACGCAAGAGCGCCAAGAGCGGCCACGACTCGAGCACCAGCACCACCCCGAGCAGCGCCACCGCCGACATCATGAACAAGAGGCCGCCCAGGCTGGTCGGGATCTGCGCCATGTTCTCGGTCTCGAACTGCGGAAACAGCGTCCCGAACGCCAGCGCCAGCGCGGCCAGCGCGAAAGTGACCGCGGTGATCGTCACGAGTGACAAGGTCATCATCAGCGGCCCGACCTTGAGCAGCAAGTTGGTCCCGAGCGTGAGCGTCACGGCGAAGAGCAGCAGGGGCAGCGCACCGACCCAGTACTTGCTCCAAAGCAAGTCGCGGGGGCGGAGCGGACTCGAGCGCAGCAGCCACAGAGTCGGGCCCTCGAGGCTCACGCCCGGCAAGACGAAGCGCGCTGCGATCGCGGAGAGCACGAAGCCGGCCAAACCGACGTTGAGGAAGGCGACGAGGTGAGCGAAGAAGAAGCTGACGCCCTCGGAATAGAGCGGTAGAGCCCTGATGTTGTAGATGTAGACAACCACGAGCACGGCGAGCAGAATGAGCTGCGACCACTGGGTCGTGTCACGGAAGAAGACGCGAATGTCCTTGAGCATGAGTTCGGCACGGCCCGTGTCGAGTCTTCGAAGCAGGTAACGGACCGACCAACCGAAACGCCGACCCGCGGTATGGCGCTGCGCGCCCTCCTGCGAGCGGGTGAACGCCGCTGGATAGTACCGGTCGTGGAACAGCGCACCCAGAACTACGATCCCCAGCGCGCTGCTCCAGAGCAGCGCCAGCGTGAACGGGTCGAACCGGCCACCTAGCACGCCCATGATCGCCTCAACCGCCCATTCGCTGGGGAGCCAGGGTGAGGTCGGGCCCCGGAGCAGCGCCATGAACTCACCCAGGTTGCGGAACCCCTCCGGTTTGGCCAGGCTCTCGGGCCGCAAAAGCCGGATCAGCAGCACCACCCCGGCCGCCGCCGCCACCGTAATCACGCCGAGAACGTCCTTGGCCCGGCGCGCCGGAAACACGCTCACCAGCAAGAGCGTCGCAGCCGAGCCCACCGCCGCGACGATCAGGAACAGCGGGATGAGTGCCGCCAGCGACACACCCAACAGCGCCAGGCCGCCTCCGTAGACGCTGCCGTACGCTGCCAGGATGGGGACGCAGAGCAGCCCCACCATCCAGCTCGAGTGGACCGCGGTCTCCGACAGTCTGGTGAGGTACAGCTCCTCCGAACCTGCGGGCGCCGCCATCAGCAACTCGAGATCTTTCGACAGAAAGAAAGTCGAGAGAGCGCTGATCACGTTTGACAGCAGCAGGATGCCCAGGAACGTGACGAAGATGAGACCGAGCAGCTTGGCCGCCAGTAGGTCGCCGATGTCCTCGACGCCCTGAAAGTACCGGAGGATGCGGTAGAGGATGCCGTACGCCGCCAGCCAGAACACGGCTCCGGCAACGACGAGGGTCAGGGCCTTGCCCCCACCGCCCCCGTGACCCCGCGCTCTGCGCAGCGCCGTGAGCCATTTGGGGCCCAGGATCTGCCAGCAACCCGAAGCGAGCGACCTCACGAGCCCAGCACCTCGAGCAGTTCGCGAACCTCGTGGCCGCCCGTCAGCTTGAGGAATATCTCCTCCAAGTCGGCGTCGCCACTCTTCGCCTCACGCCGCAGGTCGTCCATCGTCCCCTCGGCGCGGATCTCGCCGTCCTGGATGATCGCGATCCGGTCGCACAGCGCCTCAGCGACCTCGAGCGTGTGTGTGGACATCAGGATCGTTCCACCCCGCGCCACGAACCCGCGAAAGATGTCCTTGAGGAGCCGCGCCGCCTTCGGATCGAGCCCGACCAGCGGCTCGTCGACGACAATGACTTCGGGCCGGTGGATGAGCGCAGAAGAGATGATGAGCTTTTGGCGCATGCCGTGGCTGTACGCCTCGAGCAGCTCGTCACGCCAAGTAGTCAGTTCCCAGACCCCCAGTAGCTCGTCGATTCGTCGATCGATCTCCTGCCCGTTCTGTCCGTAGAGGCCGGCGACGAAGCGCAGGAACTCACTGCCGGTCAGCTTCTCGTAGATGAACGGGCGATCCGGTATGTACCCGAGCCGACCCTTGGCACGCTGCGGATCGCTCTGCACATCGAAACCGCCGACCAGTACCGTGCCCGCAGTGGGCCGCAGAATGCCGGCGATGATCCTCAGCGCCGTCGTCTTGCCCGCGCCGTTCGGACCCAACAGCCCGTACATCTCCCCGCGAGGCACCGTAAGCTCCAGGCCTTTGAGCGCCGTGAACTCGCCGTACTTCTTGATCAGATTCTTGAGCTGTATCACTTCTCCTCCACGGAAACGACTTCCAGCTTGAGCTGCCCGATCAGGCGGACCAGTTCCACCTGCCGCGCCAATCCCCCGACCACGAACCGCAGATGCGAGGCATCGGCGGGAAACTGACCCAACGTCGGGTCGACCGGCACCCAGCCGTCGAGCCATACTTCAGGCCAGGCGTGGTAGTAAAAACGGTCGCGCACGTACACCAGGCCGGCCGCGGTCCGCGCCGGCAGACCCACCGCCCGCGCCAATGCCACGTAGAGCACCGTGTGCTCGTTGCAGTCGCCCCGCCGAGCCTCGAGCACCTGCCGTGCGCTGGGCACGCTGAGCGTCACGCGCTTCTCCAGGTTGGCGTAGACCCAGTCGGCCAGCCGCTTTGCTGCGGCCAGCGGATCGTCGCTCTCACCCACCGCCGCCCGCGCCACGCGACGGATCTCCGGGTCGTCGGCCTGAATCAGGGGCGTGACGCCTAGCTCGGTCGCCCACGCCTCGGCAGACGCCGGCAAGCTGTAGCCCGGCGGTCGCGGGATCGGGGCGGCGACCGTCAGCGTATCGCCGCGCAGCTGCTGGCGCTCACCATCCAGCTCGAAGCCCTCCAGCTCCACGCCGAGCAGACGGACCGTCAGGCCCGCCAGCCGATCGCTGCCCGGGAGCTCGGCACCGACCGCGATCGCGGTGCGCTCGATGATGTCGGGGGCGTTCAGCGCTGCCGGCCTGCCCCCGAGCTCGAGCGCACGGTACTCGTTCCAAGCGATCTCGAAGGCGGTCCGCTCGATCGAGTAGCCGAGCGGGCTGGTCGCCCGCACGACCTGGCCATCGGGATCGAGCCACGACTCGAGCTCGACCCCGCCGAACGCCTGTCGCACGTGCCAGGTCTCCACGGTGTCGTAGCGCAGCGGCATCCAGCGGTCCGCATCCTGCGCGTACTCCGCGCTGTCAGGGTAGGTCAGCGTCTGCTTGCCCAAAACTTCCAGCGTCACTCGCTGCCGCTCCATCACACTGGGGTCGAAGATCTCGAACGCGTACACCTCCCCCGCCTCGGGCTCGCTGCCCAGAGCGAAGTGCAGCGGCATGACCTGCGGCAACAACACCGGGCCATCAGTCGGAATGGCCATCTGCTGCTCGTCGCCGCCCGCTACGATCCGTAACTCGAGCAGGCTGTCCCCCTGCATGGCGCCGACGACCTGGAACTCGCCGAAGTCGGACCGCAGCGTGAAGCGGAAACCCTCTAACTCGAGCCGCTTACCCAGGCGCACGCGGGTCCGGGCCAGAGCCGGCACCTCGCTGCCCAGTGCGTTGATCCGCAGCCGCATGTCGTCCTCCAACACGAACCCTTCCGCCACCGTGTCGATCCGTGAAGCGGCATATCCCACCGGGGAATCCCCGAGCTTGACGGAGTAGAAGGAGGCCGCCGGCATGAGGCTCGTCGATGCCTCGGCCAGGCGCACGGTGATCGGCCGGAAGTACTCCCGGCGCACGTGGATCGCGAGCACGACGACCCAGCCGGCGAGGATCGCCAGGGCGAGGGTTCGGAGCCGACCGCTCACCATCCGCCCATCTCCTCGGCCTTGCGGTACATCAGCTGCGCCAGCTCAGGTTGCTTCTTACGGTCGTACAGGATGCCTAAGGTGTAGAAGGCCCGGGCCTTCGGTCGCAGCTCGACCGATCTCTGCAGCGCCGCCAACGCCTCATCCACCTCGTCCATGCGATTCAGCGCTTCGCCTAAGTAGAGATAGGCGCTGGCCCGGGACGGATCGAGCTCCGCCGCCCGGCGCAACTCCTCCGCTGCCTGCTCATACAGCCCCTTCTTGAAATAGACGAGCCCCAGATTCTCCCTGGCGTCGGCGTTCTTCGGATCCGCGTGCAGCGCCCGGGTGAGCTTCACCTCCGCCTGCTTGTAGCGACCCAGCGAGGCGAGCACGGCCGCGATGTTGCACTGCAGGCGAACGTCGTCCGGATCGAGCGTCTCAGCGGCCTCGTATTCGGCCAGCGCCTCCTTGTAGCTCCCCAGTCGGTCGTAGAGCACTCCCAGGTTGTTCCTCGCCCGCAGGTGGTTGGGTGCCATCGCCAGCAAGTCTTGATATACGACCACCGCTCGCTGTAGCGCTCCTTCGTCGCTCAACCGGCGGGCGAGCTGGTAGAGCTCGTCCACCCGCTCGCTGTTGGCTCCATCGTTCGGGGTCGCTCGCGTGTACCGATCCGGCATCATCCGCGCTCCGTCTCACGCTGCACCCACGCGAGATAAGCGTCCAGTCCGCCTTCAACCTTCACCGCGACCACCTCTGGCACCGTGTACGGGTGAAGTTCACGCACCCGCTGCGTGACGACCGCAAGGTCCTGCCTCCGCGCCTTGAGCAGCAGCAGAACCTCGGCCGAGCTCTGCACCTCCTCTTCCCACCAGTAGATCGAGCGCAGGCCGGGGACGATGTTCACACAGGCCGCCAAACGTTCTTCCACCAGGCCGCGCGCTACCCGCTCCGCCGCTTCAACGTCTGGAGCTGTTACGAAAACGATGACGACCTGGTTCCGATCTGCCATTCTCTTGCTGTATTGAGCGGGTAACGCCAAACCCGGAGGGACGCGGGGGATGTAACTTTCCCTTCAATCTATTCTGGCCCAGATGCCCTGTCTACCACGAACTTCAGGGCTCGAGATAGAGGGAATCGATCAACCGCCGGTACTTCTCCTCGATAGCCCGACGCTTGACCTTCAAGGTCGGCGTGATCTCGCCGGCGTCCACACGCAGGTCGCGCGGCAACAGGCCGATCCGCTTGGGCTGCTCATAGCGCGCCAGGCCCGTCAGAGCGCCGAGGACTTCCTGCTCCATGAACTCGACGACCCGGCTGTCCGCCACCAGGTCGTCGTGGCTCTCGTAGCTGATCTGCTGCGCGCTGGCCCAGCTCTCGAGAGCCGAAAAATCGGGGACGACCAGCAGGACGGGGAACTTGCGCCGGTCGCCGAGCATGACCGCCTGGCTGACGTACGGGTTACTCTTGACTCGGTTCTCGATCGGCTGCGGCGCGATGTTCTTACCACCGGCCGTGACGATCAGGTCTTTCTTGCGGTCGGTGATCGAGAGGTAGCCTTCGTCGTCCAGTTGGCCGATGTCGCCTGTGTGGAACCACCCCTCTGCGTCGATCGCGTCGGCGGTGGCGTCCGGCATCTTGTAGTAGCCCTTCATCACGTGTGGCCCGCGCGTCAAGATCTCGCCGTCCTCAGCGATAGCCACCTCGACCCCCGGAATCGGCTTACCGACCGTACCCAACCGGATGTCACTTGGCTCGTTGAACGAGATGACCGGCGAGGTCTCGGTCAGGCCGTAGCCCTCATGGATCGGCAGGCCGGCTGCGAGGAAGAAGTGCGCCAGATCCGGGTTGAGCGGCGCGCCGCCGGAGACGAAGAACTTGATGCGACCGCCCACTTGTTTGCGGAGTCGCGTGAAGACGAGCCGGTCGGCGACCGCGTATCGCAGGGCCAGCCACGGGCCGATCCGGCCGCCGACCAACTGGCGATCCAGCCGCCGGCCCGCCACGTCCGTCGCCCAACGCAGCAGCCGTTGCTTGGCCGGGCCACTTTGCCTCGCCACCTCTTCCACCCGCGCGTGGATCTTCTCGTAGCCGCGCGGCACCAGCGTCATCACCGTCGGCCTCACCTCGAGGACGTTTTGGCCGACGGCCGTGAACGACTCGGCATAGCAGATCGTCACCCCGCAACTGAACATCACGTAGTGACCCGCCATGCGCTCGAAGATGTGACACAACGGCAGCACCGACAGCGAGACATCGGACGGCCCGATATCGAACAGCCGCAGCACCGAACGCACGTTCGACACCAGGTTGTTGTGGGTGAGCATCGCGCCCTTCGGCTCGCCCGTGGTGCCTGACGTGTAGATGATCGTCAGGATATCGTGCGGGTCGGTCGCGCGGGCACGGGCCCGGTACTCCTCGTCGTCGAGCCCGGGAGCTCGTGCTTCGCCTAGCTCCAGAAGCTCGGCCCAGGCCAGCGTGCCCGACTCCGCCGCCGCGCGGTCGAACACGATCACGTGCTCGAGGGCCGGTGCCGCCGCGCGCAGCTCGCGCACTTTCGCCAGCTGTTCCTCGTCCGAGACGCAGATGGCCTTCGCCTCGCTGTCACGGATTATGTAAGCGAGCTGTTCGGCGGTTAGAACGGGGTAGAGCGGCACGCTGATCGCCCGGCTCATCACGCAGGCGAAGTCGGCCAGCAGCCACTCCGGACGGTTTTCCGCCAGGATGGCCACCCGGTCGCCCGGCTCGAGACCGAGTGCCTCGAGGCCCAACGTCGCACGCTTGATTTCCGCGTAGACCCTGCGATGAGAGACGCTGTGCCAGGCCCCGCCCTGCTTGTACTTCAGCGCGTCAGGCTTCGCGTGCGTATCGACGGCGTCGAGGAAAAGCTCGGCGATGTTCCCTTCCGGGATGTCCGCTGGACCGCCCGCGATCTTCAGGATGGGAACGCGCGGTTGCTTGGCCACGGCTTAGGTCCCCTCAGAGCCGGCGTCGGGCTCGGACTCGACCGCGCCCTCGGCCCCGCCCTCGATCTGCGCTAGGGTTCGACGTGCGTGCTCGACGTGCGCCGTCGCCTCCGCGCCGTCCGGCGGGCGGCTCAGGAACGTCTGCAAATGCCGGCGCGCGCCGCCCTGGTCCCCACGTCGCATACAGAGGAACGCCAAGCCGTAGTGCGCCGCGGGCGATTGATGACCCGTCTCGATCGCCTGCTCGTAGAACTTGACCGCCTCGTCGTCCATCCCGATATGCGTGTAGATGACGGCCATCTGCTCCATGATCTTCGCGTCATCCGGGCGCTGCCTGAGCGCGAGGCGAAACGAGGTCAGCGCTTCGTGGTATTTCTGCTGGTCGGCGAGCTTGAGCGCTTCGCGATAGTAGTCGGGCGGCTCGCCCAACCCCTTCACGCGTCTCGAGAACGGCCACCAACCCATAGTTCAGCGGCGGAGTTGAACGAGGGTCTCGGCCGGCCGCTCCGCCACAGCGATCCCCCGCTCCGACGCCAGGATCGTGAGCCCGTCACGCTTCGCCGTATCGAGGTCCTCGGCGGCGGCGTCGAACAACAAAAGGCGCCCCCCGGATGTCACGCGCCGCGCCGCCACCGCCACCTTCGCTGCGTCCCCACCCGGCGCGATGGCCAAGCAGCGCAGGCGGTACTCCAGCAGCGGCAGGTCGGCATCGCCCAGAATCCAGCTCACACGCCCGGTCGCCGCGGGTCCCGGACTGGGAGCCAGCGCGATCAGCTCGAGGTCCGGAGCGAGTTCGCTGACCGTCGGGGCGGCGTGAGCCAACCGCTCGCCCAACAACAGAAAGCCCTGCGCCTCGGCCATCCCGGAGAGGGCGACGATCTTGATCGCCAGCTCGTCCGTCTGGTACGGCGCGGGGGCTTCGACCTCACGTTCCGGCTCGAGCCGCACGTCGGCCACCCCCGCTACGATGGGAAAATCGGTTCGGCAGCTCGGGCATCCCAGCCATCCCTCGCGCACTCGTCGCCCTTCAACCTCGTTAACGAGCAGCACAAGACCGTGTGCTGGGCCGCAGCGCGGACAGCTGAGCAGGTCAGTCAGCTCGACCAACACGTTCCAGCTCTGCCAGCGCCCAGCCGTACAGCACGTCACCGGCTAGCTTGATGTCGTCTTTGCGCGAGTCCTCGTCCGGGCGGTGGCTGACCCCGCGCAGGCTGGGGATGAAGAAGAGCCCGGCCGGCGCGACCCGCGCGATCGCCATGGCGTCGTGCGCCGCCATCGAGATCATCCGCATCGCCTCGACACCCAGCTTCTTGCAGGCCGCCTCGAGGCTCGCCGTCATTTCCTCCGAGGTCGGCGTGGGGCGCACGGCGGCGAGTGAGGTCATCTCCAGCCCGACGCCCGGCGCCCGTGGCCCGGTGGTCGCGACGAGTTCCTTCAGGCGGCGGGCGATCTCGTCCTGGTCGCGCTCGCTGGCCGCCCGATGTTCCACGATCGCCCAGGCCTGACTGGGGATCACGTTGGCCACGCCGGGCTCTACACCCATCGCGCCACAGGTGATCACGCCGTTCTCGACGCCGCGCACGAGCTGCGGCAACCGACCGACCATCCCGGCGATCGGGACGAGTGCGTCGCGTCGGTCGCGCATCGGCGTCGTGCCGGAGTGATTCGTTTCGCCCAGCCCCTCGATGCGCCAGCGCCGCAACCCGGCTACGCGGGTGACGAGCCCGATCCGCTTGCCCGCACCGATCAGCCGAGCGCCCTGCTCGATGTGCGCCTCCGCGTAGGCGGCGATCTCGATCGGTGGCTTATAGACGAACTTCACCTGCAGCTCGCCTGTTTCCCGGCTGCGACGCGGCTTCTTCTGCCAGCCGCGCTCCGCCAGAACATCCGCCAACAGCACCCCGTCACGGTCCCGCAGCCCGAGCAGCTCCTCCTCGCTGACCTGCCCGGCGAAAGCGCGTGAGCCCCAGAGACCGTTGCCGAACCGATACCCCTCCTCGTCGGCCCAGATCGCGACCGCCACGGCGGCGTCGCGCTGCTTCTTCAGCACGCGCTGCATGGCCGCGAGCGCCGCGGCCACGCCCAACGCCCCGTCCAACCAGCCGCCGTTGGGGACGGTGTCCAGGTGCGATCCCATCAGGATGTACGGACCCTTGCCCGTTCCGTTGATCAGGAAGGTGTTTCCCGCCTGATCGCGGACCTTTCTGACCCGCCGACTGCGTGAGAACGCCGCGGCCGCCGCCTGGTGGGCCTTGTCCTCCCACTCGCTGAACCCCAGGCGCGTGACGCCTTCTTTCGTCGCGCTGATTCTGCTGAACTTTTTCAGAAGCTGGTGAATCATCGCTCGCCCTACCCAACGCTAGTGACCAATCGCCCTGTCCCGGGCGGCCCGGCGCTCAGACGCGCCGCCCCACCGGATTCGACCGCAGCACGACCTCCTCGACCGTGACCCTCTGCGGTTGTGACACCGCGAACAGAACGGCATCGGCGACGGCATCCGCCGTCAGCATCGCCGAGCGCGAGGGAAGGTCGGGCCGCTCGTCCGGCGTGAACCGATCCCACAGCGGGGTGTCCACCGCAGACGGCTCGATCCAGGTGGCCCGAATGCCGGTGCCGCGCAACTCCTCGACCAATACTTCGTGCAGCCCTCGCAACCCGAACTTCGACGCGGAATACGCCGCGTTGCCCGGGAAGGCTCTTCGACCGGCCACGGAACCGATGTTGACGATCTGGCCCGAGCCGCGAGCCACCATCTTCGACAGCCAGGCACGGATAAGCTCGAACGGCGCCCGCAGGTTGACCGCCAGAAGCCGCTCGAACACCTCCGGGGCGGTCTCATCGACCGTCGCCAACTCGAAGGCGCCGGCGTTGTTGATCAACACATCCGGAGCCGCGCCCCACGCCTCTTCCAGCCGCTCGCCCAGCCCCTCGACGAAGCGCCGATCCGTGACGTCGCCCGGGACGGCGACGCCGCCCAGTGCGGACCCCAGCTCCTTCAGCGGAGCCGCCCGCCGACCGACCAACGCCAGCTCCGCGCCGGCGGCCGCCAGCCGCGCGGCCACCACGCGGCCGATGCCCCCCGTCGCACCCGTCAGAAGCACCCTGCGCCCGGACAGCTCGCCGCTCGCCAGGCTCACGCGCCGAGACTGTGAGACGCTACGAGTCGCAGGAATTCGTCGCGAGTTCGCTGATCGTCGCGGAAAACGCCCTGCACCGAGCTGGTGATCGTCTTCGAGTTCTGTTTCTCGACGCCGCGCATCATCATGCAGAGGTGCGCCGCCTCGATTACAACGCCCACGCCCCTGGGCCGCAGAACATCCTGGATTGCGTGCGCGATCTGATCGGTCAACCGCTCCTGGACCTGAAGCCGCCGCGCGAAGACCTCCACGATCCGCGGTAGCTTGCTGAAGCCAACGATCCGGCCGTCCGGGATGTACGCGATGTGGGCCTTGCCGAAGAATGGAAGCAGATGATGCTCGCACATCGAGTAGAGCTCGATATCCTTCACGATCACCATCTCATCGTGCTCCGCCTCGAACACGCCATCCCCGATCACGTCCTCCACACTCAGCTGATATCCGCGCGTCAACCAGCGCAAAGCACCCTCGACACGCTCCGGGGTGCGCGCCAGCCCAGGACGCTCGGGATCCTCGCCCAACAGCCGGAGCTGCTCCCGTATCAGCTGCTGAAGGCGCCCCGCCTCTCTCCCCGACGCCAACGCACCGCCGCGGTCCAAGGCTACGCCCGTTTCTCGAGACATCGATTCCCCACCTTCCAGTTCAGTTCGACACCGGCGCCGCCACTGAGCGCCGGCCCGCCATCACTCGCCCCGATACTCTACCAGATTGCGTTCCGACTCCAGTACGGCCACCCGTTCCAGCATCCCCGCCGGCAACACCGCCTCCAGTCGCCGCCAGACCTGCACAGCGATGTTCTCGGCCGTAGGAATCACCCCCGCCATCCACGGCACGTCCATGTTCAGGTTGGCATGATCCACATCCGCCAGCACCGCCCGCTCCACCACCTGCTTCAACCGCTTCAGGTCGAACACGTAGCCCGTACGCGGGTTCAACTCTCCTCGCAGCGTAACCTCCAGGCCGTAGTTATGCCCGTGCCCGTGCGGATTGTTGCACAGCCCGTAAGTCTCGCGGTTCTCTGCCTCGGAGAGCTCCGGGTTGTGGAGCCGATGACCGGCGCTGAAATGGAGTCGTCGAGTGACCCGGACGATGGGCATACGTCAGCCAGCTCACAGATCTGGGGCTCCGCCCCGCTTGGAAACCCTTATTAACACTGAATTAACACTGAAAAACGCCCTAACTTAGGGCAAAGGCCGTCACGATGCCAGAAGTTCGACATTTAAGCGTGTCGCCTGGAGGGACGGCGGGGAGGATCACAAAAAAGTCGGCCCCCATGACAGGGGCCGACTGAGCGACGGAGCTGCAGGGCATTCAATGAAGCCCTTGTGCAACCTTTGGTACCCTCCCCACGACTTTCCGCCTTCCCGAAGGGGCGTGGCGTCAGTCTTGGAAGCCGGGCCCGCACATTCTCGTGTTGGCTCAAGAATGGGTCGCTGCAGCCC
>CAYFXF010000025.1:0-23378 GCA_964347085.1 uncultured Gemmatimonadota bacterium | reverse complement strand
CCGTGCAGCGGACGCGGTAGCCGGCGGCGAGAAAGGCGTCGGCGGTATGGCTGCCCACGAAGCCCGTCCCCCCGGTGACGAGGGCGGTCCGCGCTCTCTCAGCCATCGCCGCGCATCGCCGGTTCTAGCTCAGGGCGCGCTCGTAGAGCCGGTAGGTCTTGTAGAGGCGGCACCCCACCTTCTCGACGGCGCCCCGCATGACATGGTTGTCCTCGAGGATCCACGAGCTCTCCCCAACCATGTGCCCCTTGCCGGAGCCGCGCTTGAAGATCTCGAAGTAGAACATCGAGGCGAGGCCGGTGCGGCGGTACTCCTTTTTCAGGCCCAATGTGATGATGCGAATCCCCTTGATCCGCCGCATGTGCCAGATCAGCTTGAAGACCCCGAACGGCAACAGCCGGCCGTTCGCGTGTCGGATCGCCTGGTTCACATCCGGCAGCGCCAGCGCGAAGCCCGCCGGAACGCCACCGATCTCGCCGATCAGCGCCAGGTCCGGATCTACGATCGGCTTCAGCTGCTTCGCCATGTAGTCGACCTCGGCGTCCGTCATCGGCACGAAGCCCCAGTTCCGCTCCCAGGCCGAGTTGTAGATGTCGCGCACCAGCGCCACCTCCTCGGCGAAGCGGTCCATGCGCAGCGAGCGGACGCGGATGTCGAGACCGGACCTTTTGATGAGCCGCTCGAACCCCTTTACGCGCCGCTGGTCGAAGTCTTCCTGACGGATCTCGTAGGCCAACAGGTCCTTCACCTTGGTCAACCCCCAGCCGGTCAGCAGACCTTCGTAGTAGGGCGGGTTGTAGGTCATCATGACGTAGGGCGGCTCGTCGAAGTTGTCGACCAGCAGGCCGCAGTCCTCGTTGGTCGAGAAGTTGACCGGGCCGCGCAACCGATCGAGCCCGCGACCCTTCACCCAGTCGGCCGCGCCATCCAGCAGGGCGCCCGCGACCTCCGGGTCCTCCTCCGACTCGAACGTCCCGAAGAAACCAACCCTGTCGCCGTGGAACTGGTTGTGGGCGCGGTTCTCGATCGCCGCGATGCGGCCGACGGGGCGGCCGTCGCGGTAGGCGAGCAGGAGCTGCACATCGCCGTGCCCGAAGAAGGGGTTCTTACGGTCGATGCGCTTGCGCTCCTCGCTCAAGAGCGGCGGCACCCAGGCCGGATAGCGACCCGGGTAGATGCGCCAGGGGAGGTGGACGAACGTCCGGCGCTCGCCCCGTGTCTCGACGGGTCTGACCTCTACGCTCACCGGCTTACACGCGGCAGGATCACGGTGGGGGACGGCTGCGTCGCTAGATCACCGCCAGCTGCTTGCCCACCGTCTGGAAGACATCGAGCACGTAGTCGAGCTGTTCGTCGGTGTGCGTCGCGATGTAGCTCGTCCGCAAGCGGCAGCTGTTCTCCGGCACAGCCGGTGGCGTCACCGGGTTCGTGAACACGCCAGCGTCGAAGACCGCCTTCCAGAAGACGAACGTCTTCTCCATCGGCCCGATCATGATCGGGATGATCGGCGTCTCCGTCGGGCCAATCTCAAAGCCGAGGCTACGGAATCCGTCCATCATCCGGTCGGTGATCTGCCATAAGCGCTCGCGCCGCTCCGGCTCACGCTCGATGATGTCGAGCGCCGCCAGCACCGTCGCCACCGCCGCCGGCGGCATGCTGGCGCTGAACATCAGGCTGCGCGCATGGTGGCGGAGATAGTGGATCACCGACTCGGGACCCGCCACGAAACCGCCGATCGAGGCGAACGACTTGCTGAACGTCCCGATCGTGAGCGGCACCCGGTCCGTCAGCCCGAAGTGCTCGGCGGTCCCGGCGCCCGTCGGGCCCAGGTAGCCGATGGCGTGAGCATCGTCCAGCACCAGCACCGCGTCGAACTCCTCGCACAGCTCGACCAGCTTCGGCGCGTCGGCGATGTCCCCTTCCATGCTGAACACGCCGTCCACCACCACCATGCGGCCGCAGCCGTTCTGCGCCACCGCCGCATCCGCCTGCAACAGCTGGCGCAGCCCCTCCACGTCGGCGTGCTTGAAGCGGGCCACCTCACCATAGGCGAGCCGGCTGCCGTCCACGATGCTCGCATGGTCGAGCTTGTCCAGGTACACCTTGTCGTTGCGACCGACCAGCGTGCCGATCACGCCCAGGTTCGTCTGATAACCCGTGCTGAAGACCAGCGCCGACTCCGAGCCCATGAACTTGGCGAGCCGCGCCTCGAGGTGCTCGTGCAGGTCCATGTTCCCGTTCAGGAACCGGCTGCCCGTGCATCCGCTCCCATACTTCTTGATCGCGGCCTGCGCCGCCTCGACGATGCAGGGGTGGTGGGTGAGGCCGAGGTAGTTATTGGAACCGATCATGATCTTCCGCTCACCGTTCACGTACGCCTCCGTGTCCGTCGAGCGCTCGATCGGCATGAAGTAGGGGTAATAACCGGACGCCATCACCTCGCGGGCGCGCGTGAAGTTCCGGCACTTATCGAAAAGGTGCATTCAGCCCCTCGCCCCCTTGCCCCATGGGCGGCTGAGACGCGTTCTAGACCCTGCTAGATGGGCTTACCCTGTCCGGTGGACTACGCCCGATTCTACCCGCTTACGGCCGGGTCGGCAAGGCGGCCGGGCATCTTCTTTCAGAAGCCCTGAGCCGCTAAGCTACCGCGAAACCCACAGCCGTCCCCGCGCGTTGTCCAGGCACGACTCGCGCAGGTCCTTGCTCACGCGCAACACGGGTGGGGCCCCATGCCCGCTACCAGCGAGGTTCGCGAGCAGCCGTTCGACCTCATCGTGATCGGCGCCGGCGCCGCCGGTCTGGTTACCGCCTCCGGCGCCGGCAGGCTCGGCGCGCGCGTCGCCCTGGTCGAGAAGGGGCGCTTCGGTGGCGAATGCCTCTGGACCGGTTGCGTGCCGAGCAAGGCCCTCATTCGTACCGCCCAGACGCTGCACGACGCCCGTCACGCCGACGCGGTCGGACTGAGCTCGACCGAGATCCCGTTCGAGTTCGCCGACGTCATGCGCAGCATGCGCGAGGTCATCGGCCGCATCCAGCCGCACGACGATCCCGAGACGGTTCGCCAGCGCGGCGTCGTGCCGTTGCACGGCGCCGCCACGATCCTCGGTCCCGGCCGAGTGCGAGTCGACGGTGAAGAGCTCACGACAAAGCGGATCGTCATCGCCACGGGCTCACGCCCGCTGGTGCCGCCGATCGCCAACCTGGCGGAGACCGGTTACCTGACGCACGAATCGATCCTGGAGCTGGAGCGGCAGCCGCAGCGGCTCATCGTGCTCGGCGCCGGCCCGATCGGGCTCGAGTTCGCCCAGATCTTCAACCGGCTGGGCACCGCCGTGACCGTGGTCGAGCTGCTCGACGCCGTCCTGCCGCGCGAGGACACCGAGCTCTCGGCCCGTTTAAGGGAGATCCTCGAGTCCGAGGGGATCCGCTTCCTGCTCGGTCACAAGGCGGTGGCCGCGACGAAGAGCGAAGCCGGCTGCGAGCTTACCCTGGAGCGCGCGGACGGGACGCAAACGACGCTGGCCGGCGACGAGATCCTGGTGGCAACCGGGATGCGGCCGTACACGGAATCGCTCGGCTTGGAGAACGTCGGGGTCGAGCTCGAGCCGAGCGGCGCGGTCCGGGTCGACGCGAAGCTCCGCACCACGGCGTCCGGCGTCTGGGCCGCCGGCGACGTGACGGGGAAGCTCTTGTTCACCCACGTAGCCGACTACCAGGCGCGACTCCTGGTCCGCAACATGTTCTTCCCGTTCCGCGCCCGTGCCGACTACACGCGCGTGCCCTGGGCGACCTTCACCGACCCGACGCTCGCCCACGTCGGGCTCACCGAGTCGGAGGCGCGCGACCGGCACGGCGACCGAATCGGCGTCTACCGGTTCCCCTTCGACGACCTCGACCGCGCTATCACCGATCGCGCGACCGAGGGGTTGGTGAAGCTGGTCAGCGACGCGCGCGGCCGGCTGCTGGGCGGTCACATCCTGGGAAGCCACGCCGACGCCCTGGTCCACCAGGTCGCTCTGGCTATGCGCGCCGGCGTCAAGATCGGCGGCCTGTCACAGATGGTCCATGTCTACCCCACCTGGTCGGAGGGGCTGCGGCGGGCCGCGGACAGCTTCTACGCCGAGAAGTTCGCTGAGAGTTGGATCGGCCCCGTGCTGCGCTGGTGGGCCCGGCGCTGACCGGGATCAGAACCCGAGCGCGGCGCGGTACTCCGGGTTGATCCGCTCCGGCGTCCAGAACGGGTCCCAGACCAGCTCGATGTTCGCCTCCTCCACGCCTTCCAGGTCCTGGAGCACCATTTTGGCGCCGTTGAGGATCTGCGGCCCGACGGGACAGCCGGGGCTGGTGAGCGTCATCCGCACGTCGACCGTGCTGCCTTCGACATCGATGTCGTAGACGAGGCCCAGGTCGACGATGTTGAGACCGACCTCCGGGTCCTCGATTTGCTTGAGCGCGTCCCTGGCCTGCTCTTCCGTGATCATCTTCCTGACTCGGGTTGGGGCTTTGATCTCTTCGCAAATAGGATCTTTCAAGCTAAGCGACCTCTCTTCCCCAATCAATCGCGCCCGCCTTGTGGCTTCGGGCAAAGCTTCTAATGTAGCAGCATGAAACTGAACTACCTGGACGCCGGCATGAGTGCACCCCTCGCCCCCGGCCGGGCAGCGGCCGCGGCGCTCCTCGCCCTCGCCGGCGGCGCCCTGGGTTGCGCCGGCCTGCCGAAGCCGCCAGCCCCAGGCCCGCAGCCCGAGCGGCCGCCCCTCGCGACGCAGGATCTGGAGGAAACCATTCCTCCTCTCCGCGCGCCCCGACCCCTGGCGCCACGACTCATCTGGCTGCCGGCGCGCCCCAGCGAAGGCACGCTGGTGGCGCTCGTCATCGAGCCTCCAGCTGGCGGTCTGCCTGTGTTCGAGGCATGGGCTCGGGCCGGCGCCACCGATCTGGTGCTGGCGCCGCTCAGCGGCGGCGGCTACCTGGGCGTGCTCGCCGCGCCGCTGCGGACCGACGAGCTGCCGGTCGAGGTCGCGGTCACGCTGATCGACGGCACCCGAATCAACCAGAGCCTCTCCCTGCGGATCGCGCCGCGCGACTTCCCCGCCACGCGGCTGCGCGTGGCCAGCCGCTTCACCGCGCCTGACGAGGCGACGCTCATCCGCATCCGCCGTGAGCGCGAGCTGGTTCGCTCAACCCTGCGCGTCGCCTCGGAGACGCCGCTTTGGCGCGGCGCCTTCATCCTCCCGCTCCCGGGCGTCACGACGAGCCCGTTCGGCCAGCGGCGGCTGTTCAACAACGAGCTGCGCAGCCAGCACACGGGGCTCGACATCGACGGCGACAGCGGCGATCCGGTCTACGCCGCCAACAGCGGCCGCGTCGTACTTTCCCGCGACCTCTTCTTCAACGGTCAGGCCGTCTTCATCGACCACGGGCTCGGGTTCTATACCGGTTACTTCCACCTGTCCGAGCGGCTGGTTAGCGAAGGAGGTTGGGTCGAGAAGGGCACGCTGATCGGCCGGGTCGGCGCAACCGGCCGCGTCACGGGCCCCCACCTGCACTGGGGGCTTTACGTCCTCGGCTCCGCCCTCGACCCGCTGTCGCTGCTCGAGCCTGCCTTCGCCGATCTCAGCGAGCGGCTGGCCGCGGTCCGCTTCGCCACGCTGGCCCCGTAAGCAGCGACGCGCCGCCGAGGAATTCGAGCTGGCGGCTCGAGCGCTAGCGCAAGCTGTCGGAACAGGAACGCAGCCCTAAGGCTGCCAGGCGGTGACCCGACCGGCCAGCGCGCTCGCTGCGACCGTGTACGGGCTGCCGAGATAGACCTTCCCCGGCCCGCTGCGGCCCGGGAAGTTGCGGTTGATCGACGAGACGGTCACCTGGTCGGGCGAGCGGCTCACGCCGGGGCCCGCGTTGATGCAGGCGCCGCAGCCCGGCGCCAGCAGATCGGCGCCGACCGACTCGAACAGCTCCAGGTAGCCCCGCCGGCGGCAATACTCCTCCACGTCCAGCGACCCCATCTGGATGTAGCAGGTAACGCGATCAGGAATCCGACGACCCTCGCTCTGCGCCTGCCGGAAGACGCGGGCGTACATATCCATGTCGTCGCGCTTCGCACCCGTGCACGACCCGATGTAGACCAGATCGATATCGACCGGGCCGTCGAGCTCGTCCACGAACACGCCGTTACCGGGATCGCCGGGTGTGGCGACGATCGGGCGCAGCCGGGAGGCATCGATCTCGATCACCTGCGCGTAGCGGGCGCCGGGGTCGCTCTTCAACCCTTCGCAGACTCGCTCGGCCTCAGCCCGCGCCATGTCCCGCCGCTCGATCAGGAACTCGACTGTCTTCTCGTCCGCCTCGCAGATCCCGGTGAACGCGCCGATCTCGGCCGACATGTTGGTGAGCGTCGCCCGCTCGTCCACGCCGAGCTTCGCCACCGCCGGGCCCGTCCATTCCAGGACCTTGGCGATCGCGCGGCCCTCCTTAACGAACGGGTGGCGCAGCGCCTCGAGGACCATGTCCTTGGCGGTAACGTTCTCGGGCCGCGAGCCCGTGATCTCGATCTTCACGGTCTCCGGCACCTCGAGCCGCACGTCCTGGGTGATCCACGCGTTGGCGATGGCGGTCGACCCGATGCCGAACGCCACGGTCGCCAGGGCACCGGAATGCGGGGTATGCGAGTCGCTCCCCACCACCACCTGGCCGGGCAGCGCGTAGTGACTGCAGACGATCGTGTGGCAAATCCCCTCCGAGCCCTTGCGGTCCGCGAGCTCGCCGTGCAGCCGCAGCCCCTGCTCACGCGCGAACTCTCTCTGCCGCGCGGCCAGGCCGCCCGCCAGATCGAGCAGGCCCTGCGCCTTCTTCTCCTCCGAGATCACCAGGTCGAGCATGGCCAGGTGATCGCGAAACAGGAGCACCGATTCCTTCTCGCAGATAGCTTCGCCCGGCGTGTATCGCTCGTAGAGCCCGGCGGCCATCGGCGTCACGTACTCGTGCGAGAACCGCAGGTCCGACCTCACGAACCCCGTGTCCCCCGGTTCCGCCGCCGGAACGCCCAGCGTGCCCTTCGACAGGTCGGCCACCCAGTGGCGCGCCAAGATCTTTTCCGCCACGGTCATCGGGCGGCCGGCCGGCGTGTCGGGCAGCGGCGGCGCCACCTCGCCCGCCCGGCGCGCACGGTTGTAGGCGAATAGGCCACCGCGTTCGATGATCTCGCGGGTGATCGGATCGGCCCCCTCGGTGAACTCGGCCAGCGGGATCGGCTCGCCGCGCCGGATGCGCTCGATCAGACCGAAGTCGGTGGAGGTGAGTAGCCCCAGGTTCTGGCAGTTCTCGCGGTAGATCCGCTCGATGTTCTCGGCGATCACGACCCGGATCCCCGCCATCAGCTCGGCGAAGGGCGATGCCTCGCGACTCGAGCCCTTGCCGCGCCGCTTCCCGGACACGCAGGCCACGAAGCCGCCCTTCTTCACGTCGTTACGGCCGATGGGCCGCTCGCCCTGACACTCAAGGCCGACATAGGGGTACTCGCCCAACTTCTCGTCGTAGTGATAGCAGACCCAGCCTGGCGTGATCTCGTCCGTCGAAATGTCGTCCCGCAGCTTGATCGACGGCTCCCACTCGAGGTCTGTGCCGGCCAGCTGCTGGCGGATCAGTTCCGGGTCCTCGGTCAGGAAGAGGACGCGGCCGGCGAATCGGACCGCCGGCCCCTGCCCCGTCCGCTCGATCTTCATCATCATCTACTCGGGTCCTCTCAGGCTCAGCAGGTGCGCCGGCAGACGCTGGCGGCCGGCGTAGCCGGCATCGAGCTCGTGCCACCACTCGATGCCCTCCTCGCCCAGCTTCCAGCAGAGGAATACTGGACGGCCGTCGAGCTGCGAGTAGAAGTCGACCAGGCCTTCATCAAAGCCTTTGAACAGCGCACCGATATCCTCCAGCTCGGCGATGAAGCGGTTCACCGCGTCCGTGAGCTCGCGCAGCTCGACCTCAAGCTCGCGCAAGCGACCACGATCGCTCGCCGAGGCCGGGTCGAGCCGCCGGTGCTCGGCCGCTCGCTCCATCAGCTCAGCGTGCGTCGCCACGATATCGCCCGCGATTCGACCGACCAGTGGCAGCGTCCGATTGGCCTCGTCGATGGTGAAGGTCCTCGCCATGCCCGCTCGCCCCGTTCTGTCGATTCGAGTCGAAATCTTTCGTCGCCGAAGCCCTAACCTACGTCGCCCGGTCGGGCGCGATCAACGGGCCGCGTCCCCGACTCAGCCTCGCAAGAGTTGGATCGCCCGCTCGTTGTCGTCCGTCGTGTTGTAGAAGTGGGGAGAGAGGCGGACGGCGCCGGGCCGACAGTCGGCGATCACGCCGGCCGCCATCAGCCGCCCGACCGCCGCCGCCGGATCGGCCTGCTCGACCATCACGATGCCGGAGCGCAACGCCGGGTCCGCCGCGGCCCGCACGCCCAGTTTCGCCGCCCGGGCCCGGGCGATCAGGTCTCCGGTCAGCGAGGCGACGCGCCGTCGGATCCGCTCGACCCCTACCTCCTCGATCAACTCCAGACCGGCCCGCGCCGTGTAGATCGTCGGCACCGCCGGCGTGCCAAGCTCGAAGCGCCGCGCGTCGCGCCGCAATTTGAAGGCTCGAGACTCGAAGGCGAACTGGTCCTCCACGCCGAACCAGCTCATCACCAACGGGTCGAGCGTTTCGACCCGCTCGCGCCTGACGTAGGTGTAGGCCAGACCCTGGCCGCCCAACAGCCACTTGAGCGCCCCGCTGATCAGGATGTCGATGTCCAACTCTCTGGCCTGTACCGGAAGCTGCCCTGTAGATTGATACGCGTCGACTAGACAGAGCGCTCCGCGCTCATGCGCCAGCTCGGCCAGTGCGGCGACGTCCTGGATGGCGCCGGTCGTGTAGTAGATGTGCGACGTCGCGACCAGCGCCGTCCGCTCGTCCACCGCCTCGGCGAACGACTCGAGGGGCACGCTGACGCCGTCGGGCGAGCGCAGAACCACGGGCTCGACTCCGATGCGGCGCTTGGCAAGGAACTGGTAGACCAGGGTCGGAAAGTCGAGCTCGGTCGTCACGACACGTGGGCGCGCGCCGAAGTCGACCGCGCTCAACAGCGTGGCGAGCGCCGCGGAGATGCTGGGCGCCAGGGCCGTCTCCGAGTCGTCGGCCGCGATGAGACGCGCGAACGCCGAACGGACGTCCTGAGCCGCAGCGAGCCAGTGCTCGTACCAGGCCGACGCGCCCCAGCGCTCCCAGAGCTCGGCGAACTGGCCGAGCGCCGCGCGCGAGCGGGTGGACAGGGCGCCCAGCGAGCAGGTGTTGAGGTAGGTCGCCGAGCGGAAGATCGGGAACTGCGGCCGATATTTCTCGGCGATCTCGTATAATTCGGCCTTCGGCATCTAGATAGATGATGAACGAGTCAACCGATCTAGGACCGCTGTACGAGGCGAGACACGCCGCCGAGCTCGAGCGCGCCGACCGCGAGAACCCCATCCCGGGCGGCGAACCGAACTGCCCGCTCTGCGGCGGCAGGACGGCCCGATCCGTCGAGGCGCATCACGGGCCCCATACCGGGCCATCCCCGTTCCGCGTTCGCCTCGTGTGCAGCAATGACGAGTGCCGCCGCTGGACCGTCTATAGCTGGTGACCATCAACCACCGCCAAGTTCGACCTCGCGATACAGCTCCGCGTCGCCTTCACGTCTCACACACAGGCGGCGCAGCTCAGCGAGCTGGGCCGCCCCCTCCAACCTCGCTTCCATACCCTCCCCCGCACGGTGCTCGCTAAACTCGAGGAAGCGGCCGGGCAGAACCTGGTCCTCGTATAGCCGCACCCGCGCGCCCGCCGCTGCTGCCGCCCTCGCGTAGGTCTGCCACCCTTCGAGATAGTCGTCGCGCCGATCGGGCCGGACGATCGCGCGAACCACCTTCACCTTCTCTTTCGTCGGCATAAGATTTCCGCGTTGCCACCGCCCGCTCGACCAACTTACATTGCCCCTGAATCCCTAGCACGTCCGTTCCCGGTGACCTATCGCAAGCGTCCTATGATGCCAAAGCAGAACTCAGGCCGCCTGGCGGCCACGGCGAACGAGCTTTACTGGGGCACGACCCGGCCCGCCGGTCATCTGGCCCACGAGCTCGGCATCTCCCGATCCAAGTTCTACGCCCTGATCGAACCGCTCCGCCTCCAGGTCGCCTGCGCGACCTGCGGCGCGCCGCTCACCTTCAGCAGCCGCACCGACCGCGAAGCCAGGCGCGGCCGCTGCGCGGACTGTGGCGTCGTGGCCGCGGTCGAGGCCAAGGAGACGTCCGTGCCGGAGGCAGGTCCCCGCCGGGCGCAGCCAGCGGAGACGGCCCCGGGCGTCGGCCGCCGGATTGCCGCCCCCGGCGAGCGCGAACTCTGGATGACCGCGATTGCCGGCGTCGCGCTCGGCGCTCTGGTGACCGCCTGGTGGCGACGACGCTAACGAGCCCGGCCGTCCAGCCAACCTCAGAACCGTTCACAAGGTCCGATGGAGATCATCCGCGAACCTAGAGTCACCTTGCTGGCCCGCCAGCAGTTCCTCGGCGACCCCGACATCGACTGGAAGAGCGACACCGAGATCGATCCGCAGCAGCTGGTCGAGTTCGCGGGACGGCTCTGCTACCTGAGCTTCGGTAAGGACGTCAAGGTGATCGGCGGCCACAAGACGATCCAGGGCCGCACCACCAACAAGGAGTATCTCGCCAATCTGCTCGAGGTGAAGCACGGTAGCGTGCTCGAGCACGCCGTCTTCACCTTCCTGTTCGAGGGAATCTCACGGGCGCTCACCCACGAACTGGTCCGGCACCGGGCCGGCTTCGGCTACTCGCAGCTCTCGCAGCGTTACGTGGACGAGTCAAACATCGCCTTCGTGCTACCGCCTGAGATCGTCGAGGGCACGCCGGCGTTTGAGACTTGGAAAGAGGCCTGTGAGAACGCGCTCACCGCCTACCGCACACTGCTCGAGCGCGTCAGCGAGCAGGTCGCGGACGAGCCCAAGGCGACGCTGCGCCGCAAGCGTGCCCGTCAGGCGGCACGTGCCGTGCTCCCGAACTCGGCGGAGACCAAGATCGTCGTCACCGCCAACGCGCGAGCCTGGCGCCATTTCATCGAGCTCCGCGCCGCTCCCTTCGCCGACGCCGAGATCCGCAAGCTCGCCGTGGCCGTCCTGCGTACGCTGCAGAGCGAGGCGCCGGACATCTTCGGCGACTTCGTGATCCAGCCACTCGACGATGGGACCGAGACAGCGGCGACGACCCACGCCAAGGTCTAGCCGCCGGCTTAAGCGCCGCCGATGAGCCGGCTGTCTGCGGGCGATCTGCTGCCGCACATCGAAGTTCCGCCGCCGGGACCGCGCTCCCGCCAGCTCGCCGCAGAACTGCGCGAACACGAATCGCCCAACGTGACCTTCTTCTCCGACCAGTTCCCGATCTTCTGGCGGGAGGCCCGCGGCGCCAACGTGCTGGACGTGGACGGTAACGTCTACATCGACCTGACCGCCGGCTTCGGAGTCGCCGCCGCGGGGCACCGCAACCCACGCGTCGTCGCGGCGATCCGAGAACAGCTCGAGACGTTGCCGCACGGGCTCGGCGATGTCCATCCGCCCGAGGTCAAGGTTTCCCTGCTCCAGCGGCTGGCCAAGATCACGCCGCCTGGGCTCACCTAGACCGTGCTGGGCAGCGCCGGTGCCGAGGCGGTCGAAGCGGCCCTCAAGACCGCCCGGCTGGCCAGCGGGCGGCCCGGCGTTCTCTACTTCAGCGGCGCCTACCACGGGCTGACCTACGGCGCGCTGGCGCTGACCGCCGCAGACCACTTCCGTGCGCCTTTCCAGGATCAGCTCGGCTTCCCGGCCGTGCGGGCACCCTTCCCAGACCCCTACCGACCGCCGACCGAGCTGCGCGGCGCGAGCGATCTGGCGGGTGCGGCGCTCGAGGTCACGGCGAAGAGGCTCGATGCAGACCGGGACGTAGTCGGCGCGGTCATCGTCGAGCCGATCCAGGGCCGCGGCGGCGTGGTGATCCCGCCCGACGGTTTCCTGGCCGGGCTGCGCCGGCTCTGCGACGAGCGCGACCTGGTGTTCATCCTCGATGAGGTCTACACCGGCTTGGGCCGGACCGGCCTCTGGTTCGCCTGCGATCGCGAAGGCGTGATCCCCGACCTGCTCTGTCTCGGCAAAGCGCTCAGCGGCGCTCTGCCCTTCTCCGCCTGCGTGGGTCGCACGGAGGTGATGGCCGCCTGGCCGCGCAGCACGGGCGCCGCGATCCACACCAGCACCTTTCTCGGCCACCCGCTCGCCTGCGCGGCGGCGCTGGCCCAGCTGGATGAGATCGAGGAGCGCGGACTCGTCGCACGTGCTGCAGGGCTGGGCGCCGATCTGCTCGAGCGGCTGAGAGATATCCAGTCCCGCTCCCCCGCGATCGGCGACGTGCGCGGGCGCGGTCTGATGGCGGGGCTGGAGGTCGTGCGAGATCGGGAGAGCCGCACGCCGGACACCGATAAGGCACAGCGGATCGTCGCCGCCGCGCTCCGCCGCGGCGTACTGCTCCTCGCCGACGGCCCGCACGACAGCGTCATCTCACTCACACCACCCCTGACGATCAGCGAGGCACAGCTCGACTTCTCCCTGGAGGTCCTGGAGGATTGTCTCGCTTTGGACTGAGCGATTAAGTTCCCCCCCGGGCTATTCGGGAGAGAAAAGGAGAGAGCATGCCCGAACCGAACATCGCCGTTCAGGGCACCCCCAACCCGAACGCGGCCAAGTTCACGGTCGACCGCACGCTGGTCGAGGGCGGGTCCAGTTTGTCCTTCTTCGACCCCGAGAAGGCCCAGGACAACCCCCTCGCCCGCTCACTGTTCGACGTGCGTGGGGTCGAATCCCTGCTCATCGCCGAGGATTTCGTCACGGTGACCAAAGCCCAATCCGTCGAATGGGACGACCTCGTCCCACAGATCGAGAGAGTCATCAAGGAGGTCCTATCCTGAAGCGCAGCAGATTACTGGTTTTGACGATCGTCTTCGCCGCGAGCAGCGCCTGCAACCCGCAAGAGGAGACACGATCGGAGGCCGAAAGCGCACCGACCGCCCAGAGCCTCACCCTGCCGGACGAGCGGCACCTGCGGAACGCGAGGATGCTCACCCAAACCGGCGAGAACGCCGAGGCCTACTTCTCCGCGGACGACAGCTACCTGATCCTCCAGTCGACGCACGGTGAGTACGCCTGCGACCAGATCTTCACGCTGCCGCTGACCGGCGGTGCGATGGAGCTGGTGAGCACCGGCACGGGTCGCACGACCTGCTCCTACTTCTTCCCGGCCGGCGACAAGATCCTCTACTCATCGACACACCTGGATGACCCGGCCTGTCCGCCGCCGCCCGACTACTCGCAAGGCTACGTCTGGGCGCTCTACCCGTCATACGACATCTTCGTCGCCGACCGGGACGGCGGAAACCTGCGTCAGCTCACCGACACCTGGCGCTACGACGCCGAAGCGACGATCTCGCGCGACGGCCAGAAGATCGTCTTCACCTCGCTGCGCAACGGCGACCTCGACATCTACACGATGGACGCCGACGGCTCGAACGTGAAGCAGCTGACGGACAAGCTCGGCTACGACGGCGGCCCCTTCTTCTCGTACGACGGCACGAAGATCGTCTACCGGGCCCACTACCCGACGAGCGCGGAGGAGAAAGCGGACTACCTGCGGTTATTGGCGCAGGACCGCATTCGGCCCAGCCAGCTCGACATCTTTGTGATGGACGCCGACGGATCGAACAAGCGGCAGCTGACGGACAACGGCGCCGCCAACTTCGGGCCCTACTGGTTCCCGAGCGGCGACCGGGTGATCTTCGCCTCGAACATGCACGAGCCCCAGGGGCGGAACTTCGATTTGTATGCGATCGACGCCGATGGGACCGGGCTCGAGCGGATCAGCTACCACCCGGAGTTCGACGGCTTCCCGATGTTCAACTCGGACGGCACGAAGCTCGTCTGGGCCTCGAACCGCTTCAACGCGAAGCCGGGCGACACCAACATCTTCATCGCCGACTGGGTCGAGTAACGTCGGAAGGGGTTAAGCGCCCGCCTTCTCCGCCTTCACCGCTGCCGGAAGGCCAGCCTGGTACTTCGGGTAGGCCAAACTCACCTCCAGCTCGTCCCGCAAGCGCCGGTTCCTGACCCGCTTACTCTCGGCCTTGCGGCGCAGGCGCTCCGGCGCGAGCCGGCGGGCCTCCGAGGTTTTGACCCACTCGGGCCGCGGCAGGCCGTGCAGGTCGGCGGCGAGCTCTGCGAACTCGGAGGCGCGGTGCGGCTGGTCGTCGGCCAGGTTGTAGATCCGGCCGTCGCCGCCCCGCTGCCAGGCGGCGATGAAGCTTGTCACCAGGTCATCGACGTGGATTCGGTTGGTCCACGTGTCCTTCCCGCGGATGAGCACCTAGCTGCGGATCGCTCTCGTCCACCCATGCGCCGGCCCGATCGCCGTAGACCGCCGTACTGCTGGCGTAAACGAACGCCTCGAGCCCCGGGCGCGTCACGAGCTCCAGCACCGAGAGCAGCGGGTCGGGACCGTTGAGGATCGGTGGCACGAGATAGAAGACGACGTGCGGCGCGAGTTCCGCGATGCGATTGAGGATCCCGCGGCCGACCAGCTCACCCACCAGCGGCTCGATCCCTAGCGCGGCGCCCTCCGCCGCCCGCGTTTCGCTCCGCGTCGTGCCAGTGACCTCGAGGCCTAGCTCGGCGGCTCGCGCCGCCAAGCGGATGCCGGTGTACCTGCAGCCGACGATCAGCGCCCGCTTCACGGCCTACCCGGTGAAGCCGATGGCGTTCAGCACGTCCTCGAGCTGCCGCAGGATGCGGAGCGTCAGACCCCAGATCACGTGGCCGCCGTACTCGATCGTGGGGAACTCGCGGTCGGGAAGCACATCAAGCACGAGCGTGCCGTGATGCTTCTCGTCCGTCACGACGTGCAGCGGTACCCAGACCGCGAACTCCACCTCCGAGCTGGTGCGCGCCTCGACGCCGGGGTCGACCGCGACGATGAACGGTGTGATGGCGATGGCGGGGATGCGCCGGGTGCGCGGGTAGACATCGTTCAGCTGGCCCAACACTCGGCCCGCCTTCTCAAGGTCGACGCCGATCTCCTCGCACGTCTCACGCACCGCGGTCGCCCAGAGGCTGGCGTCGGCGTCTTCGCGACGGCCGCCGGGCAGCGCCATGTGCCCCGACCACGGGTCCCGCTCGTGCTCGGTCCGCTTGATGGCCAAAAACTCGAGACCGGCGCCCGCCGGACGCAGGATCAGGCTCACCGCCGCCTCGCTGTCGAAACTGCCCGGCTCGGCGCGCTGCGGCGCACGCCGCTGCAGTTCGACGGCGATCTGTTCGATCAACGACTCGGCGCTCACCGTGCCATCTCCCGCCGAACGGCCCCGCGCACGATCCTTCCTGCCGCGCCCACCTCAGCTCGCCTCCCGCCGCTCTTCCCGGATGGCGAGGTAGCTCTGGTAACGGCTCGGCGCGATGTCGCCGGCCTCGACCGCCCGTTTGACCCGGCAGTCCGGCTCGTCGGCGTGGCCGCAGTCATCGAACTTGCAGCCGCCCAGGTAGGGGCGGAACTCCGGAAAGCAGGCGTCGAGCTCGCGGTGCTCGACTTCCCAGAACGTCAGCTGGCCCAAGCCCGGCGTGTCCACAACGTAGCCGTCGCCGTCCAGCGGGTGCAGCGAGGCCGCGACCGTGGTGTGCCGCCCGCGCCCCAGCGCCCGGCTCAGCTCAGCGATCCGGAGGCCGGGCCCCGGCTGCAGCGCGTTCAAGAGGCTCGACTTGCCGACCCCGGACGGCCCGACGAACAGCGTGATGTGTCCGCGCAGGTGGTCGCGCAGGCTTTCGACGTTCGCGCCCGTCTCGACGCTTGTATAGACCACGTCGTAGCCGCTCGCTTCATAGATCCGGAAACACTCGCCTGCCGCCGCCGCGCCCGTCAGATCCACCTTGTTCGCCACGACGAACGCAGCGATCTCGTTCGACTCGGCCAACACTAGGAAGCGGTCGAGAAGGCGGAAGACGGGCTCGGGTTGGGTGACCGAAAACACCGCCGCCAACCGGTCGACGTTCGTCGCGATGATCTGCTCGCGCCGCCCGCTCGACGAGCGGCGCGACAGCCGGGCGCTGCGCGGCAGCACTCCGACGATCGCGCAGCTCCCATCCGCTAAGCGCTCGACCTCGACCTGGTCGCCGACCGCCACGCGCCCGAGCCCCCGCACCCGCTTGGTTCGGCCGCGCAGCGCGCACTCGATCGTCGTCCCCTCCACCTCCACTTGATAGACGCCGCCCACGCTCCGCAGCACCCGGCCACGCGCGAGCCCCACGGACGCCATCATCGCGCGACCAGCTTGTCCAGGAGTGCCTTCACCTCGTGGAGGGACAAACGCTCCAAGGCCGACCGGGCTTCCGCCTCCGTCTCGGCCTCGGACAGAAAGTCGGTCTCTAGATGGCCGACCGCCTCGACACCGCGCCAGCGCAGGAAGAAGAGGTAGCCGCGCCAGGCGCCCTCATCATCGGGGCCCGGTCGCTCGACCACGATCTCGACCGTGTACGAGTCGCCGTCCCGCCCCTCGAACGCCGGCGGCCGCTCGTGTTCACGCAGATAACCACCCAAGCTTGCGTCTTTCATAAGTGCAGGTAGAACGTTAGAGGAGGCGCGGAAGCGGGTCAACGCGGAGTCGGAGGCGATGCGTACCATCCTGCACGCCGACATGGACGCCTTCTACGCAGCGGTCGAGGCGCGGGAGAGCCCGGAGATCGCCGACCGGCCGATCGTGGTGGGCGCAGACCCGAAGGGCGGCCATGGCCGCGGTGTGGTCGCCGCCTGTAACTACGCCGCCCGCGCCTTCGGGATCCACTCCGCCATGCCGATCTCCGAGGCCTACCGCCGCTGCCCGACCGCCGTCTACCTGCGGCCGCGCCTCCACCTCTACGCCGACGTCTCCGAGCGCATCATGGCGATCCTCGAAAGTTACACCGAACTGGTTGAGAAGCTGAGCATCGACGAGGCGTTCCTCGACGTCACCGCCTCGACCCGACTGTTCGGGGACGGCGCCTCGATCGCGCGCCGCATCAAGCGCGAGGTCTGGGAACAGGAGAAGCTTACTGTCTCCGTCGGGGTCGCGCCGAACAAGTTCCTGGCCAAGCTGGCCTCCGACCTCGAGAAGCCCGACGGCCTCGTGGTCGTCGAGTCGGGGAGTGAGAAGGAGTTCCTGCGGCCGCTGGCCGTGGAGCGCCTCTGGGGCGTCGGACCGAAGACGGCGCAGGGTCTACACGCGCTGGGCCTGCACACCATCGGCGACGTGGCCGCGGCGTCACCCTCGACCCTCGAGCGGCACCTGGGCCAGGCCCACGCCGCTCACCTGCTCCGGCTCGCCAATGGCGTGGACGACCGGCCAGTCGAGGTGGGCAGGGAGCGCAAGCAGATCGGCCGTGAGACGACCTTCGCCAGCGACAGCGACGATCGCGACTTCGTGCGCCGCACCCTGCTCGCGCTCACCGAGGAGGTCGCTGCCAGGCTGCGACGTCGCGGGCTCGCCGCCCGCACCGTCACCGTGAAGTTGCGGCTTGCCCCGTTCGAGACGCACACCCGGCAGCGGACGACCGAGGTCTCGCTGTTCACGACCGAGGCGATCTACCCCATCGCCTCCGACCTGCTCGCCGCCGCCGACCCGGGCAACCGCGCCATCCGCCTCGTCGGCGTGAGCGTCTCCAACCTGCACGAGCGGCCGCCGGAAGATCAGCTCGCGCTGTTCGGCGACGCCAGCCGCACCGACAGCGGCGCCAGCGTGGCCGACGTGCTGGATGAAGTTTCCGACCGCTTCGGCCGCGACGCCCTGAAGCGCGGCCGGCTGATCTCCGAGCCCGAGGGGCCCGAGGCCGAATAACGATGGGGGGCAGCGGCGCTGCCCCCCATCGAAAGCTCGACCCAGGTCCCGAGGCTACGGCTGCACCTTCGTCCCCAACACGTCGAGGAAGTTCCTGAGCCATGCCGGGTGGGCGGGCCAAGCCGGCCCGGTGACCAGCTTGCCGTCCACGTACGCCTCAGTCATCCCCACCTCGGCGTAGCGGCCGCCAGCCCGCTCCACCTCCGGGCCCACCGCCGGATAAGCCGAGACCGTCCGGCCCTCCACCACACCCGCCGCGGTGAGCACCTGGGCCCCGTGGCAGATCGCCGCGATCGGCTTGTCAGCCCCCGCGAAGTGACGCACCATCTCGAGCACGCGCTCGTTCAGACGGATGTACTCCGGCGCCCGGCCACCCGAGATCACCAACGCGTCGTAGTCTTCCGGCTTCACGTCGGCGAAGCTGGCGTTCAGCGCGAAGTCGTGGCCCCGCTTCTCGCTGTAAGTCTGGTCGCCCTCGAAGTCGTGGATGGCGGTGCGGATCCGCTCGCCCGCCTTCTTGTCCGGACACACGACGTGCACCGTATGCCCCACCATCTGCAGCGCCTGAAACGGCACCATGACCTCGTAGTCTTCTGCGAAATCTCCGACGAGCTGGAGAATCTTCTTCGCTGCCATGCGTCCCTCCTAGCTGAAGAACCTCACGACGGCTTCGAGCCCCTCGCACAGCGCATCTACATCGTCGCGATCGTTGTAGAGGTAGAACGATGCCCGCGTCGTCGCCGCCAGACCCAACCTTCGCATCAGCGGCTGGTTGCAGTGATGCCCAGCGCGCACCGCTACCCCTCGGTCGTTGAGAATCTGAGCTACATCGTGCGGGTGCAGGTCGCCCAGCACGAAAGAGAGGACCGCCGAGCGGTCCGTCTTGGGACCGAGGGCTCGGAAGCCCGGGACCCCACGGGTGCGCTCGAGCGTGTAGTTGATCAGATCATGCTCGTGCTCGACGATCCGATCCAGCCCGACATCACTCAAGAAGTCCATCGCTGCGGCCAGCCCGATCGCGTCGGCGATGTTGGGTGTTCCTGCCTCGAACTTCTGCGGCGCTGGTTTGAAGGTCGATCGCTCTTCCTCGACGATCTCGATCATCTCGCCACCGCCCTGGTAGGGCGCCATCCCCTCCAACAGCTCGCGCCGGCCCCACAGCACACCGATCCCCGTCGGCCCGCACATCTTGTGGCCGCTGAAGGCGTAGAAATCACAGCCCAGCGCCTGAACGTCGACCGTCAGGTGCGGCGCCGCCTGCGCGCCGTCCACCAGCACCCGCGCGCCAACGCGGCGCGCCGCCGCCACGATCTCCGCCAGCGGATTCACGGTACCGAGCGAATTCGAGACATGGGTCACGCCGACCAGCCGGGTGCGGTCTGTCAGCAAATCGGCGAACTGGTCGAGCCGCAGCCGCCCCGCGTCATCGATGTCGACGTACTTGAGGCGCGCCCCCGTCCGCTGCGCCAAGAGCTGCCAAGGCACGATGTTCGAGTGGTGCTCCAGAACTGTGAGCAGAATCTCGTCGCCAGCGCGGATGTTGAGCGACCCCCAGCTGGCCGCGACCAGGTTGATCGCCTCGGTGGTGCCGCGCACGAAGACCACCTCTTCCGGCCCGCGTGCGCCGATGAAGCGCGCCGCCGTCCCCCGGGCGGCTTCATAGGCCTCGGTCGCCCGCATCGACAGTTCGTGGATGCCACGGTGCACGTTGGCGTGATCCCGCTCATAGTAGCGGGCCAACGTGTCCAGCACCGCAAGCGGCTTCTGCGAGGAAGCGGCGTTGTCCAGATAGACGAGCCGGTGGCCGCCGATCTCTTGATCGAGGATCGGGAACTGACGCCGGATCGCCGCCACATCCAGCCGTGCCTTCCTCCTCAGGTCAGCGGTTTGACGGCTCATGGCTCCACGGCGACGTATACGTCACCGCCTTCCTGCTTGACCGCGTACGTCCTCACCGCTTCGTAAGCCGGTGGTTCCAGCACATCGCCCGTCTCGAGCGCGAACGTCGCGCCGTGCAGCATGCAGACGAGCGCACACCCTTCCAGCGTGCCCTCGGAGAGCGGGTAGTTCTCGTGCGTGCACTCGTCGTGCAACGCGTAGTACTTCCCGTCCACATTGCAGAGCACAAGGGGGACGCCGTCCACCTCGACCGCCTTCATGCTGCCTGGCGCGATCTCGTGCGCCTTCGCGACCTTCACGTACCCCGTCATGGCCTCAGGCTGCGCCCTCGCCGCACTCTAACGCTCATTCGGTCGACACCGGCTCGCCCTTCCCCTCCAGCGCCGCCTGCAACGTGTGCCAGGCCAAGGTCGCGCACTTCACCCGCACCGGGAATTCGCGCACACCGCTGAACACCGCCAGCTTGCCCAGAGCCTCCGTGTCGAACTCCGCGTCATGCTCGCTGGTGACCAGCTCGCGAAACCGAGCGAACAGCTCATCCACCTCCGCCAGCGTCTTTCCCTTGACTTCCGCCGTCATCAGCGAGGCGGACGCCTTGGAGATCGCGCAGCCCGAGCCCAGGAAGGCGACGTCCTTGACCCGGTCGTCCTCTAGCACCAGGAAAACCTTGATCTTGTCGCCGCACAACGGGTTGTAGCCCTCGGCCGAGTGGTCTGCCCCCTCCAGCTCCCGGTAGTTCCGGGGGCTACGGTAGTGCTCGAGGATGACTTGCTGGTAGAGCTCGCGAAGGTGTGACATCGGCACGCCTCGATTGTCGCCTGAACCGGGTCGGCGCGCCTCCAAGGGTAATGGGAGCGCCGCCGCCTCAGCCCAATCTCTGCAGCGTGCTCCCCTGAGGCAACTTAGCGGCGACCAGATCTTCCACGTATTCGCGCACGGCCGGCAGCTTCATCCGCTCCAGGTTCTCTCCGGCGAACCCGAACAACATCAGCGCACGCGCCATTTCCTGAGGCACACCGCGCGTTCGCAGGTAGAAGATCGCGTCCTCGTCCAGCTGCCCGATCGTCGCGCCGTGCGTGCATTTCACGTCGTCGGCGTAGATCTCGAGCTGCGGCTTGCTGTCGACCTGCGCGGCGTCGGAGAGCAACAAGTTGCGGTTCGTCTGCTTGGCGTCCGTCTTCTGCGCGTCCTTGTGAACGACTATACGCCCGCTGAACACCCCATGCGCGCGGTCGTCGAGGATGCCGTTGTAATACTGACGACTGTCGCAGTGCGGGCTCGCGTGCTCGACCCGCATGAAGTTGTCCATGTGCTGACGGCCGTGCGGCATAAACAGCCCGTTGATCAAGCACTCGGCACCCTCACCGGCCAGCACCGGGTGCACGTTGTTGCGGACCAGCGAGCCACCGAAGAGCACGGTGTGCGATGCGACGTTGCTCTGACGCGCCTGCTCGATCCGCAGCGTGCCGACGTTGAAGGCGCGCTCGCTCTCACGTTCGATCAGGTAGTGCTCCACCACGGCGCTCTCACCAGCGACCAGCTCGGTCGCGACATTCGAGAAATACTCGCCAGTGCTGAGCGTCACGTACTCCTCGATCACCGCGCCCTGGGTGACCTCATCGAAGATGAGCAAGTTACGGGGGTGCGATACTTTCGGCTCCGGCGTCGCCGTCTCCACGTACAACAAGTGGATGGGCCGCTCGAGCACGGTGCCGCGCGGCACATAGACGAACCCGCCATCCTCGATGAAGGCGGTGTTCAGCGCGGAGAAGAAGTCGTGCTCGTAGTCGAGATGCCGGGCCAGGTGCGCTTCGACCAGCTCGCGCTCGCGCTCCAGCGCGGCCGCCAGGCTCCCCACGATCACACCCTTGGGCAGACCTGCCGCCGGGTCCGACAGCTCAAGGGCGAACCGGCCGTTCACGAAGACCAGCCGCCACACCTCCTGGCCCCGGAAGACGAAGGGCGCCAGCTCCTTTGCGGACACCTTGCCGCCGCCTCTGGCCAAGGCGAACGTCTTCCGCGCCAGCGGGGCCAGATTGGTGAACTTCCAGTCCTCGTCGCGGACCGTTGGGAACCCGAGCGTCGCCCCGCGCTCCATCGCCGCGCGTCGAACCGGGCGCAGCCAGTCCGGCCCGCCCGCCCCGTTCTCGAACTTCTTGAAGCCCTCGAGGTAGCCTTCCAGACCCTGCTTGGCCGTCGCTGTCGTCACCTTACCCCCCCGACTACGACTTCGACGCCGCGAGCTCGGCGGGATCCTGCTCGCCGGCCCAGGCGTAGCCGTACTCCTCGAGGTGAAGCGCCAGCTCCTTGCCGCCCGAGCGGACGATGCGGCCGTCCACCAACACGTGTACGAAGTCCGGGACGATGTAGTTCAGCAGCCGCTGATAATGCGTGATCACGACGAAGGCCCGCTCCGGGCTGCGCAGGGCGTTCACGCCCTCCGCCACGACCTTCAGCGCGTCGATGTCGAGACCCGAGTCGGTCTCGTCCAAGATCACCAGGCTCGGCTCCAGCACCGCCATCTGGAAGATCTCGTTCTTCTTCTTCTCGCCGCCCGAGAAGGCCTCGTTCACCGAGCGCTCCAGCAGGCTCTTGTCCATGTGCAGCAGGCTCAGCTTCTCCTTCAGCAACTTGAGCGCCTCCAGCGCGTCCAGCTCTTCCTCGCCCCGATGCCTGCGCAGCGCGTTGAGCGCGGCTGTAAGGAACTGGATGCTCCCAACGCCGGGAATCTCGACCGGGTATTGGAAGGCCATGAACACGCCCTCGCAGGCCCGTTCCTCCGGCTCTATCTCCAGCAGGTCCTGGCCGCGGTACAGCACCTGACCTTTCGTCACCTCGTACCCGTCACGGCCGGCGAGCACCAACGCCAGCGTGCTCTTGCCCGAACCGTTGGGCCCCATGATCGCGTGCACCTCGCCGGCGTTCACCGTCAGGTTCACGCCCTTGAGGATCTCTTTCCCCTCGACCTCTACATGCAGATTCTTGATCTCCAGCATCTAACCTTGACTCCCGTTCTTTGCTCTCTTGGCGTCGCGCCCTAGCCGACGCTACCCTCCAGGCTCACGCTCAACAGCTTCTGCGCCTCGACCGCGAACTCCATCGGCAGCTCACGGAACACCTCCTTGCAGAAGCCGGCCACGATCAGCGAGATCGCGTCCTCCAGGCCGATGCCCCGCTGCTGACAATAGAACATCTGATTCTCGCCGATCTTCGAGGTCGACGCTTCATGCTCCATCTTCGCCGACTTGTTCTTGACCTCGATGTAGGGGAACGTGTGCGCGCCGCACTTGTCCCCGATCAGCAGCGAGTCGCATTGCGTGAAGTTACGGGCGTTCTCCGCGCCCTTCATGATCTTCACCATCCCACGGTCGCTGTTATGCCCCTGGCCGGCTGAGATCCCTTTCGTCACGATCGTGCTCTTCGTGTTCTTGCCGATATGGATCATCTTCGTCCCCGTATCGGCCTGCTGCCGCAGGTTCGTCAGCGCGACCGAGTAGAACTCGCCCACCGAGTTGTCGCCCAAAAGGAGCACGCTGGGGTATTTC
>CAYFXF010000024.1:3782-23652 GCA_964347085.1 uncultured Gemmatimonadota bacterium | reverse complement strand
ATCGGCACGTTGGGGATTTCCGAACTGTCGGGCCCCAGCGTCCGGGCGCGCAGTATTCGGCTGGCCCCCTCCGGGACCACCAGCTCGGCGGGCAACACTTGCACGGTCGTCAGCAGCTTGACGCACACCCCGCGCAACCCCGCGAGTAACTCTTCGGAGGCCCCGGCTGCCTGTAGCCGGCGGCTCGCTTCGTCCGTCAGCTCGAACCCGAGGCAGCTGCGGTTAGCCAGAAACGCGATCCGTTCATCCGAGAACACACCCGATTCGACCAACCCGAGTAGTTGATCGAGCGTGTACGGTAGGCGGTCCTGTGCGGCAAGCTGCGCGGGTGCGCTGAAACACCCGAGGCAGACCGACATCGCGAGGCCAACGTACCTCAGCGTCATATCGACAGGGTAGCTAGGTTGCAGGCCGATTGGCTGTCAACGCCAATCTAAGGGCAGAAGGGCTGCTTCTCCAGCTGGCAGGCTCGGCGCGCGTCCTCGATGGCCTGGCGCGCGTCGTCGGCGAGCGCTTCGAGCGCCACTGCGGCGCTGTACTTGGCCGCGGACTCGGCCGCGCTCGCGCGCACCTCGCGGAAGATCTCCGCCGCCTCGAGATAGCGGCCCAGGTCATGGAGAACTCGGCCCTGCCGCATGCGCACACCCAGCTCTCCAAGCAAGCTCGCTGGCGGCGTGGGCCGTGATGCGTTTCGGCTGGCCCGTGGTGGCGCCGGCAGCGCTTCGAGTTGAACGGGTAGAGCGATTTGGCCCGCGGGCTCGACCCGCAGATCATGGGTCCAGGGTTGGAATCCGGCAGCCGTGATCACGACGCGGTGCTCGCCGGGGGACAACTCGATCGCCGCGCCGTCGAACAGCGCCGCCTGTAGCTCGCGGCCGTCGACCTGCAGCTTCGCGTCGGCCGGCACGTCACCGGAAAGCACCGCTACGCCACTGCCGCTCGCGGCGCTGAGGTCCGCTGGCTTGATAGGGGTCGCCGCAGCGTCTACGCCCGGCAGGGCATCAGGACTCGTCGCAGGGATCGACGCGATGAGCGCGGTTTCGGCCTGCTCCCCCTGCTCGGGGCCCTGTTGTAGCGAGCCGGCCAGACCCGCACCCCGCGACAGCGCGAGCGCCGCCACCGCCGCGATCGAAATCACGGCGACCGCCAGCGCCGCAACGGTGCGCTGGTACACCGTGAGGCGCGGACCATGAGCGGGTTGGCGATCATCATCCCACGCCCACGGAGATTCCCGCAGGCGTTCCGTCGTCGCGTGATCAGAGGCACGCCGCATCTGGCCGCTTCTCGGGATCCGCCGCTCCAGCGGCCCTTCCAGCCACTTCACGACGACGGGTGCCCCCTTACCCTGAACCGCCGCCCGGAACTCCTCCATGCTGCTGAAGCGGTCCGCCGGATCCTTGGACAGCGCCTTGTGGATCGCATCGCGTAGATCGGTCGGCGTATCGGGGCGCACCTCGTTCAGCGGTTTAGGCGGCGTGAACAGGTGATGGTAGAGCAGCTCCTTCATCGAGTCGGACTCGAACGGGGGGCTGCCAACCAACAGCTGATAGCCGACCACCGCCAGCGAGTACTGGTCCGCGCGGCCGTCCACCATCCGGCCTTCACACTGCTCGGGTGCCATGAACTGCGGGGTACCGATCACTGCGCCCGTCTCGGTAAGCTGCGTGCTGCCTACCAGCGCTTTGGCGATCCCGAAGTCGGTCAGATGAACGTGGCCCTCACCGTCGATCAGTATGTTCGCCGGTTTGACGTCCCGATGGATTACGCCCCGCTTGTGCGCGTACCCGAGCCCGGCCGCCGCCTCCAGCAGGATCTTCTCGATCTCCTCCAACGACAGCTGTCGCCCGGAGACCATGATCTCGCTCAGCGAGCGGCCGGACACGAAATGCATCGTGTAGAAAGCGAGGTTGTGGTTATGATGCACCCGATAGACGGGGATGATGTTCGGGTGGTGGAGCTTGGCGATCATGCGGGCCTCGCGCTTGAACCGCACGATCAGCCCTTCGTCGTACATCAGGCCCGGAGGCAGAACCTTGATCGCGACCAGGCGGTCGAGCCCGATTTCCCTTGCCAGGAAAACCGAACCCATCCCGCCACGACCCAGTTCGTTGTGGATCTCGTACTCGCCGGCAGTGGCCGTCTGGAGGGCCTGACGAAGATTTGTGGGGTAGCCCTCAGCTTGCGGCTTCACCGGCCCCCCGTTGGGTACGGGGGTGCCGCACTCGCTGCAGTACTTGCTGCCGCCGGGAAGCGGTGTCGAGCAGGTTTCGCATACGAGTCGGTCCATCAGCCGAGACGCCCCGGAAGAGTTACGAGTTGCGGGCCCGGAAAGTATCCGGGGGCGGTGGCCCAGGCAACAGAGGCGGCGGGACGCCCCGGCGGACAGGGAACACCGCGAGTCGATCGAACCGAGGGGAGAAACACTATACTAAAAAGCGTCACAACACGCCAGCGCCGACGCCGGTCCCCGCCACGTCGCCCGTGCGAACCTGAGCGGTGCCAGCCCCCCGGCTGGCGGAGAAGCGGCTGCCGCGCCTAACTTGTGGGGCGCCCTACCAGTGCCGTTCGGCGCTGGCCGGCCTCAGCGAGCAACCTTCGAGCGGTGATGACGACAGGTTCACCCACAACTCAGGCGACCGAGCAGAAATACGGCGGCCTGACCGCCGAACAGCTCGTCGACATCTACCGCGTCATCTACTTGTCGCGCCGACTGGATGACCGCGAGATCCAGCTCAAGCGGCAGAACCGCATCTTCTTTCAGATCAGCGGCGCGGGCCACGAGGCGATCAACGTCGCCGCCGGGCTCGCCCTCAAGGCGGGTTACGACTGGTTTTACACCTATTACCGGGACCGCGCGCTCTGCTTGCAGCTCGGTGTGACGCCCTACGAGATGTTGCTCGAAGCGGTCGGCGCCGCCGACGATCCCGCCTCGGGCGGTCGCCAGATGCCCAGTCACTGGGGCAACAAGGAGCTCAACATCGTCACCGCGTCGAGCCCGACCGGAACACAATTCCTCAACGCGGTGGGGTGTGCGGAGGCCAGCCTTCGTTTCCAGCTGATCGATGAGTTACGGGAACGCGCCGACCTGTTCAAAGACGACGAGGTGGTGCTGGTCACAGCGGGCGATGGCACGACCAGTCAGGGCGAGTTCTGGGAGGCGATCAACACGGCCGCCACGCTCAAGCTGCCGACAATCTTCTTGATCGAGGACAATAAGTACGCGATCTCCGTGCCGATCGAAGTGCAGACCCCCGGGGGCAGCATCTCGAAGTGCATGAGCGGCGTGCCTGGCCTCTACATCGAGGAGGTCGACGGCTGCGATCCGCTCGCCAGCTACGGCGCGATGCAGCGGGCCGTCGGCTACTGTCGAGCCCGTAAGGGGCCCGCCCTGGTTCACGCTCACGTGACCCGCCCCTACTCCCACTCGATGTCGGACGACGAGCGGCTGTACCGCTCGCAGCATGAGCGCGACGAGGAAGCGAAGCAGGATCCGCTTACCCGCTTCGCGCGTTTCCTGCTCGACGAACGGATACTCGACGAGCCGCAGCTCCAGACGCTGCAGGAGGGGGTGGACGCCGAGATCCAGGAGGCAGCCGACCGGGCGATCGAGGCGCCCCAACCGCGGCCGGAGACGGCGACCCTCTACGTCTACTCGCCGGACGTTGACCCGACCACCGAGGAGTTCGACAGCCCGGCTGAGTACGGGGAGAGCAATCCGACCACGATGGTCGACCTCCTCAACGCCTGCCTGCGCGACGAGATGGAGCGCAACCCCACGATCGTCGTGTTCGGCGAGGACGTCGCCGACGCGAGCCGCGAGGAGTCGCTGGACGAGGTCAAGGGCAAAGGCGGCGTGTTCAAGGTCACCTGGGGGCTACAGAAACGCTTCGGTTCCGCCCGGGTCTACAATTCGCCGCTCGCCGAGGCCAACATCGTGGGCCGAGCCGTCGGGCTCGCGCAGCGCGGCCTCAAGCCGGTCGTTGAGATCCAGTTCTTCGACTACATTTGGACGGCCATGATGCAGTTGCGCGACGAGGTTTCGCTGATCCGCTGGCGCTCGAACAACGCCTTCAAGTGCCCGCTGGTCGTCCGGGTCACCTACGGCGGCTATCTGAAGGGCGGAGCGATCTACCACTCACAGACCGGAGCCAGCATCTTCACCCACACGCCGGGGCTCCGCGTCGTCTGCCCGGCGAATGCCGAAGATGCGAACGGCCTCTTGCGCGCGGCCATCCGCTGCGACGACCCGGTGCTCTTCCTCGAGCACAAACACCTTTACCGGCAGACTTACAATAAGGGTCGCTATCCGGGGCCTGACTACATGATCCCGTTCGCGCGAGCCAAAACGGTGCACGAAGGGTCCCATCTGACGATCGTCACCTACGGCGCCACGGTCGAGCGCTCTGTGCGTGCCGCGAAGGCCGCCGCGGAGGAATCGGGTATAGCGGCCGAGGTCATCGACCTGCGCACGCTGAACCCGTTCGACATGGGGTTGATCGCGGAGTCGGTGAGGCGAACCAACAAGGTGCTGGTGGTCTACGAAGATCCCATCTCCTGGGGCTACGGAGCCGAGATCGCCGCCCGCATCGCCGATCAGCTGTTCGAGTGGTTGGATGGGCCGGTGCGCCGCGTGGCCGCGCTCGACACCTTTGTCGGCTATGCGCCGCAGCTCGAAGACGCGATCCTGCCGCAGGTGGACGACATCCAGGCCGCGATAGTGGACCTGGTCAACTACTGAGCGCCCGCCGACCGGCCTCGCTTCTCCCGCCGCTTCTCGCCACCACCTCCGCCATTTCGGGCTCGCCAGCTGCGCACGTCACGAATGAACTCCTGACGCGACACACCTGCACCGCAGTGCCGCAGCCGGTCGCGGAAGGCATCGAAGTGGGGGAGGTCGTTCCGCAGGTCGAGGTAGGCAGATCGCCAGCCGCGCGCACGTCCCCACTCCACCAGCTCCTCGACCGACGAGTCGCTATAGACGTGGCAGAGGGTATCGCCGCGACGTATGCGCAGACGCGGTACTTCTCGTACCGCCCGGTGGTAGTGGAACTTGACCGCCACGCGCGCTCACCCCACGGCCAGGTCGAACGAGGCCGCGCCCGATATGTCCTTATCGGTGATTCCGCCCTCGCTATGGGTTGAGAGCGCCAGCGTCACCACGTTGTAATTGACCGTGATGTCAGGGTGATGGTTCGCCGTCTCGGCGCGGTCAGCGACCCGATTCACGAAGGCGATCGCCGCGACGAAATCGGGGAACTCGTAGCGCTTGATGAGCTCGTCGCCCCGGCGTGACCAGCCCGGCAAGCCCGCTAGCTTCTGCTGTATCTCCGAGTCGTTGAGAAGGGCCATCGCCACCTCCGCTGCGTTTCGCGCCGCCTACACCGGCAACCGCGCGACGTGCGACCGACTTCAGAACAACGTCGTCCGGATTAGGTTCAACGCCTGGCCGCCGACCTGGTAGACCACGACCGCGAGGATGATCGGCACCACCACGCGGATCATCCATAGCCACCCTTTGAGCAAGCCCTCCGACGCGAAACCCTTTCGCACCTCGTTCAAGGGGTCCCGCACTCGCCAGCCCACAAAGAGCGCCAGGATAAACGCGCCGACGACGAGCAGGAACTCGCCGGCGATCTTGTCGAACAGGCCCAGAACGTCCTGGTTGTAGGCACACGGGATCCCGAGCAGCGTGATCACGATCCCCGACCACAGCGCCGAGCGGGCTCGGTCGACCCGCCAGTTGTCGATCAAGCTCGACGTGACCACCTCGAGCAACGAGATGGCGGAGGTCAGCGCGCCGACGAAGAGCGCGATGAAGAACACCAGACCCACCAGCCTCCCGGCCGCGCCCATCTTCAAAAACGCCGTCGGCAGGCTGATGAACAGGGTTCCCACCGAGCTGGCGCTGATCTCCCCTTGCAGGCTGAAGGCGAAGATCACCGGAAACACCACGAGGCCGGCGAAAAACGCCACAGCGAAATCGCTGAACGAGATGGCGACCGCCGACCCGGGTAAGTTCTCCTCTCTCCCCAGGTAGCTGGCGTAAGTCAGCATGGCGCCCATGCCGAGGCTGAGGCTGAAGAAGGCCTGCGCAGCGGCGCCGCTCAGCGTGGACACCGATAAGAGCTTCGCGGGCTCTGGCCGCAGGTAGAATCTGTAGCCCTCCCCGACTCCCGTCTGGAACGCCGCCCAGACCGCCAGCCCGATGATCAGCAAGAAGAGCATCGGCATCAGAACCAGGGCGGCGCGCTCGATCCCGCCCTTGATGCCGCCCACGACAATCGAGATGGTGATCGCCATGAACACCATGTGGTAGAGGACGGCGCTGATCCCCGTCGAGGAGAGCTCGAAGTACTCCGAGGGCGCCGAGCTGAACCCGCTGATCAGCGCTTCCAGCGTGTAGCGCAACGTCCAGCCGGCGATCACCGAGTAGTAGGCCAGGATGAGACAACCCGTGGCCACGTAGAGGTAACCGAGCGGTGCCCAACGCGAACCGCCCGTCGCGCGCAGCGCGCCGATCGGGCTGAGCCGCGTGCGCCGGCCGACGGCAAACTCCGCCAGCATCACCGGCACGCCGACCACGAACACCATGGCGATGTAGAGGAAAACGAAGGCGGCGCCGCCTTGTTCGGCCGCGGCGTACGGAAAGCGCCACATGTTGCCGAGCCCGACCGCGGACCCGACAGCTGCCAGGATGAAGCCCAGCCTGGTGCCCCAACCCTCGCGGCTCGGCGCCTCCATCTCTACCTCCGTGTCCTCGCGTACCGCCCCGTCTCAGCAAACGACCGGCACGCTAAGCGCAAGCGTGGGGCGGCGTCAAGCAAAGAGGAAAAATTGCTGGGCTCGTGGAAGAGACTGATCCGCGACGGTTGGCAGTGCGTGGGAGGGGTGGATCCCTGGGGCTGCCCCAGCAGCGCCTACGAACCGCCGTTGCCGCCCGCCGGTGTGGGACGGCCCAACATCAGGGTGAAACGGCTCGAACCCGACGATCCGTCCGACTCGAAAGCCGCATGATCGACGCGGTTCCGGCACCAGACGAACGCCCGCAGCCGGGTCGTGGCCAGGAGCGGTAGCCGATCCAGGACGATGATGCCCTGAGGTTGATTGCCGTAAGCGCTCTGGGCCCCGCGCATCTGGGACTTCGACATCCCCACCTCCCAAGCTCTCCTGAGTTGAGGTCGGCGGACCGGCGGAGAGTCCCGTCCGCAGACCAGCTTGATCAGAAGAGCACGCCGCGTGCCGGCCGACCCACTCCCGAGAGGCCGCAGGACGACTGACCTTTCACCCGCGTGCCCACCGCGGGCCGGCGGGCGATCGTGTCCTTTCGACGCACGCCCTCGTGTCAGTCCGATACGGCGGACTCAGCGGGGCCGCTTCAGTTCGGCGGCCAGACGGTCCGCACGTCGGGTGGTCTCAGGGAAGCGATAACGGCCGTCGGGGGTGAGCCGCAGGATCAGTTCGGCAGCTGTGGGCAAGTCGATCCGGTGTCCGACCGACAGGTAGACGGGGCGCACGCGGCTTCGAGTCCGCAGCCCCCAACCGATCTCCTCCCCGCTCTGGGGATCGATCAACGGAGCCCGAGCGCCGCGTTCCTCGCTCAGCGGGTCGAGCTTGCCGCAGAGAATCGACTTGGCACAACCGATCGTCGGGATGCCAAAGGCGAGCCCCGCATGGCAGGCAAGCCCCATGCGGCGGGGGTGGGCGTAGCCGTGCGCGTCCAGCACGGCCGCTTCCGGCTGCTGGCCGAGCTGCTCCCAGGCCGCGGCCAACACGGGAAGCTCGCGGAAGCTGAGATAACCTGGCACGTAGGGAAAGGCGATCGGCTCGACCGCGGTCGCGGTCTCGATCGTCTCCATCGTTTCCAAATCGATGACCACGATGGCCGCGAAGGCGCGGTTGCGCGACTTGTCGAAGGCCACATCGGCGCCGGCCACGAAGCGGGGCGCGAAGCCGGACGGCGGCGCAAAGCTCACACGTCCACGAAGCTCGGCCTGAATCTGCCGGGCCTCCGCGACGCTGCCCGGTCTCCGCCCGAGTGAGACCTTGTCGGCTACGTTGCTTCGAGCGGCACGTTTAGCCACGCCGGCGCATTAACTCCTCCACCAGGGCGCCGACGGCCGGGTCGTCGGCGCCGAGACGCTGTAGAGAACCGAGCACTCTATCCGCTTCGTCGCGCCAGCCCAGTCCATCCAGACACGCCAGCAAGGCGGCACGCGGCCGGACGGCCCGAGGATCGAGCTCACCAGCACGTCGCAACGCGTCCGCGGCCTCCTCCAGGCGGCCCGCGCGCCTCAGCAACTCGCCGAGCAGATCGTGGGCGTCGAAGTTGTCGGGCGAATCCGCCGTACAGCGGGCCAGCGTCTCGATCGCCTCCTCCTCGCGCCGCGCCTCGACTTGCGCCCGGGCCAGCGCGAGCAGCCCCTCTGGCAACTGCGACGGTTCGAGCACGGCGACCATGGATCTCCACAGTTCCACCGCCTCATCCTTGCGAGCTCGATCCGCGCCTACGAGGCCGGCCAGCTCGCGCAGCGCTTCGCTATCGGTCGACCCCGCTGCTAGCTGCTCCCTAAGCTCTTTTTCCCTGTCCTTCATCTCCGATCGGTCTCAAGCAGGGCCCAAAAAAGCAACGCCCGGCCAGAGCCGGGCGCTCGCGATCCGGTCCAGCACCGAACTCAGCCTGGCGGCTCCACATCAAAATGCACGTAGTTCTTGGCGATGAACTCTTGCCATTCGTCCGGCACCTCATCATCCGGAAAGATGGCATCGACCGGGCACTCCGGCACACAGGCACCGCAATCGATGCACTCCTCCGGGTGGATGTAGTACTGATCCGGACCCTCGTATATGCAATCTACGGGACAGACGTCGACACAGGCGGCGTCTTTCACGTCGATGCACGGCTGCGCGATTATGTAGGTCACGTTGCCAACCGCCTCCTATTCAGCTGCCCGCCCGGCCGCCGCGCTGGCGGCGATCGATGCGAGCCTCGGTTCCGAAGATAGGAATCGTTCTCAACCAGAGCAAGCCTCGACCCGTTGACCTTCCCCCTCCCACAACTCTATGATGAACGGCCACTTACGACGCGGGTACCTCGATGGACCGAACCGCATCCCGTGCGCGACGATCGTCGCGGCCGCCAGGCATCGCGCTGGCCGGGCTCGGCCTCGCGCTGACCTTGATCCTAAGTGGCATCTCCGCCCGCTTATCGGTCACGCCGCCGCCCCCGACCTCCTACGGCATACTGGCGCGCGATCCCCTGACGGGCGAATACGGCGTGGCCGCGGCGAGCCACGCGCCACTGATCGGGATGAACCTGGAGTTCCTCGACCCGGCCGCGGGTGGCGTCATCGTCCTCGGCGGACCGAACCTCGAACTCAACGACAGGGTTCTGATCGCGCTTCGCGACAGTCTCGCCCCGGCCCGCGCCATCGCGGTCGGGCTTGCGGCTGACCCCGATCGCGAACGAAGGCAGGTGCTCGCGATCTCGCCGCTGGGTACGGCCGCGTTCAGCGGTAACCAGCTGCCGGACGAGGCCGGTCACCGAACAGGCGACGACTTCGTGGCGGCCGGCCACCGCTTGAGCGGACCCGACGTCCTCCCGGCCATGGCGGACGCCTTCGCCGCCAGCGATGGCCCGCTGGCCGATCGGCTGCTTGCCGCGCTCACGGCAGGCCGCGAGGCCGGCGGCGAGCGAGACGGCGAGCATTCCGCCGCCCTGCTGGTCGTTGGACCCAACGCCCAATACGCGACGCGTGACCGGCTGATCGATCTACGGATCGATTTCGTCCCGGCCAACGCTGTGGAAGCCCTGGCCGAGCTTCGCGCCCGCGTCGATTCCGTCTACGGCATCGTCAAGTAGCCGCTGCCTCGGCGACTGCCGCCTTTATCTCATCGAATTTCGGGAGCTGACCGGGATCGTCGGACACCCAGCGATACCTAACTACGCCCTCGCGATCGATGACGAAAGCCGATCGCTTCGCCACGCCCTTGAGTCCCATCAGGTCCTCGTGGATCGCCCCATAGGCCCGAGCAGTTTCCTTGTTGAAATCGCTGAGCAGCGGAAACGGCAAGCTGAGTTTTTCCGCCAGAACCTTGAGCGTGAACGGGCTGTCGACGCTGGCGGCCAACACCCGCGCTCCCAGCTCGCTGTACTCTCCGTAATCCTCCCGCATGACCTCCAGCTCGTTGGTGCACGGGGGCGTGAAGGCGAGCGGGAAGAAGAGCAGAAGCGTGGGCCCTTTTCCGCGCCCCTCAGCGAGCGAGATCGTGTCGCCGATCGTCGAGCTCAACTCGAATCCCGGCGCGGCCTGGCCGATTTCTGCAGACATTTCGAACCTCCGTGCTGTTCTTGCGGTATGACTCGTATCAGTTGTGCTCAAGCTCCGCACCCACTGCAACGGCCGCCAACCAGCGTAAGCCCACCGATAGTCGCTGGACGGGGCCACGGAGCGCGTTAGCTTATAGGGTGCAAGGCTCTGGTCCTGCAAGGCCCGGCGCGGCAGAGCGGCCGCAGCGGACATGAAACCGACAGGTGTGAATGCGCGAACTGAGGGTCCTACAACCCCACCAGCTACCTCTGGAGTACGCCGCCCTGCGGCGCCAGCGCGAGGAGATCCAGCCCCTGCTGAAGGAGCGCACGCCGGAGAACGCCGGTCCGGACGGCCGCAAGCCGCCCTGGCTGAAAGCGCGTGCGCCCGGCACAGGCGAGTACACCAATCTGAAGCGGCTGATGCGGGCCAAGACCCTGCACACGGTATGCGAGGAAGCGCATTGCCCCAACATCGGTGAGTGCTGGGGGCAGGGCACGGCCACCTTCATTATCCTGGGCGACATCTGTACCCGCTCCTGTTCGTACTGTGCGGTGACCACGGGCATGCCCACGGGCCTGGACGAAGACGAGCCGGTGCGCGTCGCCCAGGCCGTGCGTGCGATGGGGCTCCGGCACGCCGTCATCACATCCGTTAACCGCGACGATCTTCCCGACGGCGGCGCCCGCATCTTCGCGGAGACGGTGCGCAGCATCCGCCGGCTTACGCCCCACTGTTCAATCGAGGTGCTGACTCCCGACTTCAAAGGCGACGCCGTCGCCGTGGCAGCGGTCGTGGACGCGCGCCCCGAGATCTTCAGTCACAACCTGGAGACGGTTCGCCGGCTCTATCGCTTCATCCGTCCAGGCGGCCGCTACGACCGGGCGCTCAACCTGCTCGAGCAGGCCAAGTCACTCGACCCCACGGTGATCACGAAGTCCGGGATCATCTGCGGGATGGGCGAGACGAGCGAGGAGCTGGTCGAAGCGATGCGGGATCTGGCAGGCGTCGGCATCGAGATTCTCACGTTGGGCCAATACCTTCGCCCCTCACCGCGCCACCTGCCTATCGACCGTTACTACGCACCGGACGAGTTCGCCGAGCTCAAGCGTATCGGCGAGCTGGAGCTCGGCTTCAAGCATGTCGAGGCCGGGCCGCTCGTGCGTAGCTCTTACCACGCCCGGGAGCAGGTGGAATCGATCGGGGGCGGCTCGTTCGCCGAGCGCTGCGTAAGCTGACCCTCTGAGGGAACGCACGTCGCGGCCGCACGTCGTTGCGTCGCCATCCACATCCTCTAGTTTTCTTCCGCAGATCTCGAACTAACTGGAAGCTGCGGGGTGCGCCTTGGCTAAGAAGACGGAAGCTATCAGCGACTCGTACGACCTGGTCGTGATCGGCGCTGGCCCGGGTGGCTATGTGGCGGCCATTCGCGGAGCGCAGCTCGGCCTCTCGGTCGCCTGCATCGAGGCCCAAACACGCGAAGGCGGTCTGGGCGGCGTATGCCTGAACTGGGGCTGCATCCCGGCGAAGGCTCTGCTGGAGAGCGCCGCCTGGGCGCGGCACATCCGGGACGACGCGGCCGACTTCGGCATCAGGATCAGGGACTACGATCTCGATTTGGCCGCAGCGGTAGGCCGCAGCCGTCAGGTGAGTGATCGTCTGACCAAGGGCGTCAAGTACTTGTTAGACAAGAACGGCGTAACATCGATCTTCGGCCGCGGGCGAGTCGCGGGCAACAAGCACGTCGAGATCGAGCTCAAGGGTGGCGGGAAGACCGCGATCAAGGCGACGAACATCATCATCGCCACCGGCTCAACTCCCAAGACCCTCCCCGGCTTCGAATTCGACAGCCAAAGAGTCATCTCGAGCCGTGAAGCGCTCGAGCTTCAAAAGCTACCCGAGCAAATCGTCGTCGTGGGTGCTGGATCCACCGGCATGGAGTTCGCCGATGTCTTTAACGCGTTCGGCGCCGACGTGACCGTGGTGGAAGCGCTGCCCCAGCTGCTGCCGCTCGAGGATGGAGAGATCGCCGGCGTCGTCGGACGGTCTTTCAAGAAGCGGAAGATCGCCATCAAGACGAACACCAGCGTCAAGTCGCTCGAGCGGCTCAAGACCAAGCTCAAGGTGACGGTCGAAGGCCAAAGAGGCGAAGAGGTGTTGGAATGCGATCTGCTGCTCATGGCCGTGGGTCGGACTCCCAACGTAGAGGACCTCGGGCTGGACGCTGCCGACGTCCAACTCGATGAGAAGGGCTGGATCCGCGTCGACGAGTACGGCCGAACCACCGCGGAAGGCGTCCTTGCGATCGGCGACGTGGCCGGGCCGCCCATGCTGGCCCACAAGGCGTCGCATGAAGGGATAGTCGCCGCAGAGCTCATCGCCGGCGGCGCCACGCATCCGATCGCGCGCGACAACATCCCTTCCTGCACTTACTGCCACCCGGAAGTCGCTAGCGTCGGCCGGACCGAGAAACAGGCGAGTGAGGACGGCTACGATGTGAAAGTCGGCAAGTTCCCGTTCAGCGCTAACGGCCGCGCGCTCACCGCCGGCTCACCGGACGGCATGGTGAAGATTGTGGCCGATGCGCGCTACGGTGAGGTGCTGGGGGTCCACCTGGTGGGTCACCACGTGACCGAGCTCGTGGCCGAGGTGGGTCTGGGCCGCGCGCTTGAGATGACAGTGGAGGAGCTCGCTACCACCGTGCACGCGCATCCGACCCTGGCGGAGACAGTCATGGAGGCCGCGCTCGCCACGCTCGGTCGCCCCATCCACATCTAGCCGGCCCGCGGCTCGCACGCCTCCGATAGTCGCCAGGTGTCACCATGCCAGCTCGTCGAGTCTGCAAGCTCCTGCAGCTGCCCGCGCTCACCGACTACAATGAGGCGCTGACCCTGCAGCGCCGGCTGGCGCGCGAGCGCGCCAGCGGCGCCGCCGGCGACGACCTGCTGATTCTTCTTGAACACCCGCGTGTCATTACCCTGGGCCGCGGCGCCAGCGAGTTGAACGTTGTCGCACCCGCCGAACAGCTGCGGTCGCACGGCGTCGAGGTGCACGAGGTCGAGCTCGGTGGTGACGTCACCTATCACGTCCCCGGCCAGCTCGTCGGCTATCCAATCATCGACCTCACTCGCCATCGCCAGGACCTGCACTGGTACCTGCGCAGCCTGGAGGAGGTCTTGATCAGAACCCTGGCGACCTACGGCACCGCAGCCGGCCGCTCTCCTGGTTACACCGGCGTCTGGGTCGAGAACCGGAAGATCGCCTCGATCGGGGTACACGTGACGCGCTGGATCACATTCCACGGCTTCGCGCTCAACGTGACCACCAACCTAAGCGATTTCGACTTGATCGTGCCGTGTGGTATCCAGCGGGTGGAGATGACCTCAATCGAGAAGGAGACGGGCGTGGCCCACGGGGTTGCCGAAGTCGGCGGCGCGATCGCCCGCTACTTCGGCGAGGTGTTCGGGCTAACGATGAAACCGGTTTCGCGCAAGGAGATGCTCTGACTCACTTGCCCCCGAGCGCCCGCAGCACGAACAACAGATTGGCGGGTCGCTCCGCCATCCGTCGCATGAAGTAAGGGTACCACTCCGTGCCGTAAGGGACATAGACCCGCATGCGATGGCCCTCGGCGACGAGCTGAGCCTGCAGATCGCGGCGCACACCGTACAACATCTGGAACTCGAACGGCGCGGCCCGGTTCGAGCCCCCCCGAAGCAGGCGCTTGGCAGCCTCGATCATCCGCAAGTCATGAGTCGCCACCGCCAGCGGCGCGTCGGATTCCATCAACATCTCCAGCAGGCGCACGAAGCTCTCGTCGACTTCCCGCTTCTTCTGAAAAGCCACGCGCTCCGGCTCCTTATACGCGCCTTTGCACAGCCGCACCGAGGCGCTGCGCGCAGCAAGCTCGCTAACGTCGCTCTCGCTCCGCCGCATGTACGACTGGATCACCGCCCCAACGTTCTTGAACTCCTCGTTCAGCTCGTAGAAAAGCTGCAGGGTCGGCTCGACGTACTCCGAGGCCTCCATGTCGATCCGCACGAAGTTGCCGTACTTCCGAGCGACTTCGGCGATGCGGCGCAGGTTCCCGCGGCAAAGCTCCCGGTCGATCGCGAGGCCGATCTGGGTGAGCTTGATGGAAATCCCCGTGCGCACTTTCTCCTTCGCGATGCGATCCAGAATGGCGATGTAATCGTCGGCCGCCCGCACCGCCTGGTCATCACGCTCGACGCTCTCGCCGAGGTGGTCGAGCGTCACGTCCATACCCCGGGCGTTCAGGGTCCGCGTCACCGCGATCGCTTCATCCAGCCTCTCGCCGGCCACGAAGCGGCGCGCGACCCGGCGCGGCAGTCTGCGCCTGAGGATGAACTCCTGCAGGCCTTTCCGCTCGCTCAGGTACAGCAGAACACCGCGCAGCATAGATCCCGACTCGGGGTCAGGAAGCCTCGCCGACCAGCCGCCGGAGCTCTGACAGCCTGACCAGACTGATCACCCGGTAACCCTCGGCTTCCAGGGTCTCGCGGCCGCCTTCCTCGCGGTCGACCAGCGCCAGGACCGCCAGAATCTCACCGCCTGCCGCCGCTACCGCCGCACAGGCTTGGAGCGCGGATCCGCCGGTGGTGATCGTGTCCTCGATGATCACGACGCGCTGACCCGACTCGAAGCAGCCCTCGATCTGCCGGCCGACGCCATGCCGCTTCGCTTGCTTGCGAACCGTGAAAGCCTGGATCGACCGCCCGTCGAGGAAGCTCCGGTGAGCGATCGCGTACGCGATGGGATCGGCGCCCAGCGTCAGGCCCCCGACGGCATCAACCGCGAGTCCCAACTCATCCAAGACGTGAAGCCCTAGCATCCCGATTAGCGCTTGGCCTTCAGCCGACAACGTTGTGGTCCGCGCATCGACGTAGTACCGGCTCTTCGCGCCGCTGGCCAAAGTGAAGTCTCCGATGCGGAAAGACCGCTCGGCCAAAAGCTCGAGGAGTCGTTCACGCTCTCTCATGATCCTCTTCCCTCTCGATCTCCGTTCACGCACGCAAGCGGCCTTCGCACCAGACAAACACAAGAAGGCGCCGCCCCGAACCGTCGGTCGGAAGCGGCGCTCTCCTGGCGCTCGTCCCCACTGTGGATAGACGTAGAGCGCCTACCTCCTGCCACTGCCGGCACGCGACCTCGAGGCCATCGAGCGCTTTCTCGGGACGGGGCCTTCTTCGGGTACCGCAGTGGCCGCCTGACACTCGCGGCAGAGCCCGTAGATCTTCAAGCGACGACTCTGAACGGTGAAGCCCATCTCCCCAGCGATCTGCGCCTGCAGATCGTCCAACGCGACCCGGGCAAAGCGGGCCACCGTTCCGCAGCTCGTGCAGATCAGGTGGTCGTGCCGGGCTTCGCCGGCCTGGTGTTCATAGCGCTTGAACCCCTCACTGAAATCGAGCTCGCGGGCGAGGTCCCCCTGCACGAGCAAAGCGAGCGTCCGATAAATCGTCGCCTTGCCCACGTGCTCGCCGTTCCCGCGTAAGAGCTCAGCCAGATCATCCACCGACAGCTGCCGATCATTCTCAAACAGCGCCATGGCGATGACCTCGCGCTGGTGCGTGACTGGCAGCCGCTGCTGATGGAGGTAGCTGCGGAACAGGTCCATCATCAGCATCGCGCAGCCGATGGGCGGCTTCGTCTGGATTTTCGGGGTCGTGGAGTCTGACCTGCGCGACGCGGACATGGCGACCGAGCTGAGTGGGGAGATGATGGTCGTGGGGCGCCCGTTTTCAACGTTGATAATAGCCCCGGCCCGCCCCCCACGCAACGCCGGCCGCCGAAACATACCGCTAATCCGACGCCTGACCCGCCAGGCGCCGCTCGACCTGCAGCGCCAGCAGCAGCGCTAGCGCGGCGCCGGCCAGCGTGTAGGCCACGAGCGGCCAGAGCGTGGAGGGGGCGGCGGCAAGACCGGACTCGCGCACCGCTGCCGCGGTCGCGAGCGCCGCCTCCGCCGGCGGAAAGACGAGCTTGGCCGCGTCGTAGATCGCGCCCAACCGGGCAGCGTCCGACAGCTGCGGCAGCGCGAACCCGCCGAACAACATGGCGTAGGCAAACAGACCGCCATTGCGGGCGCCAGCAGCGGAGCCGATAAAACTGAGGACGGCCAGAACGGTCGGGATCCAGCCGAGACTGACAAGCAGCTCGGCCCAGCCGGCAGGCCTGACCCCACCGACGAGCGCTGCCGGAACTGCAGCGAGACCCACCCCCAAAGCCGCAACCAAGGACCAGCCCACGAGGGCCATCAGATGCGCCAGGTAGAACCGGACGGGTGCCACCGGTTTCTGCAGCCACCAAGCGGCGTAGCCCAGGCGCACGTCCTGATCCACCCAGGGCCGACACAGCGGCGACGCAATCACCAGCAAGCCGAGCAGTAAGACGAGGCCGAAGCCTTCAGACTCCGAATCTACCCCGCGAACAGCGGACATAAAGGCGACGGTCGCCACAAACGCCAGAACCGCTCCGACGAACAGGCGACGACTGCGCACAACGTCTTGGCCCATGAAACGGAACAGCGGGCCTACCAGGCGTGGCAGCGTCCACATCAGCGGTTCCCGGGCTCAACGCATCGCCGCTGTACGAGAGCGTGGAACAAGTACTCGAGATCGTACGGACGGCCCTCGATTCCGACAGTCACTCCTGCGGCTCCCATCGCCGCGGCAAAGCGCCGACAAGCCCACTCGTCTCGGAACGCCATCTCATCTGCCGCCAAGCGCACGCCCCCCTGCCTGAAAGCGCGGTCGAGCGAGACCGGCGCCCCGCGCCCGCCTTCCGCATCCCAGCAGGCCACCCAGATCGGCGGCTCACCCACCAGCTCGGCGCGCGAGATGTCGCCCAGCTTGCGACCCTGACGGATCATGAGCACCCGATCGCAGACACGTTCCAGCTCGACCAGGTTGTGCGAGGAGACAATCACGATACAACCGCGCCGCCTCAGCGAGCGCAGAACGACCCGCAGCACCCCGACCGAGGCCGGGTCGAGTCCGTTGGCCGGTTCATCGAGCAGCAGCAGCCTCGGCTCGCCGAGTAGCGCGGCGAGCAGGCCGACACGTTGACGGTAGCCGTGGGACAGCGCGCCGATCGGCTCGCGCATCCGCCTCTGCAGTGCGAGGGTGAGAAGCAAACGCTCCACTTGAGCCGACAGCTCCGACCCCCGCAAACCTGCTAAGCGAGCCACCAGGGTAGCGAACTCGGACACCCTCAGGTTGGGCGGCAGCCGCACCTGCTCGGGCAGATAGCCGATGCCATGCCTCCTTCGGTAGAGCGCCGGCGCGCTGCCGGCGATGCGAACGCGCCCGGCGGCCGGGCGCATGAACCCCAGGATCAGGCGGTATAGCGTCGTCTTTGCGGAACCGTTCGGCCCGACCAGCCCGAGCACAGTGCCCGGTTCGACGCTGAAGCACAGGCCGTCCAGCGCCCAGCGGCGCCCGCGCCGGTAGCGGTACCTCAGCTCTTCGGCGACCAGGGCGTCGCCCATCAGCTGCCTCCGCTCGGCGCGTCCGCTCCCGGCCAGCGCGCGACAGCGACGCCGGCCACGTCAAGCTCACCGCGAGCCAACAGGAAGATGGCCTTGGAGGTCACGGCGAGGTCGGCCACCTGGAGGTTCACGCGGTAGCTCTCCCGGAAGCTGCCGTCGGCGCCGAAGCGGTCGATGATGGTGATCTGGTCGTCGCCCCGCCGTGTGACGGCCCAGATGCTCCCCTCGGGACCGGCGGCCAGGCGTGCCACATGCGAGCGGTGGCGGGGTACGTGCAGTTGCGCCGGAGCTGGGCGGCCGGCCGAGGCCAAGCCCTTACGTACCCTTGTTCGGACGGCCTCGACCTCTTCGTCGCTGCGCACCAGCGGCAGGACGTCCGGCCGCCGGATCGTCTGACGCACACTACCTTCCGGGCCAATTCGCAGGATGATGTAGTGGGGGCCTGGCGGGGACAGCAGCAGATCGCCCTGCCGCGTCGCCGTCACCGCGTAGGCGTGGTTGCGGAAACGCCGGCCAGGCTCCTCCGTGCCGGGCACACCGTCGTCGGAATAGAGGACGCGCTCAAGCACTGTGTCGGGTGTGACCACGCGGAAGCGCGAGACGTCGTCCGGCGGAAATAGATCCAGCTTCACATAGAAAGTGTCCCCCCGCGCCGCCATCACATCCGTCGCTATCCCCGCGCCCAGCTGCAGGCTGGCGACGAATGCGCCAGCGGCGTCCCAGTGCGTGACGCGGCCCCCCACCGAGAGCACTGCCGAGCGGCCCGCTCGGTCGACCGCCACAGCCAGGGGGTGCCGATACTCGCCGGGGCCATCGCCTTCCCGTCCCAACGCGGCCAAGAACGTTCCGTCGACTGCGTCGTAGACGCGAAGCTCCGGCGGGTGCGTCTCGAGAACGAGTAAACGATCGCGCCCCTCCTCAGCGGCGATGGCGACGGGCGCCGCCAGCGGCGGCTCACGCGCGGGATCAGCTGCGATCACCCAGCGGGTCTCCAAGACCGCTAACGGGTTCTCGGAGAGGTTAGCGGCGGCAGACGCGCTCTCCGCGGCCTCATCAAGGTCGATACAGCCAAAGCCGCTGAGCGTTGCCGCGAACAGCGTCGCCGCAACGCTCACGGTCCGCCTCCCAAGCGACCCTGCGTTCACTCCTCGGACTCAGGCAAGGAGTTGATCTTGCACCCATCTACGCACCCCTCATACATGGAGTCGCATTTGTCTTTGCCCACGAAGACGCTCCCCACGACGTAGCACGCCGTACCGAGCACCAAGCAGTAACCCTCGCACACTGTCTTGCCGGCGCTCTGGGCGGACAGCGGCGCCGGCAGGGACGTCAGCGCCAAGGCGGACAGGGTCAGCAACAGTTTCTTCATCTTCAGTCCCCCCTAGGTCAGCGCGTCGATGATCTGCGCGACTGAGCAACCTCCCAGGCAGCCCAGGATATAGAACGCGCACTTGTACGAATCGATGTTTTCACAGTTCGCGGCGGCCTGCTCGCCGCAGTAGTCCTCGCAGTTCGCCGCATGGGCCGCGCTCGGCTGGCCGAGCGCCAGGGCCGCTGCCACCATCGCCAACAAGAACCTCTTCTGCATCGTCCCATCCTTTCTTCAGGGTTTCAGGGGTTTGAAGAGCCCGTCAGGGCCAACAGCGCGCGTTTAAGCTTAGACACAGCAGTAGAATCAAGACGCCCCGGCTTGGCGTAGCGTAACACGCCCACCCCATCGACCAGCGCGGTGAACGGTACGACGTCGATCCCCAACGTCGCAGCGAACCGGCGGACCTCCCTGGGCGCCACCGCCAAGGCCTCGGGCAGGTGTCGCCGCGCATACGCCCGGGCCGCGAGACGGTCGCGCTCGATGCCAACGGCCAGCACTCTCGCTCGATCTCGGGCCGCCACCAACGCCAACTCCCAGGCCGCCAGATTCGCATAGCAGGCGGGACAGGTCGAGCTGAACACCAGCAGCAGGCTGGGCCCCGAGCCGGGGACCCGCAGCGCCGTAGACGGCGCGTTTGTCTTCCGGCCAGGTCTCTGCCACAATGGCTGCACCAGCTGCCCA
>CAYFXF010000024.1:0-3772 GCA_964347085.1 uncultured Gemmatimonadota bacterium | reverse complement strand
CAGCGCCGTAGACGGCGCTTCCGCCTCATCCGCCAGCGGTTCGAACTCGAAGCGCTCCCCCAAGACCTCACCTTCGATCACCCGTACGGGTTCGCCGCGCAGCGCGGGGAGCACTCGATCGGTGAGCAGCAGGTAGAGTGTCGCGGCGACCACGATCGCCGTGACGACGCTCAGGGTTCGATCCAGCCAGATTCTCGACTCCCTCACTCGCACCGCCCTCCGATCGATAACCGCGCCAGTCTAGCCTCCGCGGATCAACGGAACGTCAACCCCGCGCAGCCCAGGCCCAAAGCGGCCTTTGGCACGCCACGCTTCCGAGATTCGCAGCCGACCGCTGCGTCGAGCCGCCTCTAGCAAAACGGCCCGCCATCTCGTTTCTTTATCGCCCGGTCGCACAACCACAACCGGACTCGAACCCTGACCGACCGCCGGGTCCCGCGGCGGCGGTGCACGTCGTCAACCCGGGAGCCGGTTCAGATCAACTGTCGCTGGATGAGAGCTTACATCCGCCTGGCCCTGATCGCGCTGGCGCTCTTCGGCGCCCGAGCTGGCTGGGCCCAGCACCCGCCCCACAGCGGCATCGACGCCGAGGCGCGGCTGCCATCCATCACCGCGGCCCACCGCGCGAGCGAGGTCCACATCGACGGCCGGCTAGAGGAAGCGGCCTGGCAGCAAGCGACGCCCGCCACCGAGTTCGTGCAGGGCGAGCCGGTTGAGAACGCGCCGCCCGAGGAGCTGACCGAGGTCCGCGTGCTTTTCGACGAAGGCGCCCTTTACGTTGGCGCGATCATGCGCGATCGGCGGGCGGCGCAGATCGGCGCCCAGCTGGTACGGCGTGACGAGATGGGGCAGTACGACTTCTTCGAGCTCTCGCTCGATCCCAACAACGACCGCCGCACCGGCTACCGCTTCCGGGTGAGCGCCGCCGGTGTGCAGCGCGACGTCTACCTGTTCGACGACGTCCGCGAGGACGAGGCATGGGACGCGGTCTGGCAGTCGGCCGTGCACCGCGACTCGACCGGCTGGAGCGCCGAGCTGCGCATCCCCCTCTCACAGCTCAGCTACATCGCGTCTGACACAGCGCAGTCCTGGGGCGTCAACTTCTCGCGCCGCCGCTTGGCGCGGAATGAGCACACCTACTTCGCGCTGGAATCGCGGCTCCGGCACGGCAAGGTGAGCGTGTTCGGCCGGCTCCAGGGACTGCACCTCCCGCGCGGCACCCGCCACCTCGAGCTTCGCCCGTACGCCCTCGCCCGGGCGCAGACCGCCGGTGCGGAGCCGGACGACCCCTTCTTCGATGGATCCGAGTTCGGCAACCAGATCGGCTTCGACCTCCGGCTCGGGCTCGGCTCCGCCTACAACCTGGACGTCACGGTGAATCCTGACTTCGGGCAGGTGGAGGTCGATCCCGCGGTCATCAACTTGACGGCGTTCGAGACTTTCTTTCCGGAGAAACGGCCGTTCTTCGTCGAGGACGCGCAAATCTTCGATTTCAATCTCTCCGGCCGCGCCAACCAGCTCTTCTACAGCCGGCGCATCGGCCGGGAACCTCAGGGGTCCGCGCCTGACGACGCCGATTTCGAGACGGTCCCAAGCGAGACCACGATCTTGGGCGCGGCGAAGCTGACCGGCCGGACCGCCGGCGGCCTGTCGCTCGGCGGGCTGGTCGCCTTGACGGGGCGGGAGACCGGGCGGGCTCTGCTCAGCTCCGACGACAGCATCCAGAAATACACGGTCGAACCACCCAGCCAGTATGGAGCCTTGCGGGCGCGACAGGACTTCCGCGGCGGCGCCTCACAAGTCGGCGCCATCATCACGGCAGCGCATCGCAACCTGCCGGAGAACGGCAGCCTGGATGAGCTGACCTCAAGCGCCTACAACCTCGGGCTCGATTTCGAGCACAACTGGGGTGGCGCGAACTCGCGCGACTGGGCGCTGTTCGGCTACTTCACAGGCTCGCTGATCAAGGGATCGACCACGGCCCTGCTCGAGGTCCAGGAATCGAGCAATCACTATTTCCAGCGGCCGGACGCGACGCGCTTTTCCGTCGATTCGTCGGCGACCTCGTTGAGCGGCGTCAACTGGCGGCTCCAGTTTGAGCGGCGAAGCGCCGAGCACTGGACTGGTGCGGTATGGCTGGGCGAGATCACGTCCGGGTTCGAGATCAACGACCTGGGCTTTAACACCTCGAGCGAGCGACTGGATGCCGGCGCCCGGCTGGCCTATCAGGAGATCACGCCAGGCTCACTGTTCCGCAGCTACGAGTTTAGGCTCTTCACCTTCCACAACTGGCGCCACGAGGCCCTGGACGACGTCTTTTCCTGGAACTCCTGGCAGCGAGCGCACAAGAGTGGGGTTTTCTCGCTGGATGCCGAGCTGGAGTTCTTGAACTACTGGAGGCTCGAGCTCGACACGCGTCTGCAGCCTGAGACGCTGAGCGACAGCAAAGCGCGCGGCGGCCCGCTGATGACTGAGCCGGGCTCCACCTCGCTCGAGCTCAGCCTGCGCACCGACCGGCGCGCCGCCGTCTTCCTCGAGCCGCGGCTCGAGTACGAGGACGGTCATCGGGGTGGCTACCGCTGGGAGACTAGCCTGGAAATCGCCCTCCGCCCGGCACCGAACGTGGAACTGGAGTTCGAAGCGCAGTACTCGACCGAGCGCGACCCGGCCCAGTACGTTACGCAGACCGACGACGTTGGCTTCGCGCCGACCTTCGGCCGCCGCTTCCTCTTCTCCGATTTGAAGCGACGCGAGCTCAGCTTCGAGGCGCGGCTCACCGTGGCGTTCAACCCCAGGCTCACACTGCAGCTCTTCGCACAGCCGCTCATCTCGTCGGGAGACTACCTGACCTACAAGCAGCTGGACGAGTCCGAGAGCTTCAGCTTCGACGTGTTCGAAGAGGGAACGGCTGTAGCGGGTGTGGACGACGTCACCTGCGTCGGCGGCCGCACCTGCGTCAGCGGTGGAAACCGTTACGTCGACTTCGACGGCGACGGCGCGGTCGACTTCGACTTCGAGGACGAGGACTTCAACGTCCGCTCGCTACGGTTGAACGCCGTGCTGCGCTGGGAGTACCGGCCCGGCTCCACCCTCTTCCTGGTCTGGCAGCAGCGTCGCCGCGACGAGGTGAACGTCGGCTCTTTCCAGTTCCGGCGCGACCTCGACGCGCTGGGTGCGGCCGACGCCGAGAACGTCTTTATCGTCAAGCTGAACTACTGGCTCGGCCTCTAGACACGCTCCACAGCAACCAGCCGTAGATCGCCGCGTTCACCAACAGGACGAGCAGGCCGAGAACGATCTGTGCGCTGCGCGTGAGGCCGCCAGGATAGAGTATCGGCAAAATGTAATGGTCGACGAAGCCTCCACGATAGCCGCCGCCCCCGCCCTGCAACCGCAGCCAGTTCTCGAGCGGGGTGAGCGGACAGATCCAACCGGCGAACTCGATCAGCGCCGCCCAGACGGCGGCCGGCACGTGTGCCCAGACGACACGCCGCCAACGCAGCACGAGCAACGCCCCGGCAACGGCGAATACGACGAAGCCGAAGTGCAGGACGACGACCAAGTCAGCCAGAATCAGCAAAGCGTTCATCGAAACTCGCTCACCCTACGTCTCGGGCCGGTCATGCCTCACGAATCTTAGCCCCACAACACCAAGCAGGGGAGGTTCTGCACGGGAGACCCGCCTGCCAGCGCCGGGCCGCTTGCCGCGGACGCGCGCGCCGCTCAGTTTGCCGACCGGATCGCCCACAGCCAGCCAACCGAGGAGGCCACG
>CAYFXF010000023.1:7663-25897 GCA_964347085.1 uncultured Gemmatimonadota bacterium | reverse complement strand
CGGTCGAAACGAGGGTCTCGCAGGCGCAGCGACTTTTCGGATCCTCCCGGATCAGGGCGTCGAGAACCGCATCGGAAATCTGATCGGCGACCTTGTCGGGGTGCCCCTCGGTCACGCTTTCCGATGTGAAGAGATGCCTTCTTGCCATGTCGCTCCTGCTCTGGGCTTTCGCAGCCGGGCGCGCCCCCGCACGCGCGTGCTCCAAGCTCAAAGAACGCACGAAGGTACTTCAGCCATAGGCCTATGACAAGCTGGCGCTTGCGTTATTGAATGCGGAGAGGTCGGCCAGCTCACCCATTGCCCGCACCAGCCGCACTCGAATCTCCTCCCCCGTCTCGCTGAGCAACAGCTCCTGCGCGACTTCATCGACCCGTTCGAGGTCGAGAGAGCGGATCACTCGCTTCTGCTCGAGCAGTGCGTCGGGCGCGCAGCTCAGCGAGCGAACGCCGAGACCCAGGAGCAGCGCGGCACCTAACGGGTCGGAGGCCGCCTCGCCGCAGACGCAGAGCGGCACCTCGGCCTGCTTGGCCGCGGTGACGGCGGCGCGGATGTACCTGAGCAGGGCGGGATGGTAGAGGTCGAAGAAGGACGCGAGTTGGGCGTTCGTGCGGTCCACCGCCAGCATGTACTGGATCAGGTCGTTGGTGCCGACGCTGAAGAAGTCGACGTGGTGCGCGAGCACTTCGGCGATCGCCACCGACGCCGGTGTCTCAAGCATCACGCCCAGGCGGACCGCGCCGTGGTCGACGCCCTCGCGGACGAGTTCATCCCGCGCCTTGCCGATGACCGCACGTATCCGGCGCACGTCCTCCACCGAGTTGACCATCGGCACGAGCAGCTGAACGGTCCCGTGGGCGGCGGTCCTCAGGATCGCGCGCACCTGGGCGCGAAACAGGTCCGGCACCAGGTTATAGAGGCGCAGGCCCCGCCAGCCGAGGAACGGGTTCTCCTCCGCCAGCGGCGGCAGGAAGAGCGGGAACTTGTCGCCGCCCAGGTCGAAGGTCCGGATGGTCACCGGGCGCGGTGCCATGATGTCAACCACTCCGCGGAAGGCTTCGTATTGCTCCTCCTCTTCCGGCGCGGCGGCCTTTCCCACCACCAGGAACTCAGTGCGAAACAGACCCACGCCGTCCGCGTTCGCCGCGACGGCCGCCTGCGCGTCGCTCGGCAGCTCCAGGTTGGCGAACAGCCCGATCCGAGTGCCGTCCCGGGTGACGGGCTCCAGCGGTGCGAGATGCTCGAGATCCCTCGCCGTGGCCTTCGCCCGCACTTCCCGGTCGTGGAACTGCCGCTTTTCCGCCTGGCTGGGAGCGATGACCAGCTTGCCGCGATGGCCATCGAGAATCAGGTCAACGCCGTCCTGCAGGCGGCGCGACAGATCCACCAGGCCGACCACAGCGGGGATGCGCAGCGAGCGGGCCAGGATCGAAGCGTGGGCGGTGCGCGTTCCAGCGTCGGTCGCGATTCCCAGCACACGTTCCGGATCGAGCTCGACCATGTGACTGGGCGTCAGCTCGCGTGCCACCAGGATGACCGGCTCGGAGCCGGCCAGGCGGGCGAGGTCGGACCCGCCAATGTCGCTGAGCGCCTCCAACACCCGTGCCTGCACGTCGGTGAGGTCGGCCACCCGGTCCATCACGCGGGCATGGGTGGCCTCGAGCCACATGGAGCGGAACTCGAGCACGCGGAGCGCAAAGGCGCGCTCGGCTGTCAGATAGCTCTCGCAGATGTAGGTGACCGTGCCCTCGATCAGATCGGGATCCTCGAGCATGAGGATCTGGGGGTCGAAGATCTTCGCCTGTACGGAACCGAGCCGGCGCTCGACGCGCTCGCGCAGCTCGGTCGTCCGCGCCCGGGCCGCCTGGCGCGCCCCTTGGAAGCGCGAGACCTCGGACTCGACCTGGTCAGGGGGAACGGTGGCGTGCGGGACGTCGAGTCGCGGCCAGCGGATCACGCGGGCGGGGCCGATCGCGATCCCCGGCGAGGCGGGGATCCCTTGGACGATCTTTCCCACGCGGCCTAATCCTCGCCAAATCGGTCGGCCACAAGGGAGCAGAGCGCATCCAGCGCCTGCTCAGCATCCTCGCCGCGAGCCCGTATCTGGATGTTGGAGCCCCGCTCGGCCGCCAGCATCATCACCCCCATGATGCTCTTGCCGTTCACCTCAAGACCGTCTTTGTTCACCAAGATCTCCGACTTGAACGTGCCCGCCAACTTGACAAACTCAGCTGCCGGCCGGGCATGGAGGCCATAGACGTTCGCGATGATGACATCCCTGACGTACTCCTGTTTCTCCGCACTCACCACGCGAACCTCTCAAGAGCGATGAAGGCCACCATTCCCACGAAAAAGCCGAGCGCGGCCAGCCGGCCCGCGAGCGTCGGGCGCCAGTAGCCGACTACCCCGAGGCCGAAGGCGGCAGCGAGGGCGTAATACGGGGACCAGCCGAGGCCCTCACCGGCGGCCAGAGCCAACGGCGGCAACAGGGCTCCACTTACGACCGTCAACGGTATCGTAAGCCGATCCGGCAGGCGTCGCAAAGGCGATCCCATCAAAGCGCGCCCGACGTTGCGCCCCTCGCGCCAGCCGAGGCGGAGTCCCCAGATCCGCAGCCCCAGGTGCATCGCGTTGTAGAGCAGCAGAAATAGGCCGACGGCCAGCCACCAGGCGGCACCGGCGACGACCAGCAGCACGCCCACCAGCGAGCAGAGCGGCCGCCAGCGCGCCCAGACCAGCCGATCGCCCAGGCTTCCCAGCGGGCTGATCAGGGCCTTCTTGAACCGGTCGATCCGTTCGGCCCCGGCCCCCTCCACCTCCATCCGGGCCAGCGCCGCGAGGGCCACGGTCGCGAGATAGGGGTGCGCGTTGTAGAAGCCGGAGTGGCGGCCGATCGACTCAGTCAGGGCGGCCCGGTCGCCTGCATGTAATTTGGTCAGAAAGGGGACGAGAGCGAACCCCAGTCCGGCGCCCTGCATCGTGCGGTAGTTCCACGATCCCTGGATCGTCAGGCTTCGCAGCAGGAGCCTGAGACTCAGGCCGGCGCTCAGCCGATCCATAGCGTGACGACGGCGCTGACCAGGGCAGCCAGCGCGAAGCTCTGCCAGACGGTCCGGCCACGGGCCATCACGCCGGCGTCCGCGCCGAGCGCGAGGCTGGTCGCGGCGAGCAGAGCGGCGGCGGCCAGCGCTGTGGATGCCCCCGGAGCCGCCACGCCGCGGACGAGCAGCGCGGCCAGCCCGACGCCCAGCAGGGTCAGCAGGGCGGCGCGCAGGAAGTCGAGCGCCATCGCGCCCAGGTGCAGGGCCGAGAGTCGCGCCGCGCTGAGAGGCGCCTGCGTCTCGTTGGCCACCAGCCGCGAGTTGAGCCGCCGCAGGAGGTGGAGGCTGACGCCGCCCAGCCAGCCCAGCAGAACCCCGAACCCGACGCCCACCAGGGTGCCCGCCGGCCCCGCCGAGCCCGCGGCGGCGGCCACGGCGGCGACGACCGCAGCGGGTCCGGTGTCCCAGTGGTGGGCGGCGCCGATGGGGAGCTGCCGCAGGCTCACCACCTCGAGCAGCGCGCCGGCCCACAGCCCGGCGCCCACGTCGCCGACGAGCAGGCCGGCCAGCGTAGCGGCGACGAGCGGACGTGAGATCATCGCCTGCATGCAGGAGACCGTGTCGGTGCCGACCAGGCCGCCCAAGAGGGCGAGCAGGAGATAGCTGTCGGGGTCCAGGCTCACTGACTCGTTTCGAGGAGCTCGTCGAGACCGATCTTACGCGCGCTCGGGACGTCCTGCGCGCTGACCTTCAGCTCGGCGCGCCTCAAGCGCCGCAGTTCGTCCCGCTCTGCGTCGCTCAGAAAGAGGTAGGGCAAGACGCGTCGCCGTCCCGGCGCGGCGTGCAGGCCGCCCAGGTTGATCTCCAAAGCGTCGAGCACCCCGTGCTCGGCCAGCCGGCGCATCGTCACGATGTCGCGCGTGAGCAGGAAGCCCCGCTCGGCGTTGCCTTCCCAGTCGGGCAGGGCGGCGGCGGCCTGCTCCACGTTCAGGAAGCGGGCTTCGATCTCAGCCGACAGTCCAGCCCGATAGAGATCCTGCTCCCAGTCGCTCTGGCAGAGCTCTTCGTCGACGACGGCGACGAAGTCGAGGCCGAGTTGTGCCCCCCAGCCAACTACGACCTGCCCGTGAATCAGGCGATCATCGACGCGGCACAGAAGGATCGGCATCCCGTGTATGCTCTATCGACACGCCGACATGTGTGCGTAGCCGCTCGATGATCTCGTGCAGCGGCAGGTTGCGGTGAAAGATGAAGTCGAGGAGCAACGGAAGGTTGACACCGCACACCACGGCGAGGTTGGAGCGGCCCGCCTGGAGTCGGCGGGCGGCGAAGGCGCAGCTGCCGCTCGGCAGGTCGACGAAGACGATCGAGGGGAGGTCGCCGCACAGCTCGCCCAATAGCTTCTCGAGCGCTTCCGGCGTCAGGTCGCGGTTGTCGACGGCCGTGAGCCCGTCCCGTAACCCGGTGATCTCCGTGACGGCGTCGAGCAGGCCGTCGGCCAGTTTCCCGTGGCCCACCAGGATCCCCTGCACGTCGTCACTCATAGTCTTCCTCGAGGTATTCGCGCACGGGGGCCATGGCGTCCTTCAATCGTCGGTTGAACACCACCGCCGAGTCCACGCCGGCATAGCGGAGCAGGTGGTTCATCGCCACCACCTCCGAGATAACCGTGATGTTCTTGCCCGGGTTCAACGGGACGATGACCCGGCGAATCGGCACGCCGAGGATGTCTGTGTACTCGGTGTCCAACCCCGTGCGATCGTATGACTTCTGGCGCGTCCAATCGACGAGCTGCACGATCACCTCGAGCCGCTTTTGCTGGCGAATGGCGCGGATGCCAAACAGCGCCCGCACGTCGATGATGCCCACCCCACGGATCTCCATGTGGTGACGGGCGAGCGGGTGGCCGCGGCCGATCAGCACGTCGTGGCCCTGCCGCGTGATCATCACCACGTCGTCGGCGACCAGGCGATGGCCTCGTTCCACCAAGTCGAGCACGCATTCGCTCTTGCCGATCCCGCTGCGCCCCACGAACAGCAGGCCGACGCCGTACACGTCGGCCAGCGAGCCATGGACGTGGGTTCTTGGCGCGAACTGCTCGTTGAGGAACGGGTTGATGCGCTGATAGAACTCGGCCGTCCCCAGCTCGCTGACGATCACCGGCACACCTTCCCGCTCGGCGATCTCGAGGAGAACCGCAGGTAGCGTCTGTCCCTTGGTGACAATCACGACCGGGATGTCGAAGGAGATTAGCGTCTCCACGGTTCGGCGCCGGCGCTCCGGATCGAGCGAGTCCAGATAACTCACCTCGGTCTCGCCGAGCACCTGGATGCGCCCGCGCGTAAAGCGCTCGGTGTAGCCGGCCAGTACCAGGCCGGGGCTGGAGATCCCGGCGACGCTGATCGGCCGGTCCAGCATGCCTTCCTCGCCGGTGATTAGACGGAGCCGCAGACTCTCGCCCCGCAACTCCAGCAGATCGCGTACGCTGAGGCTCACTCGCCGCCCTCGACTGCCTCCTGCGGTTGGATCTCTTGACCCAGGCGCGGCGCCTGGTGATCACGGCGCCGGTCGTGTCTTCGTTTCAGCTGGCGGGTGAGCTTGTCCGCCACCCGATTGAGCGCGGTGCGGAAGTCCTCGGCCACGGCCTCGGCGTAGACCTGGACGTCGCCGTCGACGGCGGCCAGTGCTTCAACTCGTTTTTGTCGTTTTTCTTCGGTGAGAGTGATCTCGACGCGCGACGCGCGCTGGTAGTAGCGGTCGATTCGCGAAAAGCGACTTTCGACGTAGTCTCGCAGCGCGTCACTCAACTCGAAGTGCCGAGCGGTCATCGAGAGTTTCATTTCACCTCCGACACCTAAGCGTTGAAGTGGTGGGGGCCCCGGACAGGACCATGGGCAAGTATCCCTCGCAGGTGGGCCTCCGTCTCGTCCGCCGCGCGATCCCAGCTGAAGCGGGCGGCGAAGCGGGTGGCGCCTTCCTGCAGCGTATCGCGTAACTGCGGGTCCGCCGCGAGGCGTCGCAGAGCGGTCACCCAAGCGTCTACGTCTCCGTGGGGCACCAGGAGCCCGCTTTGGCCGTGCCCCACCGACTCGCGCAGCCCGGGCGAATCGGAAGCCAAAGCCGGAGTACCGCAGGCCGCGGACTCGACGTTGGTGATGCCCCAACCTTCCTTGGGGGATGGGTAAACCGTCGCCCAAGCTCTGCGCAATAGGTCTATCTTCTGCCCTTCCGAGATGAAGCCGAGAAACTCGACCAGCCCGGGCGCATGCGCGGAAGCGTGATGCCGAAGCGCGGCTTCGTGGTCGCCTTTGCCAGCCACGATCAGGCGCACCCGCTCGCCCTCGCGGGCCAGCCGGGCCACGGCATCGATCGTGCTCTCGAGGCCCTTGTACCGCTTGAGCCGCCCCACGTAGACAAAGGTCGGTTCGTCGAAGCGGCGCGTGCCCGGATCCGGTCTGTAGCGGGCATGGTCGATCCCCGGATGGATCACCTGCACACCGTCGCGCGGAACCCCTCGCGCGGCCAGATCCTCCGCCGTCGACTCGGAGATCGCCTGGAACGGAACGTCGGCGTAGACGTAGGGGATTGGCCGCTCGGCGAGCCAGACGGTCGCCGCGACCGGGAGTGAGGCCTCATCGAACGCCGTGGCGCCGAACAGGTGTGGTATGAGGGCCACAACGGGCAGCTGCAGCCAGAGCGGGGAGTAAAGCGGAAGCTTGTTGATGTCTTCCACCGCGAGGTCGAACTCGACATCCCTCAAATAGCGTCGGTAGTAGCGACTTGCAAGAAGCGTGAAACTGTGGCGCCCACCGACGCGGCGCACATCCATCCCATCCACGCTCTCTCGCAGCGGCGCGTCGGGCCAGCTGGAACAGAGCAGCGTTACGTCGTGGCCTCGCTGTGCAAGGCGACCGAAGATCTCGTGCAGATGGATCTCGGCACCGCCAGCTTGCGGGTTGCGGATGTCTTGCCAGTTGATGACCAGGAGCTTCAGCTGGCCCGCGCTCATCGGGCGTCGGTTAGCCGCTCCGGCTCGAGCTCGCGCAACAGCGCATCAAGGACGCCGTTCACGAAGCGGCGGCTTTCGTCGGTGCCGAAACTCTCGGTCAGGTGGATCGCTTCCTGGAGGGAGACGCGCGCCGGAACCTCGTCGAAGTAGAGCATCTCCGCGGCCGCGATGCGCAGGATGTTGCGGTCGACGGTGGCCATGCGGGAGAGGCGCCAGTTTTCGGCCAGCGCCTCGAGGCGGGCGTCGATCTCGGGCCGCTGCCCCTCGATGGCGGCAAGCAGCCGGGTCAGGTACGCGCGTACGCGGGCGCTCGGCGGCCGCGCTCCCTCGACGGTCAGTTGGCGATCCACCTCCTGGAGGGATTCCCGACCACCTCGCAACTCCCAGGCGTAAAGCACCTGCAAGGCGCGGGCTCGCGCTTTACTCCGACTCCCCATCGAGCTGGTCGAGAAGGTCGGCCGTCTCGATCGCCGCGAGGGCCGCCTTCCAACCGTGATTGCCCGCCTTGCTACCGGCGCGCTCCAGGGCCTGCTCCATGCTGTCGGCGGTGAGCACGCCGAAGGAGACGTAGGTGTCCGCATGGGTCGACACATAGGCCAGACGCTGGGCGGCGGCCCCGGCCAGGTAGTCGAAATGGGGTGTGGCGCCCCGGATCAGCGCACCGAGGGCTACGATCGCGGCGTGGTGCCGCCCCCGCGCCAGTCGGGCGACCAGCGGCGCCAGCTCCCAGGCCCCGGGAACCCAGTAGATGTCGATCTGCTCGCCCTCGGCGCCGTGCTGCCGCAGGCAATCGATCGCGCCCGCCAGCAGCTGGCGCGTGATGAGCTCGTTGGTGCGACTGACCACGAGCGCAAACCGGCGCCCCTCCGTCCGGAAACGTCCGTAGGTCTCACGCATCGCTCTAACTGACCACTCGCTCGTCGGCCGGGAGCATGTGGCCCAGCTTCTCACGCTTCACCTCGAGGTAGCGGCGGTTGTAGCGGTTCGCCGCTACCGTGATCGGCACCTGCTCGGTCACCGACAGACCGTAGCCCTCCAGTCCGACGATCTTCTTCGGGTTGTTGGTCATGAGGCGCATCGATTTGATGCCAAGGTCGAGCAGAACTTGAACGCCGATGCCGTAGTCGCGCAGATCGGCCGGGAAGCCGAGAGCCTCGTTGGCCTCGACCGTATCCATGCCCGCCTCCTGGAGCTGGTAGGCGCGAATCTTGTTCGGCAGTCCGATCCCCCGTCCCTCCTGCTTCATGTAGACCAGCACTCCCAGCCCCTCGCGATTGATCCGACGCAAGCTCGACCGCAATTGCTCGCCGCAATCACACCTTTGGGAGCCGAAGACGTCACCGGTGAGGCACTCCGAGTGCATGCGCACCAGCACGTCCTCCCGCCCCTTCACATCGCCCTTGACGAGCGCCACGTGCTCGCGCCGGTCCACGTCGTTGGTGTAGGCGAACACGAGAAACTCGCCAAACTCGGTGGGCAGGGTCGCCTTGGCGACCCGGTGTACGAGGCGCTCCGTCTTCAGGCGATGCGCGATGATCTGAGCGACGGTCACGAACTTGAGGCCGTGGTGCCCGGCAAACGCCTCCAGCTGCGGCCGCCGTGCCATCGTCCCGTCCGGGTTGAGGATCTCGCAGATCACGCCCGCCGGCGTGAGACCGGCCATCCGCGCCAGATCCACCGAGGCCTCCGTCTGGCCGACTCGCTGCAACACGCCGCCGGGCCGCGCCCGCAGCGGGAAGACATGACCCGGCCGCTGCAAGTCCTCGGGGCGCGTCTTGCGATCGATCGCCACCTGGATGGTCCGCGCCCGATCGGCGGCGCTGATCCCCGTCGTCACGCCGTGCCGCGCCGTGGCATCGATCGAGACCATGAAGGCCGTGCATTGGGAATCGGGCCCCTGATCGCCCATCGGCGTGAGGACGAGCTCCTCGACCCGGTCCGGGGTCAGGGTGAGGCAGATGAGACCGCGGCCATGAGTGGCCATGAAGTTGATCGTCTCCGGCGTGGCCGTCTGGGCCGCGCAGACCAGGTCGCCCTCGTTCTCACGGTCCTCGTCGTCGGCGACGATCACCAGCTCGCCCAGGCGAATCGCCTCGACGGCCTCCTCAACGGTGCTGAATGCTATCTCGCCCATCTTCTCTCTCTGTCGCGACCCGCCGGCGAATGGTCCGCAGACCGAACCGCGCCTCTTCCTACTTAGCTTATGCCCCACTCCGACAGGCGTTCCAGCCAATCCTCCGGCTTCCGACCCTCGCCTGCCCGGTCGAGCGCCCGGGCCACGTACTTCCCGATCATGTCCGCCTCGAGGTTGACTCGGCTGCCCGGAGCCAGCCGCGACAGGTTGGTGCGCTCATAAGTATACGGAATCAGGGCCACTTCTGCAGTGCCGGGCTCGGGGAGGGCGTTCAGCGTGAGGGAGACCCCGTCCAGCGCGATCGAGCCATGCAAGATCGTATACGGCTCGACAGTCTCCGGTAGGGTGAAGCGGACGAGCCACATCTGCCCCTGCCGCACCACAGAGAGGACGCGACCCACCCCATCCACATGGCCCTGGACGAAATGTCCGCCGAAGCGGCCAGCGGCCGCGATCGGCCGCTCCAGGTTGACCTCTCGGCCGCGCCGGAACTCGCCCAGCGTGGTGCGCGAGAGCGTCGTGGCAATCGTCTGTACGCGGAAGAGCCCGGAGCCCACCGCGACCACGGTCTGACATACCCCGTCCAGGTTGATGCTGTCGCCGACCTTCAGATCGTGCATGACCGTCTCGGCGCGAATCACGATCTCGCGGCCGCCCCCCCGCTCGCTGGCGTTCTCGACGACCCCGATCTCCTCAACGATGCCGCTGAACATTTATCCCGTACCCGCATCCTCGCCGCTGACCAGCGGCGGGGCCAGCGTCAGCAATGTCACCTCGTCCAATTCGGTTCGACCGACGAGCCGCCACTCCCGCGGTGCCCGACCGCGTGCGCCCTGAAAGCCGGCCACCCCTGGTTCACCAAACAGCCGCGGCGCCAGGAAGGCGTAGAGGCGGTTCACGTGTCCGCCGGCCAGGAGCGCCGAGCCCAGCTGTCCGCCGCCCTCGCAGAGGACCGAGCGCACGCCCCGGTCCCACAAAGCGGCGAGGACGGCGCGGAGGTCGAGGCCATCGGTCGCGCTCTTCCGCCTTACACGCAAGATCTCGACCCCAAGGCCCGTCAGCGCCGCAGCCCGCTCCGCCGAGGCGTCTTCCGCCGTGCAGGCCCAGACTGGCGCCTCTCGAGCCGTCTGGGCCAGCCGCGAGCCGGGCGGCAATCGCAGGCGCGAGTCGAGCACCACGCGGGCCGGCGGCCGGCGCGGCGGCCGCCACTCTCGCACTGTGAGCCGGGGATCGTCGGCCAGGACCGTGCCGATGCCGACCAGCAGGGCATCGTGTGCCGCTCTGAGGCGATGCGCCTCGACGATCGCTCGTCGCGAGCTGATACGACTCGGTCGCCCCGGGTCCTCCGAGAGTCGTGCGTCGATCGAGAGCGCGTACTTGAGCGCCACGAACGGACGGCCTTCGCTGATCACGCTGAAGTGCACGGCGTTGAGGTCACGTGCCTCCGTCTCGCACACGCCGACCTCCACCTCCAGGCCCTGCCCCCGCAACCACTCGGCGCCGCCGCACGCGTCCGGATTCGTCTCCGCCGCACCGCAGACGACCCGTGCGATCCCGGCCTCCGCGATCGCCTGTGTGCAAGGACCCGTCTTACCCGTGTGGTGACAAGGCTCCAGGCTCACATAGAGCGTTGCGCCCGCCGTCCTGTCGCGAGCGGCCCGCAGCGCCTCGACCTCGGCATGCGGGCCGCCCCACTCCGCGTGATACCCCTCGCCCACGACCTCGCCGTCCCGTACCACGACGGCCCCGACCAGCGGGTTAGGCGCCACCCTTCCCCAGCCCCGCTCGGCCAGCTCCAGGGCGCGCCGCATGTGCTCGCCGTCTTTAACTCGTGTCAAAGCGAGAGCCTTATTCCTATCGAAGTGAACAAGTTACCTGATTCGACCTCCAGTCCACTGGAGGTGACCACCCGTTCCTCCTCCTGCCAGCCGGCGGCCGCCACCAGGTTGAAGAAGAGCACGATATAGGAGACATCCAGGTGCGCGGACCAGCGCCCGTGGCTCAGATCCGCCGGCGCGCTCTCGGGGATGACGGCTAGAGCGACTGGCTCGGGAAGCGCGCTCGAGTCGGTGACCCTGAGATCCACGTCGCTCCAGTAGCGGTCGTAGCCCAGCGTGAAAGCGAGGCCTAAGGCCACGAAGCTCTTGCTGAGCCCGGCGCGGAAGCTCGCGGCGCGCAAGTCGAGCCCGAAATCGGCATCGCTTTCAACCGTCTCGCCGTACTGGACGCGTCCGAACCATTTGTACATCCCGGAGACCGAAACGCCCGGTGCGGCGAACGACTCGCGCAAGAGGCCGATGCGGGCGCCGAACCCGAATCCCGTCACATCGTTCTCGAACCCTTCCCCGCCCGGCAGGATGAGCGTGCTCAGCGTGCCGAGTAGCTCGACCGAGGCGAGGCCGCCCAGTGTCGGCGTCCAACCCAGGCCATCGAAGACGCCGATTGAGACGTCGAGCTGGGGCATCGGCACCGAGAAGCTCCGCATGTCCGGCCGCGTCCCCGCATCCGGATAGTCGAGCACATCGGGCAGCTCGGCCCAGACGAAGTTGATGCGGCCGGTCAGGTGGACGCGCGGGATCGAGCCGACCTTCGTGCCGATGGGACTCGCGGTTCCCAGCACGGGGTTGCCGCCGGCAAGCAGGAGACCCAGCTCCGGTTGCAGCAGGTGCAGGCCGGCGAGCGCGTCCTCGCAAAGGGGTTGACGAGCCGTGGGGAGGCCGGCGGCCTGGCAACGCGCCACGAGCTCCGGATCCACAGCCGTCTGCGCGGTGAGCGCGGCCGGCTGTGCCAGGGCGAGGCCGGCCACGGCGGCCACGCCCACGCGAAGCCGAGTCCGCCCTCGGCAGCGCGCCATCACATCTGCTCGGGCGCCTCGATACCGAGGAGCTCGAGCCCGTTTCGCAGCACGACCTCCGCCGCCCGCGCCAGCACCAGGCGCGCGTTCTGCAGCGGCTCCTCCACCCCGAGGATGCGCAGCTCGCGGTCGCGCGTCCCGGCGTGATACCAGCTGTTGAGGGCGTTGGCCACACCCTCGAGATAGGCGGCGACCCGGTGCGGCGCCCGACTCCGTGCCGCAAGCTCGACCAGCTCGGGGAACTCGAGGAGCGTCTTGATCATCTCGAACGCCTCGGGCCTGACCAGCGGTGAGAGGTCGGCGTCCAGGTCGATGCAAGCTGGATCGATACCCCCACGGCGGTAGACGCTCCGCAGGCGCGCGTGCGCGTACTGGATCTTGTAGATCGGGTTCTTCTCCGAGCGCTCGAGCGCCAGATCGAGGTCGAACACCATCTGCTGCTGCGGGCTCCGCTCCAGGAAGAAGTAGCGTGTTACGTCCGTGCCTACCTCGTCGATCAAGTCCCGCAGCGTGATGAACTCGCCGGCGCGCTTGCTGAACTTGACCTCTTCGCCGCCGCGCTCGATGCGCACAAGCTGAACGATCACGGCCTCGAAGAACTCCCGGCCCAGGCCCAGCGCCTCCATCGCCGCTTGCATGCGGGGCACGTAGCCGTGGTGATCCGCGCCCCACACGTCGATTGCCGTTGCAAAGCCGCGCATCGCTTTCTCTTGGTGGTAAGCGATGTCGGGGAGGAAGTAGGTGTAGCTCCCGTCGCTCTTCACGAGCACCCGATCTTTGTCGTCGCCGAAGCCGGTGGTGCGCAGCCAGCGGGCGCCCTCACGCTCGTACATGAGCCCACGACCCTCGAGCGTCCCCAGCGTGGACTCGATCTGCCTCGACGCGTAGAGCGAGCTCTCGGTGCGAAACGAAGCGAACTCGACCCGCAGTGCCCGGAGGTCAGCTTGCTGGCCCGCCTGCATGCGCTCCAGAGCGTGGCGCCTCGCCAGGTCCCGATAATCCGAGCCCCATTCCCCGGCCAGCCGGTCGCCATGCTCGGCCTGGAGCTCGCGCGCCAGCTCGATCACGTACTCACCGTGATAGCCGCCTTCGGGTAGCGGTTCATCACGCCCGACCAGCTGCTGATAGCGGGCGTGGATCGAGTCGACGAGCTTCTCGATCTGTGCCCCGGCGTCGTTCACATAGAACTCGCGTCCGACCGAGTGGCCCGTCCATTCGAGCAGGCGCGCGATCGAGTCGCCGACCGCGGCCCCCCGACCGTGCCCCACGTGCAAGGGGCCGGTGGGATTCGCCGAGACGAATTCCACGTTGATTCGACGGCCCGCGCCCCAGTCCGACCGCCCATAGACGTGATCGGCGCGGGCGATCGCGCGCAGGCCCTCGCGCAGGTAGTCGCGGCTCACACGGAAGTTGATGAACCCGGGGCCCGCCACCTCGGCGTGCTCGACATGTACCGCGGCCAGCTCCAGCCGCTCCAGCAACGCTTCAGCCACATCGCGGGGCGCGCGCCCGAGCCGCGGGGCGAGCGTCATCGCCAGGTTGGTCGCCAGGTCGCCATGCGCGGGCTCGCGCGGCCGCTCGAGCACGACCTCGACGCTGTTACCGGCGCCGAGCTCCGCTGCCGCACCCTGCAGCGCTCGCGCGAGTTCCGGGAGACGCATGCTACTTCTTCTTGTCTTTCTTGGATTCTTTCTTCTTGTCGCCGGAAGCGCCCTTGCCGCTGGGCGCCTCAGGGGCCTTCGACTCTTTCTTCGCGGCTTCCTTGTATGAGTCGCTGCGGTAGTCGGTCGTGTAAAAGCCCGACCCCCGGAAGAGAAGACCCGCTCCGCCCGAGATCAGACGATCGGCTTTGCCGTCGCACTTCGGACAGTCGATGCTCGAGACGTCGGAGATCCTCGGGGAGAACTTCTCGAAATGGTGCCCGCAGCTCCCGCACCTGTACTCGTAAGTCGGCATCGTCTCACCGCCTACCGTCGTCGCGCGGCTGCGGCCCTACACCGCTCCCACCTCCCCCACCCCACCTTCTCCCCACCTCAGCTCGCCACACGGTACTCACCCCAGACGACCCGCAGCGTATCACTGACCTCGCCCAGGGTCGCGCGCGCCTTGACCGCACCCACGATGTACGGCATCAGGTTGTCGGCAGCCGACGCGACCTCCGAGATGCGGGTCAGCGCTCGCTCGACCTCAGCGGCGTTCCGGGCCCGCCGTACCGCCTCCAGGCGGCCGCGCTGCCGCGTCTCCAGCTCACCGTAGACGGGGCCTTCGATATGCGGTTCCGCCTCGTCCTCGCGATAGCGGTTCACCCCGACCACAGTCTGCTCGCCGTGCTCCACGGCCAGCTGATAAGCGTAGGCGGCGCGCTGGATCTCGTCGACCATGTAGTTGATGGATCGCGCGGCGCCGCCCCGCCCCTCGATCTCGGTCAGGTAGTCACGGACCCGCGCTTCGAGCTCGGCCGTCAGCGTCTCGACGTAATAGCTGCCGGCGAGCGGATCGGCGGTGACGGCGACGCCGGCTTCGTGAGCCAGGGTTTGTTGAGTGCGCAGCGCGAGTTTCGCCGATTCCGCCGTCGGCAGGGCGAGCGCCTCGTCGTAAGCGTTGGTATGCAGCGACTGCGTGCCGCCCAACACGGCCGCCAAAGCCTGCACCGTGACCCGCACCACGTTGTTCAGCGGCTGCTGCGCGGTGAGCGTCGAGCCCGCCGTCTGCGTATGAAAGCGGAGCTGGCAGGCCCGGTCGCTGGCGTCGTAGCGCTCGCGCATGAGCCGCGCCCAGAGGCGGCGGGCAGCCCGAAACTTCGCGACCTCCTCGAACAGATCGTTGTGCGAGGCAAAGAAGAAGGAGAGGCGCGGCGCGAACACCTCCACGTCCAGACCGTGCGCCACCGCCTGTTCCACGTACTCCAGCCCGTTGGCCAAAGTGAAGGCGACTTCCTGAGCCGCGGTGCAGCCGGCCTCCCGCATGTGGTAGCCACTGACCGAGATGCTGTTCCAGCGAGGCAGCTCCGCGGCGCAGTACTCGAAGATATCCGTCACCAGCCGCAGGCTGGGCTGTACGGGATAGACGTAGGTGCCGCGGGCGATGAACTCCTTCAAGATGTCGTTCTGTACCGTACCGGCGAGCTGCTCGCGACCGACGCCGCGCTCGTCGGCCAGCGCCACGTACATCGCCAGCAGGATCGCGGCCGTGGCGTTGATCGTCATCGAGGTGGAGACGCGGCTCAGATCGATGCCGTCGAAGACGATGGCCAGATCGTCGACCGTATCGACCGCGACCCCCACGCGGCCGACCTCACCGGCCGCCATAGGGTGGTCGGAGTCGTACCCCATCTGGGTCGGCAGGTCGAAGGCGACCGAGAGGCCCGTCTGGCCCGACCCGAGCAGGAAGCGAAAGCGCTGATTGGTCTGCTCAGCCGTGCCGAACCCGGCGTACTGTCGCGTGGTCCAGAGCCGGCCGCGGTACATCGACTCGTAGACGCCGCGGGTGAAGGGGAAGCGGCCTGGCGACCCCGGATCGGGCACCCCGGCCGTCCGCGCGTCCTCAGGCCCATAGGTCGATCGGATCTCGATGCCGCTCGAGTTCTCCACGCGCCGCTCCTCCATTCCGCACTCCCCGGGTTCGAGGCCTAGCTCGAAGACCCCGCGTCCAGCGGCTCGATCACCAAGAGCGTATCGCCTTTGTCGACCGTCTGGCGCGGGCTGACGCGGACCGCCGCGATCCGGCCGGCGGTGCTCGAGCGGATCTCGTTCTCCATCTTCATCGCCTCGATGACGACCAGCCCCTGCCCGCGCTCGACGATCTGGTCCGGCTCGACCTCCAAGTTGAGCACCAGACCCGGCATCGGCGCCTTCACCTCGACGGGTCCATGCTGCTCCGCCGCGGGGCCCGCCAGCTGTCGGATCGCGCGTCGCCGCTCGTCCAGTGCGAGCACGTCGTGCCGCCGCCCATCGATCTCGATCTCCCAGGCCCCGCGCCCGTCGCGGCGCCGCGCGCGCAGCGTGTGCGAGCGGCCGTCCAGCACGAGGTGCCAGAGCGGCGACCCGTGGTTGGACTCGAGGTCGGCCTCGATCGGTTGACCGTCGAGCCGCACGCCCTCCGGTCCGATCTCGATCTCGAACGTCCGCCCCTCGATTTCGACCCAGTACTTCACCTGTGTGCTCTCCGAGAGTCGACCTCAACCCATCGCCGGGATGCCACCAAAAATCAACGAGTTAGCCAGCCGACGCAACCGGCCCGCGCCGGCGCCGGCCCGTTTCAGGCAGGCGCGGACCGCCTATCCGCAAATCCGACCTGCCTCTAGATTGCTCGAATAATGGCCAAGCATGGGACGTCCAGGATTCTCGTCGTCGAGGACGAGGCTGACATCGCCGCGCTCGTCGCCTATCAGCTGGCGCACGCCGGCTTCCAGGTGCGAACGGCTTCCAGCGGTGACGAGGCGCTCCGTTCGCTCGAATCGGCCCCGCCCGACCTGGTCATCCTCGATCTCATGCTGCCGGGCCTCAGCGGAACGGACGTGATGAGAGCGATACGGTCGCGCACGGAGACGGAAATTACACCCGTCATCATGCTGACCGCGCGCGGCGAGGAAGAAGACCGGCTGCGCGGGTTCGAGCTGGGCGCCGACGACTACATCACCAAGCCGTTCAGCCCGCGCGAGCTGGTGATGCGCGTGCGAGCCGTGCTGCGCCGGAGCGGCGAGGAGATGGAGGCGCGCCGCGGCGGTCGCGTCCTGCGGGCCGGACCGATCGAGGTGAACGTCGAGGGCTGCACGGTCAGCGTCGCGGGCCAGGCGATCACGCTGACCCCGAAAGAGTTCAAGCTTCTGGTCTGTTTGATCGAACGGCGCGGCCGCACGCAGAGCCGTTCCGCGCTGTTGGAGGCCGTTTGGGAGACGACCGCAGATATCGCGACTCGAACGGTCGACATGCACGTGGGCCGGCTGCGCGCCAAGCTCAAGGACGCCGGCGAGCTGATCGAGACCGTGCGAGGCTTCGGCTACCGCCTCAGGAGCGAGGAAAACTAGACGGTGGGCGTTCGGCTGTTCCTCGCGCTCGCCGGCCTCTCGCTTCTCACCGTCACGCTCTACGCCATCCTCGACGCGGCTGCCGTACCGGGGGCCGCCGCCGCCGCCATCCTCGCGGCGCTGGCGGTCGCGGCGGTCGGCGCCCGGCTGCTCGTTCAGCCGTTGCGCCGCGCCGCTCGCTTCGCGGCCGAGCTGGCGGGGGGCCGCGCGCCGCGGCGGCTGCCGGAAGACCGCGGCGGCCGGATCGGCGAACTGTACAGCGGGCTGAACCGGATCGCCGAGGTCCAGCAGCAGCGGCTCGAGCAGCTTCGGGCCGAGAAAGCCGAGACGGAGTTGCTCTTCTACGAGATGGGCGAGGGGATCCTGGCGATCAGCCCCGCTGGCAGCGTGCTGCGAATCAACGCGCGGCTGCGATCGATCATCGGCGCCAGCGAACCGGTCGAGGGTCGCGCGATCTCGGCCCTCTTCCGCAACCCGGAGCTGATCGCGTTCCTCGACCCCAGCGCCGTGCCGCCTGCGGGTGTGAGCGATGAGTTCGAGGTGTTCGGCCGCATGATGCTCGTATCGGCACGCCGGTTGCCCAGTGGCGGCGTGGCCGCCGTCTTCTCGGACCTGACGGAGCTGCGGCGGCTCGATTCGGTGAGGACCGAGTTCGTCGCCAACGCGTCGCACGAGCTCAAGACGCCGCTCACGGCCATCCGGGGCTACGCCGAGACGATCCTCGACCGCCACCTGCCCGAGGAGGACCGCCTCAAGTTCGCCGAGCGCATCGTCGCCAACTCGTCACGGATGACGGCGATCGTTGAAGACCTCTTGACGTTGGCCCGGCTGGAGCACCCGAGTCATGCCGTCAAGGGTGAAGCTCTTGCCGTTCGGCCCTTCGCGGAAGCCGTTCTGACTGGCTTCACCCCACGCACCTCGGCGGCGGCGATCTCGGTCCGGCTCGTCGTGGAGCCCGCCGACCTCCAGGTGACCGCCGACCCGGACGGGCTGCGTAAGGTGTTGGAGAACCTGATCGAGAACGCCATCCAACATGCCGACCCTTCCGCGCTGACCGTCGCGGCGGCCCGCTCGGCCTCCGGCGCGGTCGAGATCGCCGTCGAGGATGACGGTCGCGGCGTCCCGTCGGCGCACCTGGAGCGGATCTTCGAGCGCTTCTATCGGGTCGACACC
>CAYFXF010000023.1:292-7653 GCA_964347085.1 uncultured Gemmatimonadota bacterium | reverse complement strand
GCGCAACATGGCGGCCTTTACGGTCGCCTATCACCGCGCCGGAGGCTCGGTGACCACGACGCTTGCGCCGGGCGGGGACGGCGAGATCGTGCTCGAGGTCGCCGACACGGGCATCGGCGTGCCGCAGCGCGACCTCGAGCGGATCTTCGAGCGCTTCTATCGGGTCGACACCAGCCGGTCGCGCACCACAGGTGGCACCGGTCTGGGCCTCTCGATCGTCCGGCACTGGGTCGAGGCGATGGGCGGCCGGGTGAGCGCGGAGAGCGACCTGGGTCAGGGGACCCGCGTGCACCTGACCCTTCCCGCCCCAGGAGTCTCACAGCCCAGCGGGCGCTCGAAATCGCCAGCCGCGACAGGGCCGGATTGATACAACATCGTTACGTAGCAGTGAAAGGGCCGTGACAGACCCCCCGTAGCCTTCCAACATGTCCAAATCCGACAACCGTGGCACAACGCGACCTCAAGGAAAAGGGTACGTCACCGTGAGCAGACGACTGGTGGGAGTGTTGCTGGCCGCTCTGGCGTTATCAGCAACGAACGCGGCCGCCCAGGTCGAGATCAAGTCGAAAGCGACGGAGATCACGCTGACCGGGCGTGTCCACCTGCAGTGGAACCACAGCTCGATCGACGACGAGCTGTCGAACGAGTTCCTGATCCGCCGGGCGCGGATCACGGCCGAGCTGGACGTCAACGACTGGATCAGCGGCAAGGTTCAGCCCGATTTCGGGGAAGGCGAGTTCAGCTTGAAGGACGCTTACCTGCGGCTGACATTCGACCCGGCGTTCCGGGTGACGCTGGGGCAGTTCAAGCGGCCCTTCGACCTGTTCGAGCTCACCAGCTCGACCAAGTTCCTGGTGATCGAGCGGGCCGGCGGCATCCGCGGCCTCGATACCTGCAGCGGCCCCGGTGGCGTCTGTGCCTACAGCCGCTTCACCGAGAAGCTCGAATACTCGGATCGTGACATCGGCCTGATGCTGGACGGCACGCCGCAGGCATACGGCGACGGCTCGATCGGCGTGAAGTACATGGTCGCGCTGACGAACGGCACCGGATCGGACGCGGGGGAGGAGAACGACGCCAAGTCGTACAGCGGCCGCTTTGAGATTACGCCGGTCGAGGATCTGATCATCGGCGCCAACGTCGGGATCCACGACTACGTGATGGAAGTCGGTGAGACGAGCGAAGACGAGTATGCCTTCGCCTTCGGCGGCGACGTCGAGTACGGGAACTACGACGAGGGGTTGCACATCCAGGCCGGTGTCACCGCAGGGGACAACTGGACGAACCTCGATCCAATGGGTGACCCGAGCAAGTTCTTCACCGCGCAGGGGATCGTGAGCTTCAAGTTCCCGATCGAGGACTCGCGCTTCCTGGAAGCGATCGAGCCGGTCGGCCGGGTTAGCTGGGGTGATCCGGACACCGATTTCGACAACGACGACGGCCTGCTCTTCACGCCGGGGCTGGCTTTCTTCTTCAGCGGGCGCAACAAGTTCGCGGTGAACGTCGACATCTATTCGCCGAGCGAGGGGGATACCGAGTATTCCGTCAAAGCTCAGTCGTACCTCCATTTCTAAGTTTCATACTCAACGGAGGAGAGGGCGGGCTATCATGAGAAGCTCACTCACGAAAATCAGCGGCAGGGTCGCCCTTTCAGGGCTGATCGCGGCCGCTGCCGCTTGCGGCAGCGGCGAGAGCCGGATCGAGAACGAGGCGGCCTTGTCCGGCATGGTGCGGATCGACGGCTCGAGCACCGTCTTTCCGGTCACCGAGGCGGTGGCCGAGGAGTTCCAGATCGAGAACCGTGGCGTGCGAGTGACGGTCGGCATCTCGGGCACGGGCGGCGGCTTCAAGAAGTTCTGTGCCGGCGAGACCGACATCTCCGACGCGTCGCGTGCGATCAAGCAGAGCGAGCTCGAGCTGTGCCGCGTTGCTGGCATCGAGCCGATCAGCGTCACGGTCGCCTACGATGGGCTCGCCGTGATGGTCAACCCGGCGAACGACTTCGCGTCGTGCATGACCGTGGACGAGCTGAGGCGGATATGGGAGCCGGGCAGTCAGGTCAATCGTTGGAGCCAGGTACGCTCCGAGTGGCCGGACGAGGAGATCGTGCTGTATGGGCCCGGCACGGACTCCGGGACGTTCGACTACTTCACCGAAGCGATCGTCGGTGAGGAGGACGCGAGCCGACCCGATTTCACGGCCAGCGAGGACGACAACGTGCTGGTCCAGGGGATCTCGGGCGACAGGTACGCGCTCGGGTACTTCGGCTATGCCTATTACGCCGAAAACGCCGACAAGCTCAAGCTGGTCGCCATCGACGCCGGCGAGGGTTGCACGGCGCCGAGCGCGGAGACGGTACAGAACGGGACCTACAAGCCGCTCTCCCGTCCCCTGTTCATCTACCTGAAGCAGTCGGCCATGCAGCGGCCCGAGGTGGCGGAGTTCGTGCGCTACTATCTGACCAACGCGACCGAGTTGGTGCCGCAAGTCGGGTACGTTCCGCTGGACGAGAGTCGCTACCAGGCGAGCCTGAGCGAAGTGCTCTAGGCGCCCGGCCCATTCAACGGCCACGGCCTTACACCCCCTCAAACTGCGGGCGGCGCCGTCGCCCGCAGTCCGCCATCCGACCTGCGCCGCCCTTACCAGTACTTCAGGATGAGTGCGCGAGTGCGTGCCGAGCCCAGAAGCTCGTCTCCGCCGCCCAGGTACTCCACCGTGATCACGCCGTCATAATCCCGATCGCGAAGAATCCGCAGGCAACGGCGGTAGTCGATCTGGCGCTCTTCCCCGTCCGGCGTGAAGCGGGCGCTCTTTGCGTGCACCAGAAAAGTCCGGGAGGCGAGAAGCCGGAGCGCTCGGTAGAGATCGACATCGCGAGGCAGGTTCCCAAAGTCCGGGCAGACACCGAGGTAAGGCGAGCCCACAGCCTCGATCGCTCGCAGGATGTTGGCGGGCCGGCTGCTCACCCCCCAGTGGTTCTCGATCGCCAGCCGAACGTCGAGCTCGACGGCCCGCGGCACGATCTTGCGCAGCGCGGTGATGGCACGCTCGATCTTGAGCTCGGCGCCGGGCACCCGCGACGGTAGGCGCCGCCGCAGGGCGTGTGCGACGCCGGCGACCGGACGGCTGGACAGGGCCCGGGAAAGCGGGCCCGGCGATCGCTTCCCCCTGCTCGGCGACCCTGGGGCCGCCTCGCGCCTGCGTCGGCGTAGCCGCTGCAGGCTGACCGATTGGCCGCCCAGCCAGATCTTCGCACAGCGGGCACCCAGGCGCTGGCCAAGCTCGATCATGCGCGTCACGTGCTCGACCTCGCGGCGCTGGGACTCCGGACCCTCGTAAGTCAAGTCGCAGCTCACGTCCAGCACAAAGCCACAGCCCCGTGCGGCGCAGGCGGCGCGAAACCTCTGGAGCTCTGCCGCATCGAAGCGAGCCAGCGTGCGGTCGGAGATCTCGACGCCGGCGAACCCGAGCCCGGTGACGAAGGCCGGCAGGCCGGAGGGCGTCAGTGACCGTTCGCGGATCGTGCGACGAATGCTCAACTCGGACAGGTAGATCTTCACGTCTCAACCGACCTGCGGCCGGCGGACCAGCGTCACCACGCTCTCCACGTGCGCCGTCTGCGGAAACATGTCGAAGGCGCGACAGGCGCTCAGCTCGAAGCTTGGACCCAGCCGCTTCAGGTCACGCGCCAGGGTCGCGGGATCGCAGCTGACGTACACGACGCGCGCCGGCGCTTGCCGCAACAGCGCGTCCACCACCGGCCTGGCCAGGCCGAAACGCGGAGGGTTGAGGACGACCAGGTAGGCGGGCAGCTCGCGGGCCAGCCGCCGCTCCACGCGGTCGCGGGCGAAGCGTACCCGCAGGCCCAACTCGGCGGCTCGTGAGCGGGCGCCGCCCAGGGCGTCGCCGTCCGTGTCGATCCCCACGGCCCGGGCGCCACGCCGCGCCAGCTCGATGGCCCGCAGCCCGTAACCGCAGTAGGCATCGACAACTCGATGGCGGTCGACCGCGCCGCACTCGGCTAGCACGTACGTCTCAAGCGCCGCCGCGACGTCGCGGTTCACCTGGAGAAACGGCTGACCGGCGACCTCAAGGGTCACGTCGCCCCAGCGCTCGACCAGAGTCGGCGAGCCCTCCTGCCATTTGATCCGACCGTTGCGATCCAGCGACCAGATCGCCCTTAGCCCCTCCACCCCGCTCAGCAGCTCGTCGGGTCGACCCCTCCCCTCCCCGCCTTCGATCAGGAGGCCGACCGCGCCCTCCAGCGTGGCCCGCAAGGTGAGGCGCAGCTCGGGTCCCCGCGGCAAACGTTCCGCGCCCGGTCCCCAGGCGGCTCGTAGAGCGGCCCAGACCCGGTTGAGAGCCGGCTCCGCGAGCGGACAGGTCTCCACGTCGATGATCTCGCTCGACCTTTCATCGGCGTGATAACCGGCGCGTAGTCCACCGTCCGGCTGCCGCCGCAGGATCAGCGTCACCCGGTTGCGGTACTCGAACTCGCGCGGTGAGCCGACGACCTCGGGCGGTGCCACGGCGAGACCACCGAGGCGTGCGAGCGACTCGGCGACGATGCCGGACTTGGCCTCGAGCTGTGCCTCATAACGCAAGTGCTGGAGCTGACAGCCGCCGCACACCCCGTAGTGGGGACAGGGTGGGTCACGTCGCGCCGAGCTCGCCTCCACGACCCGCACGGCACGCCCGCGCGTCCACCCAACGTGGACATCCTGGATCTCGACCTCGACTCGCTCGCCGGCCGCGGTGCGCGGCACGAGCACGACGGGCGCGTCGGGCCGCCGGGCGAGACCGAGGCCGCCCGCGACGATCTTCTCGATCTCGACGAGCTGGGTGGTCAAGGTTGGCGGCGCGAGCCCCATCCCCGCCCGGGCCAGCCACCCTGCGGCCAGCGCCAGGCGCTCGAACCGATCTCGCGCCCCTCGGTCGTGTCGATGCGTACTCTGCGGCGCTGCCGGTCTTCGAGCAGGGCCGCGACCAGGGCGACCGCTCTGAGGCTCTCCTCGTCGGCCGGCGCTCCCATCAAGCCGGGGTGCTCATCCAGATAACCCGTATGGAAGTTGCCCGCCCGGAAGTCCGGTTCGTCCATCACGCGTCGGTGGAAAGGCACGATGGTGGTCACCCCATCGATCACCAGCTCATCGAGCGCCCGCGCCATGCGCGCGATCGCTGACGCCCGGTCCGAAGCGTGCACGATCAGCTTGGCGAGCAGTGAGTCGTAGTGCAGCCCGATCTCCGTCCCCTGCACGATACCGCCGTCCCAGCGAACGCCGACTCCTCCCGGCACCCGCAAGTGATCGACCCGGCCCGCGGCCGGCAGGAAATCGTTGAACGGATCCTCCGCGGTGATCCGACACTCGATCGCGTGGCCCCTGGGTTCCAGCGACGGGACCGGCAACGGCTCACCGCGGGCGATGCGCAGCTGTACATGTACGAGATCGAGGCCCGTCACGAACTCAGTGACCGGATGCTCCACCTGCAGCCGCGTGTTCATCTCGAGGAAGTAGAACTGACCGTCCGCGACCAGGAACTCGACGGTCCCGGCGCCGCGATAGTCCGCGGAGCGCGCCGCTGCTATCGCTTGCTGACCCATTCGCTCGCGCAGCTCCGCTGTCATGATCGGCGAAGGCGACTCCTCGATCAGTTTCTGGTGGCGCCGCTGGATCGAGCACTCGCGCTCGCCCAGGTGAACCACGTTGCCCAGGGCGTCGGCCAGGATCTGAATCTCCACGTGTCGCGGTCGCTCCAGATACTTCTCGATGTAGATCCGTGCGTCGGAGAAGGCCGCCTGCGCTTCGCGCTGTGCCGCGCCCCACGCCCGCCCCAGATCCTTCTCCCGCTCCACACGCCGCATCCCCTTGCCGCCGCCGCCGGCCGCCGCCTTGAGCAGCACCGGGTAACCGATCTTTGCGCAGGCTGCGCGCGCCGCCCTCACATCGGAGAGCGGCTCGAGAACCCCGGGGACGACCGGGACGCCCGCCGCCTCCATGGCCCGGCGCGCGGTCGTCTTGTCACCCATCAGCTCGATCGTCGCGGCGCTGGGCCCGATGAAGACGAGGCCCTCCGCCTCGCAGGCGCCCGCGAAGTCGGCGTTTTCGGCCAGGAACCCGTAGCCGGGATGCACGGCGTCGCAGCCCGAGCGGTGCGCGGCGTTGAGCAGGCGGACGATCGAGAGATAGCTCTCGGCCGCGCGCGGCGGCCCGATCTCGTAGGCTTCGTCGGCGAGCCAGACGTGGGGGGCGAGGCGGTCGGCCTGCGAATAGACGGCGACGCTCTGCAGGCCGAGCTCACGGCAGGCGCGGATGACGCGGACTGCGATCTCGCCGCGATTGGCGACCAGGACCTTCCTGGGCATCAGAGGGGGATGTTGCCGTGCTTGCGCGCTGGACCGGGCTCCCGTTTGTTCCGCGTCATCTGCAGCGCCTCGATCAGGCGCGGGCGGGTCTGGCGCGGGTCGATCACATCGTCCAGGTAACCGCGCGAGGCGGCGATGTACGGGTGAGCGAACTGTTCTTCGTAACCCTTGATCAGCTTGTCGGTCTCGGCCGCCGGGTCCTGCGACTCGGCGATCTGCTTTCGGAAGAGAATCTCAACTGCTCCCTTCGGACCCATCACCGCGATCTCGGCGGTCGGCCAGGCGAAGTTGAAGTCGCCGCGGATGTGCTTGGAGCTCATCACGTCATAGGCACCGCCGTAGGCCTTGCGCAGGATCACCGTGAGCTTGGGCACGGTGGCCTCGCAGTAGGCGTAGAGCAGCTTCGCTCCGTGCTTGATGATGCCGCCGTGCTCCTGTGCCACACCCGGCAAGAAGCCGGGAACGTCCTCGAAGGTCACGAGCGGAATGTTGAACGCGTCGCAGAAGCGGACGAAGCGGGCGCCTTTCAGCGAGCTATCGATATGCAGCACCCCGGCCAGCACAGCAGGCTGGTTGGCGATGATGCCCACCGTATGGCCGCCGAGGTGCGCGAACCCGACGACGATGTTCTTCGCATAGTCGGCGTGCACTTCGTAGAAGCTGTCGGCATCGACGACCCGGGCGATAACGTCGTGAACGTCGTAGGGTTTGTTCGGGCTATCGGGCACGATGTCGAGGAGCGCCTCGTCCATGCGATCCGGCGGATCGTCGGCCGGCCCGCGGGGCGGCTCCTCCATATTGTTCTGCGGGATGTAACGGAAGAGGTCTCGCACCCGCTCCAGGCACTCGGGCTCCGAGGGGCAAACGAAGTGGGCGACGCCCGACGTCGTGCCGTGGATCTGGGCCCCGCCCAGCTGCTCGAAATCGACCTCCTCATGGGTGACTGTCTTCACCACATCGGGCCCGGTGACAAACATGTAGGAGCTGCCGTCCACCA
>CAYFXF010000023.1:0-282 GCA_964347085.1 uncultured Gemmatimonadota bacterium | reverse complement strand
CACCATGTAGATGAAGTCGGTGATGGCGGGCGAATAGACGGCGCCGCCCGCGCACGGCCCCAACACGGCGCTGATCTGCGGGATGACGCCCGAGGCCTGCGTGTTGCGCCAGAAGATCTCCGCGTACCCACCCAGCGAGGTGACGCCTTCCTGGATGCGCGCGCCGCCCGAGTCGTTCAGCCCGATCACGGGACAGCCCGCCTTCATCCCCAGGTCCATCACTTTGCAGATCTTCTCCGCGTGCGCCTCGGAGAGCGAGCCGCCGAACACGGTGAAGTCCTG
>CAYFXF010000022.1:0-26128 GCA_964347085.1 uncultured Gemmatimonadota bacterium | reverse complement strand
AGTTAAGCCCCTCTGCGCCGATGGTACTGCGGGCGCGAGCTCGTGGGAGAGTAGGGCGCCGCCGGCCTTCAAACCAAGCGACGACGCGTAGGTCCGCCTGCGCGTCGTCTCTTCTTTCTCAGCGCCCGCCCGCGGCCCGACGCCATAGCGGTCCCGCCAGGGCTTCGCTATCCTGCACGCCCATGGGCCGCGTAGAAGCAAACGAAGCGCCGGGCGCGGCGGCGGACTCGCCCCAACCTTTCCGCTGTGGCTACGTCGCGCTGGCCGGGCGACCGAATGTGGGGAAGTCGACGCTGCTTAACGCGTTGGTGGGCCAGCACTTGAGCATCGTCACCCGCAGAGCGCAGACCACCCGGGAACGCGTCGCCGGACTGCTGACCCGCGAGCGCTGCCAGATCCTCTTTATCGACACGCCCGGCTTGATCGAGCCACGCTACCCGCTCCAGGCGGCGATGCGCTGGGCGATCACGCTCGCCCTCGATGAGGCCGATGTAATCGTCCAGATCAGCGATGCGAGCGATCCCGAGACCCTGATCGATGCGGAGACGGTCGAGCTCGCTCGCTCGCGATCGCTGCCGCTGATCGTCACCCTCAACAAGTGCGACCTCGCCGACGCGGCCGTCGTAGAGCGCCTGCGCCGAGACATCGGGACGCTGGGTTACCCGGCGCTCGCCATCTCCGCCCTCAGCGGCGAAGGACTCAACGAGCTGCTCGAGCGAATCGTCGAGCTGCTCCCCCAGTCGCCCCCGCTCTTTCCCGCCGACGAGGCCGCGACCCAGCCGCTGAGATTCTTTGTCGGGGAGCTGGTGAGAGAAACCTGCATGGAGCTCTTCCGCGACGAGCTGCCCTACAGCATCACCTGCCGCGTCGACGAGTTCCGCGAGAACCAGGATCCGCTCTACATCGCGGTCGTGATCTACGTCGAGCGCGATAGCCAGAAGGGGATCGTCATCGGACAAGGCGGCTCGGCAATTCGCCAGGTCGGCCAGCTGTCGCGCCAGAAGATCGAGGCGCTGGTCGGCGCCCGCGTCTACCTCGACACCCGCGTGAAGGTGTTGGCCGCCTGGTCGCGCAAGCGCCGTCACCTGCAGCGGTTGGGCTTCCGGCTACCACCGGCCAAAGCTGGACAGTCGGGGGGCGAAGTTGTAGATAACTAGTAGGTTCCGGAGGGTAAGATGCTGGACGAGAAGCTGTTGGAAGTGCTGGTCTGCCCGAAGTGCCGGGGCGAACTCGAGTACCGGGAGGAGGAATCCGCCCTCTTGTGCCATGCCTGCCGGCTGCGCTACAATGTTGAGGACGGAATCCCGGTCATGCTGATCGATGAAGCCGAGTCCTTCTAAACTCGCCGTTTTGGCCGGCGTGCTCTTGTGGCTGGCGCCGCTTTCTTTGGCAGCGCAGGAGGACCCGCCTTCGCTCGAGGAGAACGCCTCGTCGCTCGGGGCGTCGGGCGGGAGAAGCGCGGCCTCGGAGGGTGCCGAGTTCCTCTTGCTGCCCATCGGGGCGCGAGCCGCGGGCATGGGCGGAGCTGTGACGAGTCTGCGCGGGACCGGCGAACTCGTGCTCTGGAACCCGGCCGGGCTGGCCGCGCTTGAGGACGGCCGCCTGCTGTTCAACCACAGCGAGGGGGCGTTCGACACGCGCAGCGACGTGCTCGGGGTCCTCTGGCCGCTCAAGTCGATCGGCACCTTCGCCGTCACCTACTACTTGGTCGATTTCGGCGAGTTGGCGAGCACCGCCGTCGACGGCAGTCAGACCGGCACGATCAACTTCCGCAACCAAGAGTTCCTGCTCAGCTTCGCGACGCGATTGATCGGGTCGCTGGAAGCCGGCATCAACTACAAGTTGATTCAGCTGGTCTTCCGTTGCGACGGCGTCTGCGCCGACCAGCGTTCGTTCACCAGCACGACGCACGCGGTCGATCTGGGTCTCGTCTACGATCGGCCGGCCGGCCTCCCCGTCTCACTGGGCGGCTCGGTCCGTCACCTGGGGTTCGCGTTGGCGGGCGCCTCCGAAGACGATCCGCTGCCGACCCGCGTGCGCGTGGGGGTCGCCTATCGGCCGCTCTCCTCGCTCAGCCGGGAGCGACCGTTGGCCTTGGCGCTGGCGCTTGATCTTGAGGACGAATGGCGGGAGCTGGGCGACCCGGCCGTCCTCGTCGGGTCAGAGCTAGGCGTCTCGCAACAGTTCTTCCTGCGCGCGGGGTATGCGTTTCTCGACTCCGGCTTCGGTGGCGCGTCGCTCGGGCTCGGTTTGACGCACGATTGGTTCTACCTGGACCTGAGCCGCGGGTTCGACGACGTGAGCTCAGCCGCCGGCGAGGAAGCGGTGCAGGTGACCTTCGGGGTGATCTTCTAGGGCGGATGGTGTGAACCTCGGCGACCCGGCCTTCAGCTCGAAGGCCTTTTTTTTGGCCCTCGGGACATGGGGATGATGGAGCGTGACGCGGTCCTCCGGTTCCTGCGCGAGCACGCCAGGGGACCGGCACGGGTGAAAGACATCGCGCGGGGCCTGCGGGTGAAGTCGAGCGATTACGGCGAACTGAGGCGGACTCTGCGCGAGATGGAGGCGGCCGGCGAGGTCTACCGGGCTCGGAACCGGCGCTACGCGCTGCCGGAGCGCATCAACCTCGGGGTCGGACGACTCCAAATCACGCGCGCGGGTCACGGATTCGTGGTACTCGACGCCGGCGGCGAAGACGTCTTCGTCCCGGCCTCGCGCCTGGCCGACGCCTACGCGGGCGATCGGGTGGCGGTTCGCGTCGAGCGGCAGCGACGGGGCCGGAACCCCGAGGGGGCGGTGGTGCGGGTGCTGGAGCGGGCTCGATCTCGCGTCGTGGGTGTCTTTCACCGCTCGGCGGGCTTCGGGTACCTCGTCCCGAGCGAGGGCACGTTGCATCGCGATGTCTTCGTGCCGGGACGCCGGGCAGGGGGCGCCCGTGACGGTGAGGTGGCGGTGGCGCAGATCGTCGACTGGGGAAGCGGGCATCTCGACCCCGTTGGCGAGATCGTCGAGGTGTTGGGTCAGCCGGGCGAGCCTGGCGTGGACGTGCTCGCCATCGTCCACGCGCACGAGCTGCCCCTCGAGTTCCCGGCCGAGGTCACCGCCCAGGCCGCGGCGCTCGACACCTCGGGTCCGGAGAGCGCGGAGCTCGCGGGCCGCAGCGACTTCCGCGACCTGCTCGCCTTCACAATCGATCCTGAGGATGCCAGAGATCACGACGATGCGCTCTCGGTCGAGCGGCTGGACGATGAGCGCTGGCGCGTCGGCGTGCACATCGCTGACGTCGGCCACTATGTGCATGAGGGCTCCGCCATCGACCGTGAGGCGTTCCGGCGCGGCACCAGCGTTTACCTGGTCGATCGCGTCTTGCCCATGCTGCCGGAGGTCCTCTCAGGCGACGTCTGCTCGCTCAGACCGGGGGCGGACCGGCTCACGCTCTCGCTCCGCCTCGAGTTCGAGCCCAGCGGCGAACTGCGGAGGTCAGAGTGTGTGCCCGGTGTGATCCGCAGCCGCAGTGCGCTGAGCTATGAAGAGGCGCAGGCAATTCTGGACGGTGAACGGCCGGGCGAGCCGGCGCTGCGCGACGCTTTGCGAGGACTGCGCGACCTCTCGCAGCGCCTGCGCGCGCGGCGCCAGGCGCGTGGAGGGCTCGATTTCGACCTGCCGGAAGCGCGCGTCTTGGTCAACGCCGCGGGTGAGCCGACCCAGATACGGCGGCTGCTGCGGCTCCAGACGCATGAGCTAATCGAGGAGTTCATGATCCTGGCGAACGAGACGGTGGCGCGCCGCGCGGTTCGCAAGGGACTGCCGTTCATCTTCCGAGTGCACGAGCGGCCGGACCCGGAGCGCTACGAGAGTCTGCGCGACTTCGTGCGCGGGCTGGGGTTCAAACTGCCCAAGCATGCTCAGACGTCGCCCCGGGCGCTGCAGAGGCTGTTAAGTGAGTTGGAGGATCGACCGGAAGAAGCGGTTGTGTCGATGCTGGTCCTCCGCAGCTTGAAGCAAGCGCGCTACAGCGCCGAGCGCGACGACCACTACGGTCTGGCCTCGCACGCCTACGCCCATTTCACCTCACCGATCCGCCGCTACCCGGACCTGGTCGTCCACCGCATCGTGCGCACGGCGCTGATCGACGGGCGCCCGGTCAGCGAGTCGCTGCGCGAGCAACTGCGAACGTTGGCCGCGCATTCATCGCTGAGAGAGCGCGCGGCGCTGGAGGCGGAACGGGAGTCGGTCGAGTTGAAGAAGATCGAGTACATGGAACGCCATCTCGGTGATGAGTTCGAGGGCACGGTCAGCGGGGTGGTTCCCTTCGGTCTCTTCGTGCTGCTGGACGAAGTATTGGCGGAAGGGCTCGTGCACGTCAGCCGATTGGAGGATGACTACTACCGTCATGTCGAAGCAGAGCACACGCTGGTCGGTGAGCTCCGACGCCGACGCTTCCGACTGGGAGACCGGCTGCGCGTGCAGGTGCTGGCGGTCAACCGGGAGACCCGACAGCTCGATCTCCGGCCGGCAGACTGAGGCGGCGGGCGCGCAAATTGACGTTCAGCGGTGGACGGTATAAGTTGCCGCGACAGCTGGGCGATCCGAACCAGTCCTCTTCAGTCGGTCGTAGATGCCGCTTCGAGTCATCGTCTTCTACTCTCCTCTCGAAACCGACCCCCCGCGGGCTCTGGCGCGCCACGTCGAGGAGGAGTCCTCCGATTTGATCCGCGCGCACAGTAGCTCCGAGGTCGTGGCGCTGGTCAACCGCGGGCACCCCTCGCTGGTGGTGCTGGGCGGAGACGGTAAGATCGACGAAATCTGCCAGCTCATCACCAACCTCAAATCCGACCCGTTCAGCGCCATCGTCCCGGTCATCGTCTGGTCCGAAGAACCGCGTATCGAAGACATCGACCGTGTCCTGGAGGTGGGCGCCGATGACCTGCTCACGCAGGGGATGGACGTGCGGGAGAAGTTCTTGCGCATCGACACAGTGGCGCGCCGTGCGGAGCGGGATGTCGGGGTGCACCCCACGACCCGGCTCCCAGGAACGGCGATGATCGAACGGGACATCGCCGCACGGCTTTCGGCCGGCGAGCAGTTCGCAGTTTGCTACGCTGACATCGACAGCTTCAAGGAGTTCAACGACCGCTACGGTTACTCGCACGGCGACCGTGTGATCCTGCTGGTGTCGAAGATCCTGAGAGATGTGGTCAAGGCGCTGTCGCCGACCGGTTTCATCGGGCACATCGGTGGAGACGACTTCATCTTCAACGTGCCGATCAACGCGTTCGAGTTGTGCTGCCGCGAGGTGATCTCGATCTTTGACACGCTGATCCCGTATCAGTACGTGGAGGAGGATCGGGAGGCCGGCTTTTTCTGGGGCAAGGATCGACGCGGTCAGCTGCATCGCATACCGCTCATGACATTGTCGATCGGGGTCGTGACCAACCACCACCGCTCGTTCACCCACACGGCGCAGGTGGGTGAGCTGGCCACGGAGATGAAGGCGTACGCGAAAACGAAGCAGGGTTCGATCTTCGTGGTCGATCGGCGGCAGGGTGAGCGCAGCAGCCGCATAGACCGGACGCCTGGTACAAGCGCCGAAGCCGCTAAGAGAGAGAAGTGAACGTCACCTGTCCTCAGTGCAAGACCGTCTTCCGGGTCGATCCGCGTAAGGTACCGGCGGCAGGCGTGCGCGCTCGCTGCTCGGTGTGCGGCGGCGTGTTCGACGTGCAGCCCGAACGGCAAGCCGAACCGGAACCGGCTCCGGCCGTCGCGACTCCCGCTGCAGCCGGGGCGCGCCCCGAAGAGGCACGACCGAGCCCCCCACCGGCCGCGGTGCCGCACCGGGCCGGCTCGCCGTTCGGCGTGGTCGACAGCGAAGCACGGGCCCGCCGACTCGCCCGGGCGCTCATCTCCGACCTGGCCGCCTATCACCCGGAGCGGCAGGAGCAGGGCATCCGGGAAGGCCGGCTCAAGGAGCTGTTTCGCGAGGAGCTCAAGCGGTCCTGGCAGGAATACGTCGAGCAGGTGGGCCTCGAGGTGGCGCGGAGCACCCCCTGGTTCCGGGAGGCCCTCAACGAGATTCTCGCCCGAGGCAATCAGGTCTTCTGAGCGCCGTTGCCAGGGGAGGCGGTCGGATTGACCGGGGGTGGCCGGTTTGGGTATTTTAAGGTCGGCGGAAGGGACTGAGGGCCGTCCGTTGCGGGCGGCCTTATCGTTTGTCTATACCGACGGTTATCTCGATCAGCAGCAGTAGATTCTAAACAGCGAGGTGCGGCGATGGCTGTGGCGTCTGAACTCGATCTCCTCAATGCGCTTCGCGAGCGCATCGAGGAGCTCAGGGGGTATCTTTGACGTAACCGCCAAGCAGACTCGGATTTCCGAGCTCGAGAAACAGAGCGCGGCGCCGGCGTTCTGGGAGGACGGCGAGCGTGCGCGCGCCGTGATGCAGGAGCTGAACGAGCTCAAGGGTTGGGTCGAGCCGTGGGGTGCGCTCGAACATAGGGCCGCGGAGCTGCACGAGCTCGGCGAGCTGATCGAGGCCGAGGAGGATCCCGAGATCGAGGGGGAATTCCGGGCCGAGGTGGCGGCGCTAGAAGGCGAGGTGGAGGCGCTGGAATTCCGCACCATGCTGCGGGGCAGCGACTCGGAGCGAGACGCGCTGCTCACCATCCACCCGGGCGCCGGCGGCACCGACTCGGCGGATTGGGCGGAGATGCTCATGCGCATGTACACGCGCTGGGCAGAGAACCATGGCTATCAGGTCGCCGTGCTCGACCTGGTGCCGGCCGAGGAGGCTGGCCTCAAGTCGGTCACCCTCGAGATCCGCGGCCAGTACGCCTACGGGTACCTGCAGGCCGAGAAGGGGGTGCACCGGCTCGTACGCATCTCACCGTTCGACCAACAGTCCCGCCGACACACGTCGTTCGCGTCGGTCTTCGTCTACCCCGTGGTGGAGGACGCGGTGGAGATCGAGGTGAGCGCGGAAGATCTTCGCATCGACACCTACCGCGCCTCCGGCAAGGGTGGTCAGCACGTCAACAAGACGGACTCCGCAGTGCGCATCACGCACGAGCCGACCGGGATCGTCGTCTCCTGTCAGCAGGAGCGCAGCCAGCATCGCAACAAGCAGACCGCGATGAAGATGCTGCGCGCGGCACTGTACGAGCGCGCCATGGAGGAGCAGCGTAAGGAACGGGCGAAGCTCGACGAAGCGAAGACCGAGATCGCCTGGGGCAACCAGATTCGCTCTTACGTGTTCCAGCCGTATACGCTGGTGAAGGACCACCGCACCGACATCGAGCAGTCCGATGTGCAGCGCGTCATGCAGGGCGAGCTTGACGCGTTCATCATCGGCTACCTCAAGCGATACGGGGCGTTGCAGACATGAGCGAGACGGGGGAAGCTCAGCACGTCATCCAGGCCCGGCAGGAGAAACTGCGCCGACTGCGGGACCTGGGAGTCGAGCCCTACGCCTATCGCTACGAACCCACCGGTACGGCGGCGGCGGCGATCCGCGACTTCATAGCGGTCGGCGAAGAGATTGAGCTCAAAGTCCGTCTGGCCGGCCGCGTACGGTCGCTGCGTCCGCACGGCAAGACGACCTTCGCGCACCTCGAGGATCGGACCGGCAAGATCCAGGTGTACCTGCGGCGTGATGTGCTGGGCGCGGACGGGTACGAGTTGGCCAAACTACTCGACCTGGGCGATTGGATCGGTGTCGAGGGCGAGCTGTTTCGCACCCGCACGGGCGAGATCACCGTGCGTGCCGACGAGCTGAAGCTGCTGACGAAGACGGTTCGCCCGCTCCCCTACGGCAAGGAGGAGAGCGGGGAAGCGGATGACCCCGTGGTCTACAGCGGCTTCGCCGAAGTCGAGAGCCGCTACCGCCAGCGCTACGCCGACCTGGCCGTTCACCCGGAAGTGCGCGACCTCTTCGTCACCCGCACCCGCGTGCTGCGCGAGATCCGGCGCTACCTCGACGGACGAGGCTTCCTCGAGGTGGAGACCCCTGTGCTGCAGCCGATCTACGGCGGCGCCACGGCGCAGCCGTTCAAGACCTATCACCGGGCGCTGGAGACCGAGCTCTACTTGCGAATCGCCGACGAGCTTTATCTGAAGCGGCTGATCGTGGGCGGGTTGGAACGCGTGTACGAGATCGGCAAGGTGTTCCGCAACGAGGGGATCGACCGCACGCACAACCCCGAATTCTCGATGCTAGAGCTCTATCAGGCCTACGCCGATTATAACGACATGATGGAGCTAACCGAGGGCTTGCTGCATCACGTCGTGGCCGAAGTGAACGGCTCGAGCCGGCTGACCTATCAGGGGAGCGAGCTCGGTTTCGAGCCGCCCTGGCCACGGCTGAGCTGGTACGCAGCGCTCGAGAAGTACGGCAGGCTAGCGGCATCCGAGCTCGAGGGTGAGCGGCTGCGGGAGGCCGCGCTCGAGGCAGGCGTGGAGCAGGCGGAGAGTAAGACCCGGGCGGCGCTGCTCGACGGTCTGTTCAAGACGCGCGTGGAAGAGGCGCTGGTCGGGCCCGTCATCATCTACGACTACCCGGTTGAGCTCAGCCCGCTGGCCAAGCACAAACGCGACGGCGATCTGACGCTCACCGAGCGCTTCGAGGTCTATATCGCGGGGCGTGAGGTCGCGAACGCCTTCAGCGAGCTCAACGACCCCGTTGAGCAGCGGCAGCGCTTCGAAGCGCAGGTGCGCATGCGCGAGGAGGGCTGGGAGGAGGCGCACCAGATCGACGAGGACTTTCTCACCGCCCTGGAATACGGGATGCCGCCGACCGGGGGGATGGGCCTGGGAATCGATCGCCTGGTGATGGTGCTCACCGACAACGCCTCGATCCGCGAGGTCATCCTCTTCCCCACGCTGAGGTCGGAGTGAGACGATGCCGCTGGAACTGTATCTGGCCTTACGGTACCTGGCGGCGCGCAGCGCTTCGCGCTTCCTCAACCTGATCACGATCATCGCCATCGGCGGCATCTGCGTGGGTGTCATGGCACTCATCGTCGTGGTCGGCGTGATGTCCGGCTTGCAGCGCGAGGTCCGCGACCGGATCCTGGGCACCAACCCCCACATCATGGTGCTCGCCTACGGTGAAGGCCTGCGGCTCGACGGCTGGGAGGCACCGCTCGCCCTCGCCCGAGAGGACCCGGCGGTCGCTTTCGCGGAACCCTTCGTCTATTCCGAGGCCCTCATCTTTCAGGACGTCAACTACCAGCAAGGGGTCGCTCTGCGCGGCGTGAACCCGGATGCCGTCGCGCGGCTCGCGGAACAGATCCTCGTCGGTGACTGGGATTTCGAGGGCAGCGAGTCCGGCCTCCCGGGAATTGTGCTCGGATTCCGGCTCGCCGACCGGCTGCTGGTCTACCCGGGCGACACAGTGAACTTGGTCTCCGGTCATGGGGCCGAGCTCACCCCGGCAGGCTTCATCCCCAAGTTCAAGAAGTTCGAGGTGCTGGGGCTGTTCAAGAGCGGGATGTTCGAGTACGACAACCAGATGGGCTACGTGTCGCTGGCCTCGGCACAGGAGCTCCTCGGCTTGGACGAGGCTGTGACCGGCCTGGCGGTCTGGGTGAGCGATCCCTGGCAGGCCGACGCCGTGGCGGAGCGGCTGGAGGACCAGCTCGGCTATCCCTACACGCTGCGCGACTGGAAGCAGATGAACGAGGGCCTCTTCTCCGCGCTCAAGCTCGAGAAGATGGGCATGGCGCTGATCCTCCTGCTCATCGTGCTGGTCGCCGCCTTCAACATCGTCTCTACCCTGATCATGGTGGTGACGGACAAGACCCGGGAGATCGGCATCTTGCGCTCGATGGGCATGACGGCGCAGGGGATCCTCCGCGTGTTCATGCTGCAAGGCCTCACGATCGGTGTGGCCGGCACGGCCTTGGGCGTGCTGGGTGGCCTGGGGCTCGCCTGGGCGATCGACTACTTCGGCCTCATCTCGCTGCCCGGCGACGTGTACCTGATCAGCCGCATCCCGATCACGCTGAACCCACTCGACCTCGGTCTGATCGCGATCCTGAGCGTGCTCATCTCATTCGTGGCGACGATCTATCCCTCGCGCCAGGCCGCGCAGCTCACACCGGTGGAGGCGATCCGCCATGAGTAGCCCGGTGGCGAGGGACGGCGGTCCTGCCGACCGGATCCTGGTCGGCGATGCGCTGAGCAAGTCCTTCCTAGACAGCGACGGCTCGGAGCTGCCGATACTCAAACGGCTCGACATCGAGGTGCGGCTCGGCGAGGTCGTGGCGGTGGTGGGCGCCAGCGGTGCCGGCAAGAGCACCCTCCTGCACCTGCTGGGAGGGCTCGACCGCCCGACGAGCGGCACGGTCTTCCTCGACGGCCAGCGCCTCTCGGACCTCGACGAGCGGCAGCTGGCCAGGATCCGCAACCGCCGCATTGGCTTCATCTTCCAGTTCCACCACCTGTTGCGGGAGTTCAGCGCGCTTGAGAATATTATGATGCCTCTCTTGATTAGGGGTACGGAGATGCCGCGGGCCCGGACCCGGGCCCAGGACTTGCTCCGAGCGGTGGGGCTGGAGCGGCGGGGCGGCCACAAGCCTCCTCAACTCTCGGGGGGAGAGCGGCAGCGCGTGGCGGTGGCCCGGGCGCTGGCCAACGACCCACTCCTCCTGCTGGCAGATGAGCCCTCCGGTAATCTGGATAACCAGACGGCGGCGGGGCTCCACGACCTCTTTTTCCAGCTGCGGGAGGAACGAGAGTTTGCGGTCCTGCTGGTCACTCATAACCGGGAGCTGGCCCGGCGGGCCGATCGGGCGCTGTGGCTCCACGACGGACGCCTGCACCCCGTCTCCTGGTCGATGCCGGAACATGAGGCGGTTCCGTAATGCTGTGCGACAATTGTGGTAAGAACGAGGCGGAGGTTCACCTCACGCAGATCGTGGACAACGAGATGACCACGGTGCACCTCTGCCCCAGCTGCGCTGCGGACAAGGGGCTCGACACGGGCGTGGCCGGCAAGCACCTGCCGCTCACCGACTTCCTGGCCAAGATGGGCACGGCGGCGCTGGCCGATGAGGAGGCGGGGGTCGCGGGGCCCTGCAGCTACTGCCATACGACGGTCGAGGATTTTCGGCGCAGCGGCCGCCTCGGCTGCCCCCACTGCTACTCCAGTTATGAATCGCAGCTGCGCGGGATCCTGCGCCGGATTCACGGGTCGACCCATCACCTGGGGAAGGTGTACGTGCCGCCGGCCACGACAACGGCCGACCGCAGCGCGCGTCTGGCCGGGCTCAAGCAGAAGCTGCAGCGCGCGGTCGAGTCGGAGGACTTCGAGCGCGCCGCCGTGATTCGCGACCAGATACGCGAGCTGGAGGCCACGATCGAGGGATGAGACGCTACGAATTCTCCGCGATGCCCGAGTTCGGGCTTGGCTGGCTGGATGCCAGCGGCCCCCACAGCGACGTGGTCCTCTCGACCCGCGTCCGCATCGCCCGTAACCTGCAGGGCTACCCCTTCTCGGTACGAGCGAAGGGTTCCGACCGGGCGGCCATCCTCTCGACCGTGCTCGACGTGCTCGAACGATCCTCGGCGCTGGCGGACGGGGTTCTGGTAGAGATCGATGGGCTCGAGGCGCGAGACCGTCAGCTCCTGCTCGAGCGGCATCTGGTGAGCCGCGAGCTCGTGAGTGGCGCGGACGGTGAAGCCCCGTCGTCGGCCGCGCTGGCACTTTTCCGCGGCGAGCCCCTGGGTCTCATGATCAACGAAGAGGATCACTTGCGGCTGCAAGGCCTCACCAGCGGCTTTAGCCCGCGCCATACCTGGCATCTGGTGGACACACTGGACGACGAATTGGGAAGCGAGCTCCCGTTCGCCTATCATCACGAGTTCGGTCACCTGACCTCGTGCCCGACCAACTGCGGCACCGGACTCCGAGTGTCGGTGCTGATTCACCTGCCCGGCCTGGTTCTCACCAAGGAGATCAATAAGGTCTTGCAGGGGATCTCGCAGGTGGGGCTCACCTTCCGCGGCTTGTACGGCGAGGGCTCGGAGGTCGTGGGCAACCTGTTCCAAGTCTCGAATCAGACCACGCTCGGCAAGAGCGAGGAAGATCTCATCGATCACCTGCAGAGGATCGCCGGCCAGGTGATCGAATACGAGCAACAGGCGCGGTCGGTGTTGCTGCGCGACGCGCCCAACGTGATCGAGGACAAAGTGTGGCGGGCGTATGGCTTGCTGCGCCACGCACGCTCGCTGGCCTTCGACGAGTTGATGAACCTGCTATCGGGCGTTCGTCTCGGCCTGTCGCTGAAACTTATGTCTGGGCCCAGTGTATATGTGCTGAACAGGACAATGGTCTTCGCCCAAAACGCCCACCTGGAGGCGGCCAGCGACGGCACCCTCTCGGCCAGCGAACGTGACATCCAGCGTGCCCACCTGGTGCGCGCGGCCCTGGCGGAGGCGGAGGCCTCCGCGGCCGAATCGGATTAGATTAGTGAACGCTGTACGCCTGCGCGCTTGACAAGGTCCCGCCAGGGATGAGGGTTCGATGAACTACAATTTCACCGATCGCGTGCGGAAGGTCCTGGCGATGGGCCGGGAGGAGGCGGTCCGCCTCCAACACGACTACGTCGGGACGGAGCATATCCTGCTGGGCCTGATCCGCGAGGGGGAGGGCGTGGCGGCGGCGGTGCTCGAGGCTCTGAACGTAGACCTGGTGCAGGTACAGGAGCGGACGGAGGAGCAGGTTCGCAAGGGCAAGGCCGGCGCCACGATGGGCGAGCTCCCCTACACGTCGCGCGCCAAGAAAGTGCTGGAGTTCGCCGTGGCTGAGGCGCGAGAGATGAGCCACAGCTACGTGGGCACGGAGCACCTGTTGCTCGGTTTGCTGCGCGAGGAGAAGGGGGTCGCGGCCCAGGTGCTGGAGTCGGTGGGCGTCAGCCTGGAGCAGGCACGAGAGCAGACGCTGAAGCTGCTCGGCACCGAGATGCCGAGCCCGGGCAGCAGCGCTGCGGGCACGGCGAGCCCCAAGGAGAAGAAGTCGAAGACCCCGGCGCTGGATCACTTCTGTCGCGACCTTACCGATCTGGCGCGTCGCGGCGAGCTTGACCCCACGATCGGGCGTGAGAAGGAGATCGAGCGCGTCATGGAGATCCTCTCGCGTCGCAAGAAGAACAACCCGGTGTTGATCGGCGAGCCCGGCGTTGGCAAGACGGCGATCGTCGAGGGGTTGGCGCAGCTCATCTCGCGTGGCGAGGTCGCCGACAGTCTGAAAGGTCATCGGGTGCTCGCCCTCGACATGGCAGCGGTGATCGCCGGCACCAAGTACCGAGGGCAGTTCGAAGAGCGCCTTAAGGCGGTGATGAACGAGATCGCCCAGAACCGTGACGTGATACTGTTCATTGACGAGGTGCACACGCTGGTCGGGGCCGGGGCCGCCGAGGGGGCGATCGATGCGTCGAATATGTTGAAGCCGGCGCTGGCGCGCGGCGAGTTGCAGTGCATCGGCGCCTCGACGCTGAACGAGTATCGCAAGTATATCGAAAAGGACGGGGCGCTGGAGCGCCGCTTCCAGACGGTCATGGTGGACCCTCCCACTGTGGAAGAGACGATCGAGATCCTGGAAGGCCTGAAGAACCGGTACGAGGACCACCACAAAGTGGCCTTGCCGGAGGTCACGCTGATCTCCGCGGCCCGGTTGTCCGATCGGTACATCACCGATCGTCACCTGCCGGACAAAGCGATCGATGTGATCGATGAGGCCTGCGCGAGGGTGCATCTTTCAACGCAGGTGCCGCCGCCCGAAGTGGCCGACCTGCAGGAGAACCTCAAGCGAATCGGTGAACTCAAAGATGGAGCGATCCGCGAACAGGACTTCGAGCGGGCGGCCGAACTGCGCGACAGAGAGCGCGAGCTGCAAGCCGAGATCCGCCGCCGGCGCGAGGAATGGGAAGAGGAACGGCGCACCTTCCGACCCGAGATCAGCGAAGACGACGTGTCCTTCATCGTCTCGCGCTGGACCGGTATTCCGGTCACGCGGCTGCAAGAGGGCGAGACCGATCGCCTGATGCGAATGGAGGAAGAGCTCCACAAGTACGTGATCGGGCAGGACGAGGCGATCACAGGGATCAGCCGCGCCATACGCCGCAGCCGTGCGGGGCTCAAAGACCCGAAGCGCCCCATCGGCTCTTTCATCTTCAGCGGCCCGACCGGGGTCGGGAAGACGGAGCTGGCCCGCGCGCTCGCCCGCTTCCTGTTCGCCGACGAGAACGCACTGATCCGCGTCGACATGTCGGAGTACATGGAGAAGTTCTCCGTCAGCCGGCTGATTGGTGCGCCGCCAGGTTATGTCGGGTACGAGGACAGCGGCACGCTGACCAAGGCGGTTCGACACAAGCCGTACAGCGTTGTGCTGTTCGATGAGATCGAAAAAGCGCACCCGGATGTGTTCAATATCCTGCTGCAGATCCTTGACGACGGTCGAATCACCGACAACTACGGGCGGGTGATCGACTTCAAGAACACGATCCTCATCATGACGTCGAACGTGGGTGCGAGGGATATCGCCAAGGGCGGTAGCGGCCTCGGGTTCCACACCCAGGACGCGCAGACGAGCTACGAGGAGATGGCCGAGCGGGTTAAGGACGAGATCCAGAAGGTCTTCAACCCCGAGTTCCTCAATCGTCTTGACGATACGATCGTCTTCCACCCGCTCACTCGTGATCACATTCGCGAGATCGTGGGCGTGCTGATGCGGGACGTGCAGGCGCGCCTGGAGGAGGAAGAGCTGAAGCTGCAGCTCACCAGCCCCGCCGTCGAGTTCCTCGTCGAGCACGGCTATGACGCCACCTACGGGGCACGGCCGCTGAAGCGGGCCATCCAGCGATATCTCGAGGACCCGCTCTCGGAGAAGATCCTCATGGCCGAGCTGGCGCCGGGCGACCTGATCGAGGTGGATGTGGCCGCGGACGGAGAGCGTCTCGAGTTCCGGGTGCTCTCCTCCTCGTCGTTTACGACGTGAGGATTCCGCTTCGCTCCCTGCTGATCGCGGCCCTCGTCTGCTGTGGCACGAGGGCCGCACCGCTGTCAGCCCAGCCGGCGGCTCAGACCGCCAGCGTGCCGGTCGACTCCATCCGGGTTACGGGGAACCTCCGTCAGGCGACGCCCGTCGTCCTGTCCGACCTCGGGATACGGCCCGGCGATACCGTCACGATCCGCAACGTACAGCGCGGCGTGCAGCGGCTGTACGCCACCGGCGAATACGACGACATCCGAGTCTATGCACTCGAGGACCTGACCGGCTCGGTAACCCTGCTGGTGGAGGTCGTCGAGCGGCCCTACATCACAGCATTCAGCTTCCAGGGCCTGAGTCACGTCGGGGCCGGCGCCATCCGCGACAGCGTCGGCTTGCGGCCCAAGTCGCCGCTCAGCCCGGCGAAGATCCACCGGACTGACCGCGAGATCCGCAAGGAGCTGGCCGCGAAAGGGTTTGTGCGCGCCGAGATCGATACATCGCTGGTCGCGACCGATCGACCGGGTGAGTACCGCTTGATCTTTCGGGTCGACGAGGGGCGCCGTCTGGTCGTGGCCGGGGTCGACCTTGAGGGCAACGAGCGGGTGAAGGATGGGGAAGTCAGGTCGGCGATGAAGGTCAAACCGGAGGGTTTCCTCTGGTGGAAGACGGGCGAGTTCCGGGAGGACGACTATCGGCAGGACCGCGAGGTCAACATCGCCGACTACTACGCCAGCAGGGGCTTCCTCGATTTCCGGGTGCTTGGCGACACCCTGATTGTCAACCCCGAGACGGGCAAGACCAAGCTGGTCATCCGTGTGGAGGAGGGCCCCCAGTACCGGATCGCCGATTTCCAGGTCGAGGGCAACAGCTTTTTCCCGACAGAGTTCCTGGAAGCGCGCTTCAATCCACGCAGCCGGTCGCTGCTCGCGCGGCTACCTCTCGTGGGTGGCGACGGTGACGCCGGGCGCGACCCCGTGTTCAACGCGCGTCAGTGGCGCGAGTCTACCGACGACGTGCAACAGCTTTACCGCAACGCCGGTTTCCTGTACGCCAAGATCGATCCGATCGTCGAGCGCTTGCCAGAAGGAGAAGACGGGGAGCCGCGGGTGCGCCTGAAGTGGAGCATCCAGGAGAACGAGCAGGCCTACATCAACTTGGTGGACATTCGTGGGAACACGACGACCCACGAACGGGTGATCCGCGACCGGATAACGCTGCTCCCCGGCGACGTCTATGCGGACGAGCGGATCGTCAGCAGCTATCAGACCGTTCAGGGGCTGGGCTTCTTCGAGCCGTTACCACCGGACGAGGCACTGGATGTTCGTCCTAATCAGGAAGGCAACATCAACGTAAGCCTCAAGGTCAAAGAGAAGCAGACGGGAAACATAAATTTCGGCGCCTCGCTGTCGCAGACCACCGGGGTCGCCGGATTCATCGGCTACGAGCAGCCCAATCTGTTCGGGCAGGCAAAGACGGGTCGCTTCCGCTGGCTGTTCGGCAGCCGCACCAATGACGTGGAGTTGGGGTACAACGATCCATCCGTGCTCGGCAGCCGCAACTCGTTCGGAGTCAGTTTGCGCAGCTCGCGCGACCGGTTCAGCTTCGTGGGCCTCGGTCGCCGCCGCCAGACCGGCGGCAGCATGGTGCTCGGCACCCCGCTGTTCGGATCGCGCTGGACGCGGGTCTCGCTCCGCTACTCGCTGTTCCGAGACGAATACGACTCGAACGAGGAAGAGCTGGACCTCGAGCAGCGAGAGCTCCTGAACATCGGCACGCGCTCTTCGGCCGAGCTGCGCCTTTCGCGCGACACGCGCAACCATCCGCTCTTTCCGACGGGCGGCAGCCGCAACTCGATCTCGCTCGAGTTTACCGGTGGTCCCTTGGGCGGCGACGGCGACTATCGCAAACTCACCTTCGAGAGCGAGTGGTATACGCCGATCGCGCGCTTACGGTCGGATCCGACGAAGACCCCGATCGATCTGGCGCTGGGGTTGAGTGTCAAAGGAGGCTCGATTCAGGGTGACAATCCCTTCTTCCTCGAGCGTTTCTTCATGGGCGGGGTCCAGTACGGGCCGCCGCTGCGTGGCTACGAGGAGCTGACGATCACCCCTTCGGGCCACGTGCCCAGGGACATGCCGGGCTTCAGCCGGCTGGACCGGGTGGGTGAGTCGTACTTCGCGCTCTACGCCAACCTGGGGCTGAGCCTGAGCGGCAGCTTCTTCATCAACGCGTTCTACGACGCCGGCAACGTCTGGGAGCGCTTCTCCGGCTTCAACCCCACGGACCTGTTTCGTGGGGTCGGCGTGGGCGTGAGCCTGATCACGCCGGTCGGGCCGCTGGGGCTCGATTACGCCTACGGGCTGGACGCCCGCGATGCGTTGGGTCGCCCGGATCCGGGCTGGCGGCTGCATGTCCGGTTCGGCCAGATATTTTAGCAGGGGCTTGAAGGACTCAAAGGCATAGGTCGTTCGCCGTGGTCGCCCGGTGCGCCCCGACCCGGGCCAGGAGCCGGCGACACCAATCGAGAGGAGAGTAGGGGTAGTGAGCTACAGAATGGGTGCCGTACTGGCGGCAACGATGGTGGCGCTGCTCGGCTACAACCGTGCCGACATGCCGCAGGGCTCGGAGACGCGCCTCGCCTACATCAACTCGAACGACATCATCGCGCAAACGCCCGGCGCATCAGAGGCGCAGGTGACCTTCGATCGCGAGATGGCACGTTGGCGCAGCGAGGTTCAAGTGCTGGCGGACTCGCTGCAGGAGATGATCTCCACGTACGAACAGCAGCAGGTGATGCTCTCCCCCGAGGCACGCCAGCAGCGCCAGCAGGAGATCCTGCAAAAGCGCCTGGAGTACGAGCAACGGGTGAATGACCTGCAGCAGGTCGCCCAGCGGCGGCAACAGGAACTGGTGGCGCCGATCTACGAGAGGATCACCAAGACGCTCACCGAGATTCGAGATGAGCTGAACTACACGATGATCTTCGACGCGGCGGCCGGCGCGTTGATCGCCGCCGATACCGCGTTGGACATCACCGATCTTGTCGTCCAGCGCCTGAAAGAGCAGGGGGTTGCCCCGGGAGGTTCCCCGAACTGACTTCCGGGCTCGGCGCCATGAGAACCCGCCTCTCGCGCCCACGGTCCAAGCGAGACCGTGGGCGCGGTTTCTGTCGTTTCCGGAGGCGGCAACCGTAGGGGTGAGAGGGACGTAGCTATGAGCAGCAGCGTAACGACCGAGAAGCTCGCGCAGCACCTGGGTGCCGAGCTGCAGGGTGCCGCGCATACGGTGATAAAGGGGGCGGCACCCCTGGAGACGGCGGGCAGCGAGGACGTGACCTTTCTCGCCAGACGCAAGTACCTGCCGTTTCTGAATGCGACTCGCGCAGCCGCGGTCATCGTGGGCCGAAACGTGGGCAGCCTCGAACCGACTTCGTCCGCTGCCGCGCTGCTCTGGGTGGACGACGCCCATCAGGCGCTGGCCGACACGCTGGCTCTGCTCTATCCCGAGAAGTCGCTGCCGCCCGGGATCGCGGCGACAGCCGTGCTCGGGACGGGAGTGAAGCTAGGGGAGGGAGTCACAGTGGGGCCGTACTCGGTCGTCGGCGCGCAGGTCGAACTTGCTGACGGCGCGCGGGTGGGCGCGCATTGCAGGGTCGGTGATGGCTGTCGGATCGGCGCCCAGACGGAGCTCAAGGACCAGGTCACATTGTATTCGGGCACGGAGGTCGGCGCCCGCTGCATCATCCACAGCGGCGCGCGGCTCGGTGTGGACGGCTACGGCTACGTCTTCCAGGACGGTCGGCACCGCAAGATCCCGCAGGTCGGCCGCTGCGTGATCGAGGACGACGTCGAGGTTGGTGCCAACAGCTGCATCGACCGGGGCTCGGTCGGCGAGACGCGCATCGGCGCCGGCACCAAGATCGACAACCTGGTCCACATCGCCCACAACGTGAGGATTGGTCGCAACTGCCTCATCGTGGCGCAGGTAGGCATCGCCGGCAGCACGATGGTGGGAGACGGCGTGGCCCTGGCCGGCCAGGTCGGGATTATCGGACACCTCAAGGTGGGAGACGGAGCGAGGGTGGCGGCCCAGGCCGGCGTGAGCCAGGACGTGCCCGCTGGCGAGACCTGGTTCGGTCACCCGGCCCGGCCCCTGAAGCGGGTGATGCGGGCAAACGCGGCGTTTCTTAAGTTACCGGACGTGATGCGGCGCTTGCAGCGCCTAGAGAAACGGTTGGGTGCCGGCCCGGCCGAGCTCGATTAGCAGCGAATTGTGTGCGAGTAGGAGGAGCATGGCGCCGAGACAGCAGACCCTAGCGCGCGTCGTGGAGACGAACGGCGCGGGGCTGCACACGGCCGCGGAGGTGAAGATGGCCCTCCGCCCCGCTCCCGCAGACCATGGTATCGTGTTTCGCCGTTCCGACCTGCCCGAGGCGCCCCAGGTGGCCGCCCGCGTGGCCCAGGTCGCCGAGGTCGAGCGTGGGACGGTGCTGGCGGGAGACGGCGTGCGGGTCCGGACCGTCGAGCACCTGCTGGCGGCGGTGGCCGCGCTGGAGATCGACAACCTCGTCGTGGAGCTCGACGCTGAGGAACCACCGGCGGTAGACGGCAGCTCGGCGCCCTTCACTGAGCTTCTGCTCTCAGCGGGCATCGAGACGCAGAACTCGGAGGCGGCGGTCTGGAAGTGTATGACACCGTTTGTCGTCGAGGAGGGCGACGCTCGTTACGCGGTGTTCCCGGACGAGCGGTACATCGTCTCGGCGTCGATCGAATTCGAGCATCCACTCATCGGTCGTCAACACGGCTCCTATGAGATTGGGCCCGAGCTGTTCCGCGAACAGATTGGGCCGGCACGCACGTTCGGCTTCCTCGCCGACGCGGACGGTCTCCGAGCCGCCGGCCTGGCCCATGGGGCCGACACCACGAACACGGTAGTGCTCACAGCGGAGGGCCTCTACGAAGGCATTGAACTGCGCTACGAAGACGAGTTCGTCCGGCATAAGATCCTCGACCTGGTCGGTGATTTGGCGCTACTGGGCGAACGAGTGCAGGCGCAGATCGTAGCGGAACGGCCAGGTCACCGGGGCAACGTCGCGCTGGCGCGCGCCATCGCCGAAAGGTCACGACGGCAGAAAGCAGCTCGTCTGGTGGACATCACTCAGATCTTCCAAATTCTACCTCACCGCTACCCATTCTTGCTCGTCGACCGGGTGATCGAGTACGAGCACGGCGAGCGAATCGTGGGGATCAAGAACGTCACGATCAACGAACCGTTTTTCGTGGGACACTTCCCAGGTCTGCCCATCATGCCCGGCGTCCTGATCATCGAGGCGATGGCACAGGTCGGTGGGCTGCTGCTCATGGACACGGTAGAGAACCCGGAAGACAAGATTGTGTACTTCATGTCGTTGGATAAGGTGAAGTTCCGACGGCCGGTGACTCCGGGCGACCAGCTGGTCTTCGAGCTGCGCATGGTGCAGATGCGCAGACAGGTCTGCCGGATGAAAGGAGTTGGGCGCGTGGATGGGACCGTGGTTGCGGAGGCGGAGATGATGGCGCAGGTGGTAGACCGATGACGACACCAACGGTGGCGGGCCGCGGGCACGAAGCAGCTCCTCAGGTTCACTCGACCGCAATTCTCGACCCCGGCGCCAAGCTGGGCAGCGGCGTGAAGATCGGAGCGTACGCGATCATCGGCCCGAACGTGGAGATCGGACCGGGCAGCTTGATCGGACCGCACGCCTACATCGAGCGGGACACGCGGGTCGGACGCGACTGCTTTATCGCCAAAGGCGCGGTGCTGGGGACCGACCCGCAGGACGTGAAGTTCGAGGGTGAAGAGACGCTGCTGATCGTGGGCGACGGGACGACGATCCGCGAGTTCGCCACCCTGAATCGTGGAACGCGCGCTTCGGGCGCGACGATCGTGGGCAGCGGGTGCCTGCTGATGGCCTACTCGCACGTGCCGCACGACTCGCGCATCGGCGACCACGTGATCATCGCCAACGGCGTACAGATGGGCGGCCACGTGACGATCGAAGACTGGGCGACGATCGGCGGCCTCAGCGCCATTCACCAGTTCGTTCGGGTCGGGGCCTACGCCTTCATCGGTGGCGCCTCACGGGTCCCGAAGGACGTGCCGCCCTACACGCGCGCGGCCGGGAACCCGCTCAAGCTGTATGGGCTGAATACGGTCGGCCTGGAACGGCGCGGGTTCTCGCCCGAGACGAAGCTGGCGCTGAAGCGGGCTTACCGCCTGTTGTTCAACTCCCAGCTCAACCTGAGCCAGGCGATCGCGGAGCTGCGTTCGCGTGGCGGACTCAGCGATGAGGTCGAGCGGCTGTTGGCCTTCATCGAATCGAGCGAACGCGGCGTCACCGTCTGACGGTTCATTGAACCCCGTCACCATCGGCGTACTGGGAGTCGGAAGCCTCGGCTTTCACCACGCCCGGCTGCTGAACGAGCTGGACGAGGCGCGGCTGATCGGCGTCTACGACACCGACGGAGCTCGCGCCCAAGCCGTGGCCGACGAGCTGGGCACCACGGCCTACCCCGACCTCGACAGCCTGTCGGTTGACGCACAGGCGGTGACCATCGCCGTGCCGACCGCCAGCCACTTCGAGGTGGGCCGGGCCGCTCTCGAGCACGGCTGCGACCTGCTGATCGAGAAGCCGATCACCGCTACGACCGCTGAGGCGGATGAGCTGATCCGGCTGGCCGAGGCGGGCGACCGAATCATTCAGGTCGGCCACATCGAGCGTTTCAACGGCGCGGTGCGGGCCTGCGAACCCTACCTGGAGAACCCGCTCTTCGTCGAGTGCCATCGTCTGGCACCGTTCGCACCGCGCGGAACCGACGTGCCCGTCGTGCTCGATCTGATGATCCACGACATCGACCTAATCCTCAGCCTGGTTCACGAGCCCGTGGTCGACGTGCGGGCCGTGGGCGTCTCCGTCATCAGCGGCAGCGTCGACATCGCCAACGCGCGGCTCGAGTTCGCCGGCGGTGCCGTGGCCAACATCACGGCCAGCCGCGTCTCCATCCAGCGGCAGCGCAAGATCCGCTTCTTCCAACCCAGCGGCTACGTGAGCCTAGATCTGGGGAGCGGCAGCGGCGAGTTCTATCGCCGCAAACGCACGCAGCTCCGGCCCGATCAGCCGCTCGAACTCGGCGAGTTCATCGAGCACGTCCGGCTGCGCGCCGACGGGCTTGAACCCTTACGGCTCGAGCTTCAAGCCTTCGCGCGCGCCGTGCGACGCGAAGCGCCCGTGGCGGTGAGCGCACAGGAGGGTCGTGAGGCCCTCGACGTGGCGCTGCAGATCGTCGAACGTATCGAGAGGCACCAGCGACATGTCCTTGATTCGCATCCGGCGTGACCGGAAGGTGCACGGGGCCAGCGAGCGAAGGGGGATGCGAACCCGCACCCTGTTGATCCTCCTGGCAATCGTGCTCTTCGCCATCTGGTATCTGGGCTCGCGTGGCTGAGCCCCGAATCCTCCTCTCGGCCGGTGAGGCTTCAGGGGATCTGCACGGCGCCGCTCTCGCCGGGGCGCTGCGCCAGCGCTTCCCGGAGGCGGAGCTGCTGGGGCTCGCCGGCCCGCGCATGGCGGCAGAGGCCGTGCGCCCGATCGCTCAGTTCGACCGCCTGGCGGTCATGGGTTTCGCCGAGATCGCCTCGCGACTCCCGTTCCTCCTCGCGCTGAGGCGACAGGTCCGTCGCCTGCTGCGCGATCGGCCTCCCGACCTGGTGATCCCCATCGACTACCCGGGGTTCAACCTCTGGCTGAGCCGCGAGGCCCGTCGCCGCGGCATCCCCGTGCTCTACTACATCGCGCCCCAGGTCTGGGCCTGGCGGCCCGGCCGCGCCCGGCGGTTGGCCCAGTACGCCGACCGCGTGGCCGTGGTTTTCCCCCAGGAAGAGCCTTTCTTGCGCGAATTTGGCGTCCAGGCCGTCTTTGTGGGGCACCCCCTACTGGACGGCCTGGGGAGCCGGGAAACGCCCAGCCAGGCCCGAGCTGCCCTGGGCGTCGATCCGAACCGGCCTCTGCTCGGGTTGCTCCCCGGCTCGCGACCCCAGGAGGTGGAGCGCCTGCTCGGTCCCTTCCTCGCGGTCGCGCGCGAGGTGGAGAGGCGGCGGAGCGGGATCCAGGTCGTGGTCTCAACGGCCCCCGGTGTCCCACGCTCTCACTATCGGGCAGCCGGGGGCCTGCCGCTTGTCCCGAGCTCGGCTCGCGTGCTGAGCGCGGCGACCGCGGTGCTGGCCAAGTCGGGCACCACGACCGTGGAGGCAGCGCTGCAGGGGACGCCGCTCGTGATCGCGCACCGCGTGCATCCGCTGACATATTGGCTGGCTCGGCGGTTGATTCGGGTCGCGAGCGTCGGAATGGTGAACCTGCTGGCCGGCGGGCGCATCGTGCCGGAGTTCGTGCAGCAGCTGCCGATCGAGCGGATCGCCGGTGAGCTGCTGCCCCTCCTGGACGCGGAGTCGGCCGAGCGGCAGGCCATGCTCGAGGCGCTGCGAGAGGTACGAGGACTCCTCGGCGAGCCGGGGGCTCCGGACCGAGTGGCGGAGCTGGCGGCCGAGCTGGTCGCGGCGGCGTGAGCGGGAAAGCGAGGATTGCGCTGGCGCTGACCGGGTCTCTCGGACCAGGGCTGTTCCGCGGGCTGTACGCGACACTCCGCTTCGACGTCGTCGGCGGCGAGCACTTGGATGCAACCTGGCGAGCGGGTCAGCCGGTCGTGTTCGTCACCTGGCACGGACGCCTCCTCCCGCTCCTCTATCTCTTTCGCGCGCAGGGTATCGTGATGCTGGTGAGCCAGCACCGGGACGGCGAGTATCTGACCCGTCTGGGGCGTGGGATCGGGTTTGACGCGGTCCGCGGGTCGAGCACGCGTGGCGGTGCCTCAGCGTTGCGCGAGCTGGTGAGAAGACTGGAAGCCGGGCAGTCGCTCGCCATCACGCCGGACGGGCCGCAGGGGCCGCGCGAGAGGTTCAAGCCGGGCGCCCTGCAGGCGGCTCGGCTCGCCGGCACGCCGGTGATCCCGGTGATGGCAGGCGGAGGGCCCACCTGGTGGGTGGAAGGGTGGGACCGTTTTATGGTGCCCAAACCGTTCGCACGCGTGAATGTGGCCGTAGGCGCCCCGCAATACGTCGCGCCGGACGTCGGGAGCGTTGAGTTGGCCGCCGAGGCGGAGCGATTGGAGTCGCTGATGAACCGCCTGAAAGCGGCCGTCGACGGCTGAGGGGCCGCCGTTCAGACGATGCGCGATTGGCAACGCCGGCTGTGGCAGCGTGGAGGTCCGTCGAGCCTCAGGCTGCGCCTTGTCTCAGCGCTCCTCACTCCGGCCGAGTGGGCCTACCGGCTCGCCATCACCGGGCGGGCCTGGGCGTACGAGCGCGGTCTGTTCGGCTCGACGACCCCGCCGATCCCAACGCTCGGAATCGGCAACCTCACGGTCGGCGGGGCAGGGAAAACGCCGATCGCGGCCTGGTTCGCCGGCCGGCTGGCTGAGGAGATGAGCCGGGCGGCGGTGGTCCTGCGCGGCTACGGCAGCGATGAGGTCGAGGTTCACCGCCTGCTCAACCCCTCGGTCCCGGTGATCGTGTCGCCCCGACGGGCCGAGGGTGTGCGGGCCGCGCATGCCGAAGGTGCGGCGGTTGCCATTCTGGACGACGCTTTCCAGCATCGGGCGATTCGCGCCCACGCGCATGTGGTGCTGATCGCGGCCGAGGACTGGGAAAAGCGGCCGCGGCTCCTGCCCCGCGGTCGCTGGCGCGAGCCACCCGCCGCCCTGGAACGTGCCACCCTCGTCGCTGTGACCCGTAAGGTTGCGTCGGCGTCCGAGGCGACGAAACTGGTTGGGGTGCTGGCGGATTCTTGGCCGAGGTCCGCGCAGGCGTTGGCCTACCTGGGGCTCGCCGGCCTGGCGCGGCTCGACGCGCGACGCCAGCTGCTCGGTGAGCCGCGAGCGCTCGCGGGTTTCAGCTCGGCGTTGGCGCTGGCCGGCGTGGCCAGGCCTGATCTGGTGAGGGCGCAGCTCGACGCGGCGGGCATGCCGATCGCCAACTGGCGCTCGTTCCCGGATCACCACCGTTATTCGGAGGGCGAGATCAACTGGATAGCGCGGCAGGCGAGGGAAGGGCCGATCGTGACGACGCTGAAGGACGCGGTCAAGCTGGCTCCGGCACTGCCGCCGGAATGCGAGATCTGGGTGCCGTTGCAGCAGGTGGTATGGGAGGCGGGGCAGCAAGAGATAGAGTCGCTGATCGGTGACCTGCTGGCGGCTTCAACCGCAGGTGGTCGGCAAACGTGACGCACCTGGATGCTGACATTCTGGTCATCGGCAGCGGGATCGCCGGTTTGACCTTCGCACTGCGGGTGGCTGAGCACGCCGAAGTGGTCTTGGTGACGAAGAAAGACCGCCTGGATTCGAACACCAACTACGCGCAGGGCGGCATCGCCGCCGTGATCGATCGGGTCGATTCCTTCCAACGCCATGTGGAGGATACGCTGCTGGCGGGCGCGGGGCTCTGTCACCGGGATCGGGTCGAATTGCTGGTGCGGAGTGGGCCGGATGCGGTGACGGATCTCATCGACTGGGGTGTCCGCTTCTCGCGCAGCGGCGACTCGCTGGACCTGGGGATCGAGGGCGGCCATTCGCACGCGCGGATCGTCCATAGCCGGGACCACACCGGCGCGGCGATCGAGGACGCCCTCGACCGCGCGGTGGCGGATCACCCGCGGATCCGAGTGCTGGAGCATCACATGGCTCTGGCGTTGCGCATCGAGTGTCTGCACGGTCGACGTCGCTGCGCGGGCGCCTTGGTGTTGGATGTGGAGTCGGCCCGCCCGGCCGAGGTGCGGGCGCGGTCGACCATGCTCGCCGCGGGCGGCGGCGCTGCCATCTATCGCCACACGACGAACCCGGGGATCGCCACAGGCGACGGAGTCGCGCTCGGCTACCGGGCGGGCGCAGCCGTAGCGAACCTGGAGTTCATTCAGTTTCACCCCACCGCTCTCTATCCGGCGGAGGAGCATGCCTTCTTGATCTCAGAGGCCGTGCGTGGAGAAGGAGGTGTGCTGCGCAACGGTCAGGGTGAAGCGTTCATGCAGGCCCACGACCCGCGCCGCGACCTGGCGCC
>CAYFXF010000021.1:0-26550 GCA_964347085.1 uncultured Gemmatimonadota bacterium | reverse complement strand
CGCGTACATCTATGGTGCCTTCGGGCTCGACTACCGACTCGATTTCTCGACCCGCCCACAGAAGCGGATCGGGTCGGACGAGGTCTGGGATGAGGCGGAGGCGGCGCTGCAGGCGGCGATCGAGCGCCGGGGTTTGACCTACGCGTTGGACGCCGGCGGCGGCGCCTTCTATGGTCCCAAGATCGACGTGAAGTTCCTCGACGCCATCGGACGCGAGTGGCAGGGGTCGACGATCCAGCTCGATTTCGTGCTGCCGGAACGCTTCGGGCTCAGTTACGTAGGTGCGGACAACCAGCGGCACCGGCCGGTGATGATCCACCGCGCCATCTACGGCACCTTCGAGCGCTTCATCGGCGGACTGGTCGAGCATTTCGCCGGCGCCTTCCCGCTCTGGCTCTCACCGGTTCAGGTACGGGTGCTGCCGGTCTCGGAGGAGCTGTCCGAGGCGGCCGCGGCGCTGCGGGGGGAGCTGCGCGCGGCGGGCCTGCGGGCCGAGGTCGACGACCGGGCTGAGACTCTTTCCTACCGGATCCGCGACGGCGAGCTGCAGAAGATCCCGTACCTGGCTGTGGTGGGACAGCGGGAAGCCCAGGCCGCCTCCGTCGCCGTCCGCAAACGTGGGGCCGAGAAGAAGCAGGTCGTGATGCCGGTGGCCGACTTCATCGAGCGGCTCACCGACGAGGATCGGTCCCGGGCGCTGGCTTGAGCCCCGTACCGTTGACATCCGGTCGGCGAGCGGCGAGTTTGAGCGGCACAATGAGGAAGTGGCGGTCCGATGGACACCGCCCACCTATCGGCCCGCGCCCGGCGTGGCGCGGCGCTGCCGGGTCCGAGCGGTAGAGCTTGACTGGGGCACGCTGAGCGTGCCGCCGGGCGGGCATAGCCGTCGGGTCCATCGTTTTTTTACGCCCGGCAATTGACAGGAGACTCGAGGAGGGAAAGACGGCCACAGACAAGAACGAGCCCCGGGTGAACAACCAGATCCGCATCAGTCCCGTACGGCTGGTTGATGTAGGGGGAGAACAGATGGGCATCGTCTCGATCGACGATGCGCGCCAGGCCGCTGAGGCCCGCGGCCTCGACCTGGTGGAAGTTGCGCCGACAGCCCGGCCGCCCGTGGTACGCATCATGGACTACGGGAAATACAAATACGAGCAAGCGCGGAAAGCGCGCGAGTCGAAGAAGAAGCAGCATCAGGTTCGCATCAAAGAGATCAAGCTGCGTCCCAAGATCGAGGATCACGATTTCGATTTCAAAGCCGGCCACGCGCGGCGCTTCCTGGCCGAGGGTAACAAAGTGAAGGTGACGATGCGGTTCCGGGGCCGTGAGATGACGCACCCGGAGCTCGGTGAGGCGGTGCTCGTTCGGTTTGCCGAGACCCTGGCGGACTGCGGACAGATCGAGGAGCGGGCGCGGATGGAAGGCCGGAACATGTCGATGGTGATGACGCCCAAGCGCGGCTGAGGGGCAGCGCCGTTCAGGGAAGAGGATACATGGCGAAGATGAAGACGCACCGGGCCGCGGCGAAGCGGTTCGGCAAGACCGCGACCGGGAAGCTCAAGCGTCGGCGCGCCTACAAGAGCCATATCCTGGCCAAGAAGACCCGCAAGCGAAAGCGGCGACTGCGCAAGGCGACGCTGGTCGCGGCGAGCGACATTCGGCGAGTGAAGCGAATGCTCGGTCTGTGAGGTGCCGCTGGGCGCCGTCTTAGACCGTTTCGAAAGGAGTTCATAGATGCCTCGGGTCACCAACCCGGTCGCACGCCGGAAGCGAAAGAAGAAAGTCCGCGAGCTGGCGAAGGGCTATCGCGGCGCCCGCTCCAAGCTCTACCGCTCGGCGAAGAACGCCGTGGAGCGGGGCTGGCACTACAGCTATCGCGACCGGCGCCGCCGCAAGCGGGATTACCGCCGGCTCTGGATCACCCGCATCAACGCGGCGGCGCGCCAGCACGCCATGTCGTACTCGCATCTCATCAACGGCCTGCGCTCTGCCGGCGTGGAGCTGAATCGAAAGACGCTGGCCGATCTGGCGGTGCGTGACCCGCGCGCCTTCGGCGACCTGGTCGCGCTCGCCAAGGACGCCCTCGCCAAGTAGCCGCGCGTGGCGGTCGTCGAGGATCTCCTCGCCCGGCTGCACGGGCTCGAGGAGGCGGGCGCGGCGGCGATCCGCGGCGCGGCCGGCCTCGAGGAGCTCGAGCAGGTCCGCGTCGAGTATCTGGGCCGCAAGGCGCGGCTGACGCAGCTGCTGCGCGGGCTCCGCGAGCTTGGCCCCGAGCAGCGGCCCGCGGTCGGCGCCGAGGCCAACCGCGTCAAGCTGGAACTGGCGGCCCTGCTCGAGGCACGGGCCCGCGAGATCGAGGCGGAGGTCGGGGAAGCGCCGCCCGAGCTCGACCTCACCCTACCCGGGCGCGCGCGCTGGCGCGGCGCACCCCACCCCTGCACACGCGTCATCGACGAGATCTGCGAGATCTTCAAGGAACTCGGCTTCCAGCGCGCCCGGGGACCGGAAGCCGAGACGGTGTGGTACAACTTCACCGCGCTCAACACGCCGCTCGATCATCCGGCCGCGGACGAACAGGACACCTTCTACCTCGACGAGGAGATCCTGCTACGGACGCACACCTCGCCGGTTCAGGCGCGCGTCATGGAGCAACAGCCGCCGCCGGTGCGGATCGTCGTGCCCGGCGTCGTGTACCGCCGTGACCCCTTCGATGCCTCGCACGCGCCGGCGTTCGAGCAGATCGAGGGACTGGCGGTAGACGAGGGGATCAGCTTCGTCGACTTCAAGGCCAGCATCAGCTACTTCGTACACCGCTTCTTCGGCGCCGAGGCCGCGACACGCTTCCGGCCCTCCTTCTTCCCGTTCACGGAGCCGTCGGCGGAGGTGGATGTCTCCTGCCTGCTGTGCCACGGCGCGGGCTGCTCCGCCTGCAAGGGCACTGGCTGGCTGGAGATCATGGGCGCCGGCATGGTCGACCCCGCGGTGTTCGAGAACGTCGGCTACGATGCGGAGCGCTATACCGGCTTCGCGTTCGGGATGGGTGTGGGCCGGATCGCCATGCTGCGCTATCGGATCCCCGATATCCGTCTGCTCTACGAAGGCGATGTGCGTTTTCTGGAACAGTTCGCGGGCGCTTAGCTCGAGGCGCGTGAGGGAGCGGAGCCGAACGGGATGAACGTTTCCTACCGTTGGCTGAAAGAGCTGGCGCCGACGCTCGAGGACTCGGCACAGGCCGTCGCTGAGCGGCTGACCTATATCGCCGCGCCGGTCGATGACGTGATCTGGCTCGGCGAAGGACTGGGGGAGCTCGTCGTTGCGCGGGTCGACAAGCTCACGCCGCACCCGCGTGCCGACCGCCTGGTGGTCTGTCAGGTGGACGCGGGCCGGGACGAGCCGGTCCAGGTGGTCACCGGCGCGCCGGTGGTGGTCGAGGGCGGCTTCTACGCCTACGTCGGGGCGGGCCAGACGCTCCCCAGCGGCCTGGCCATCAAACCGGTCAAGCTGCGCGGCGAGCTCAGCCACGGCATGCTCTGCTCGGAGCGGGAGCTCGGGATCGGGCGCGACGCCGCCGGGATCATGCAGCTGCACGGTGAGTTCACACCCGGCCAGCCGCTGCTCGAGGCGCTGGGCCTGGACGATTACCGCCTCGACCTCGACGTGACGGCCAACCGGCCCGATCTCCTGGGTCACTGGGGCGTCGCGCGCGAGCTGGCGCCCGGCGGCACCGCTGACCTGCGGGCCCCTGACTTCCCCGGTCATCGGTATGCCGAGCTGCGGACCGGCCGGGCGGAGCAGGAGGGCGAAGCCGCGGGGGTCGCGGTGCGGATCGAGGACCCCGAGGGGTGCCCGCGCTACATGGGCGCGGTGATTCGCGGCGTCAGCGTGGGGCCTTCGCCCGCCTGGCTCGCCAGCCGCCTGCGCGCGATCGGCTTACAGCCGATCAACAACGTCGTGGACGCGACGAACTACGTGTTGTACGAACTCAACCAGCCGCTGCACGCCTTCGACCTGGCGAGCTTGCGCGGCCCGGCCGTCGTGATCCGCCGGGCGGTGCAGGGAGAGGTGCTGCGCACGCTGGACGGGAAGAACCGCACCCTCGATTCCGAGATGCTGGTGATCGCCGACGCCGAGGTCCCCTGCGCGCTGGCCGGTGTGATGGGCGGCGAAGCGAGCGAGGTGACCGAGCGGACGCGAGATGTGTTTCTGGAGTGCGCCTACTTCGCACCCAAGCGGGTGCGGCGGGCGGCGCGCGGCCTTGGCCTGGACACCGACGCGTCCTACCGCTTCCAGCGGGGCATCGATCCGGCCGGGCTGCCGGGTGCGCTGAAGCGCCTGGCCGAGCTGGTCCTCACGCTCGCCGGAGGCACGCTGGAGGGGAGCGCGGCGGACGTGAACCCGATCGCGCCGGGCCGCTGCAGCGTGAGGCTGCGACCCGGGCGTGTGAGCCAGCTGCTCGGAGTCGAGCTGGATCGGGAGACGATCCGGACCTGCCTCGAGCCGATCGGCTTCGAGCTGAGGGAGGGGAAAGAGGGCGCCTTCGAGGTGGAGGTACCGACCTGGCGTCCGGACGTGGTGCGTGAAGCCGACCTGATCGAGGAGGTGGCGCGGCGCCACGGCTACGAGAAGTTCCCGGAGGAGCTGCGCAGCTTCCGGCCCAGCATGCTGGGGGAGGACAGCTACTTCGAACTCGTCGCGCGGCTGCGTGAGCTGATGATCGGCCTCGGCTTCCTCGAGGCGAAAAGCTCGCCGTTCGCGCCGGAGCGGGAGGGTGAGGTGCGTTTGCTGAACCCGCTCTCCGAGCGCGAGGATCATCTCCGGCGCGATTTGCTCAGCGGCCTCATCCACCGGGTAGAGTACAACTTCACGCGTGGTCAACGGGACATCCGCCTGTTCGAGATCGGCACGGTCTTCCGCGCCTCCGACGGCCCCGTCCCCAACGAGCACATCCGTGTCGCCGCCGCCTGGACGGGTCGGCGTGCCCCGACGCACTGGTCCGTCGCTGACGCCGACTGGGACACCTGGGACCTGAAGTCGATCTTCGATGTGGTCCGCGGGCTTGCGGCACCAGGCACGGAGCTGCGGCCGCTCGATCCGGCGGCAGCGGGAGGCCTGGAGGAGACGCTGGCCGTTGTCAGCAGAGATGGGCAGGTGATCGGCTGGGCGGGGCGCGTCGCGGCGGGGGCGATGGATGCGCCGCGCTGGGCCGGTGCGGTCTGGGCGTTCGAGCTCGACACCCTGCTCGGCCCGCGCCCGCAGATCGAGTACCGGCCGACCCCCGACTTTCCGGCCGTGGAGCGTGACCTTTCGCTCGTCGTCCCGAAGCGGACGCTCGCCGCCGAGGTCGAGGTGGCGATTCGCCAGACGGCGCCGGACTATCTGGAGGCGTTGACCGTGTTCGACGTCTACGAGGGTGAGGAATTGCCGAGCGGCACGCGCGGCCTCGCCTGGCGCTTGAGATTCCGATCGCCGGACCGTACCCTAACAGATCAAGAGGTGGACGGCGCGATCGCGCGGATCGTCGGATCACTTCAGGAGAAACTGAATGTCAGGGTCCGAGGAGCGTAAGCTCGCCATCGAGTTCCCGAACTTCGAGGCCCTCGAGGCAGCGGTGCGGCGCGGGCTGCGCCAGCTCGAGGTATGGCGCGAGCGGGCGGTGGCATCGGAGGCGGAGCGACGGCGACTGCGGGAGGAGCTCGAGATCCTGCGGGGGGTCTCGCAGGATCTCGAGCCCGCAGCAGTGGCGGGCGAGCTGGAGCGGCTGCGGGCCGAAAACCAGCTCTTGCGTGAACGGCTCGAGCAAGGACGTCGCCAGGCTGAGAAGCTTGCCCAGGAGGTGGAGTTTCTGGAGGACGCTCGATGACGGCGGATGAGAAGCAGGAAAAGGAGACGGTCGAGGTCAGGATCCTCGGCGAGACGTATACCCTGTTATCGGAGACCGGCGCTGAGTACACGCGCCGGGTAGCCGCGCACGTCGATCGCACCGCCCGGGAGATCCGCGACGAGAGCCGGGTGGTGGACCAGAAGAAGGTCGCGATCCTGACGGCGCTGGCGGTGACCGATCAGCTCTTCCGCATGCGGGATGGTGTGGATGTGGTGAGAGGTCTGGCCGAGAAGCGTGCCGAGCGGCTCACTCGCGAGGTGCTCGCCGCGGTGGAACAGGGGTCGGTCGATTAGCTTGCGAGACCGTTCCGGCTGGATCTATAATTTGTGATGCGGCCCTGTGCTGTCTGGACTTGTCAAACGATTTCTGGGAAGCCGTTCTTGCATTGTCAGCCAAGCTCGTTATGGGTCCAACCAATCTCCATGCCACGTGGTGGTGGAGTGAGCGCGGAGAGAGTCGGCTAGGGACCTGACTTCCCCCCCGGTCGCCGGTGGGCCGGGTGGGACTGCTTCCCAGTTACAGGTGTTGTGATAATTGCCAGCGGCAGGGCGGGTAGCCTTGCCGCTGTTTCTGTTCGGGCTCGCGGCTGGCCCGAACGATAAAGAGGAGATGACGACCGTGGATGTGCAAACAGCTCTGATCGCGGGCGCGGCCGGCCTCGTCGTCGGGTGGGCCGTGGCCTTTTTCCTCGTGCAGCGGATCGAGCTCCGGCGCGTCAGGCAGCTTCGCCAGGAGTCGGAGAAAGAGGCGGCGCGCGTCTTCGAGGGCGCGCGGGCCGAGGCGGAGAACTTGAGGCGGCGTGGCGAGGTGGAGGCGAAGGAGGAGATCCTGCGCTCCAAGGAGGACTGGGAGAAGGAGCTCAGCAAGCGTCGCATGGAAGTCGAGCGGACGGAGCAGCGGCTGGACGACCGCGAGAGCATGCTGGACCGCAAGTATTCGCTGCTGGACGATAAGCACGAGCAGCTGGAAAAGCGGGCGGCGGAGCTGACGGAGCGTGAGAAGGAGGCGCAGGAGAGCCGAACCCGCTACGAGGAATTGCTGCAGGAGGAGCAGCGCAAGCTGGAGCGGGTCGCGCGCATGTCGGCCGAGAAGGCGAAGCGCGAGCTGATGCGGCGCCTGGAAGGCGAGGCGCATGCCGAAGCGGCTCAGCGGGTCCGGAAGATCAAGGAGGAAGCCGCGCGGAGCGCCGAGCGCGAAGCGCGCAACATCGTCGCGATGGCGATCGAGAAGATCGCAGCCGATCATGCGGCCGAGGCCACGGTCTCGGTGGTGCCGCTGCCCAACGATGAGATGAAAGGCCGGATCATCGGCCGCGAGGGTCGGAACATCCGGGCATTCGAGAACATAACGGGCGTCGACGTGATCGTCGACGACACACCGGAAGCGGTGATCCTCTCGGCCTTCGACCCGGTACGGCGCGAGATCGCACGGATCGCCATGGAGAAGCTCGTGGCGGATGGTCGAATCCACCCGGGGCGCATCGAGGAAGTCGTCGAAAAGGCCAAGCAAGAGGTGGAGAAGAGCATGCGGGAAGCAGCGGAAGAGGCCTGCTACGAGCTGGGCATCCACGGTCTGCACCAGCAGGTCATGGAGACGCTGGGCCGCTTGAGATATCGGACCTCTTACGGGCAGAACCAGCTCCAGCACGCCAAGGAGGTGGCTCGCCTGGCGGCTCACATGGCGGCGGAGCTCGGCCTCAACGTGGGGTTGGCCAAGCGGATGGGCCTGTTGCACGACATCGGCAAGGGGATGACACACGAGCACGAGGGGACGCACGTCGAGCTGGGCTACGACCTCTGCAAGCGGTGCGGCGAGCCCGACCCGATCCTCAATGCCATCCGCGCTCACCACGGTGAGGAGGCGGCCCGCTACCCGGAGACGTTCGTTTTGACGGCCGCGGACGCCGTCTCGGGCGCGCGTCCCGGCGCGCGGCGCGAGTCGTTCGAGGCCTACGTGAAGCGCCTGGAGAAGTTGGAAGAGATCGCCACCTCGTTCGACGGGGTGTCGAAGTGCTTCGCGATTCAGGCCGGCCGTGAGATCCGCATCATGGTGACGCCCGAGGCCATCTCGGACGACGAGATGACAGCGCTCAGCGAGCGGACGGCCCGACGCATCGAACAGGAATTACAGTATCCCGGACAAATCAAAGTCGTCGTGGTGCGTGAAACGCGGGCGGTCGACTTTGCCCGTTAACATCGAGCGGCGGCTTTGCGGGCCGCCGTGCTGGGTGAGACTTGAGCGACGGACCTCATGAGGGTCCTCTTCATCGCCGATGTCGTGGGGCGGCCGGGGCGCCAGGCCGTCCGAACGGTCCTTCCCGACCTGCGCCGAGAGCGCCAGGCCGACGTGGTGGTCGCCAACGGCGAGAACCTGGCCGGCGGCTACGGCGTCACGCCGGCTGCGGTGAAGGAGCTCCTGAGCTGCGGCGTCGATGTCGTGACAACCGGAAACCACGTCTGGGATCGGCCGGAGGGGGTGACCCTGCTGGACGACGAGCCGCGGCTGCTCCGCCCGGCCAACTACCCTGCCGAGAACCCGGGGAGCGGTTCGTTCGTCTTCGAGCGAGACGGCGCTCGACTCGCCGTGCTCAACCTCCAGGGGCGCGTGTTCATGCCGGACATCGACGACCCCTTCCGGGTCGGTCGTGCCATGGTGGACGAGCTTCGCACCGACACCAACACGATCGTGATCGATTTTCACGCCGAAGCCACCGCCGAGAAGCTCGCGTTCGGCTGGTACATCGACGGACTGGTCGGCGCTGTGGTCGGCACCCACACGCATGTGCCGACGGCCGACGAGCGCATACTGCCCGGGGGCACCGCCTACGTGACGGACCTCGGTATGACCGGGTCGCACGCCGGCGTGATCGGCTACCGCTCGGAGACGTCGATCAGGAGGGTGATGCTGGGACGGCGCGTGCGGATGGAGCTGGCCGAAGGCGATCTGCGCTTACAAGGCGCGATTGTCGATCTGGACATCGCCTCGGGCCACGCGAAACACATCGAGAGGGTCGATCTGGTCGTTCAGGGAGAGGAGCTGCAGGGTGGCTGAGGTCATCGACGGCAAACGAATCGCGGCGGAGATCCGTCAGGAAGTCAAACGCGACGTCGATGAGCTGAAGTGCCGTGGGGTCACGCCGGGCCTGGCGGTCGTCCTGGTGGGCGAAAACCCGGCCAGCGCCGTGTACGTGCGGATGAAGGCGAAGGCGTGCGAGGACGCGGGCATCTCCTCGCGCGTGATCCGCATGTCGAAGGATACCAGCCAGACGGAACTGGAAGCGGTCATCGACGGCCTCAACGAAGACGAGGCGATCCACGGCATGCTCGTCCAGCTTCCTTTGCCGCCGCAGATCGACGAGTCGGCGATCCTCTGGCGGATCGCGCCCGAGAAGGACGTTGACGGTTTCCACCCGGTCAACGTGGGCCGGATGACGATCGGCGACCCGCGGGCCTTCCGCCCCGCGACGCCGGCGGGCGTGATCGAACTGCTGATGCGGACCGGGCACGATCCGGCCGGGACGCGGGTGACGATCGTGGGGCGCTCCAATATTGTCGGACGTCCGCTGGCCATCCTGCTGTCACAGAAGGCGAAGGGCGGCAACGCGACGGTGACGCTCGCCCATAGCCGAACGCCCGACCTGCCGGCCGTGATGCGCGACGCGGACATCCTGGTAGCGGCGATCGGCGTGCCGGAGTTCGTCAAGGCCGAGGCCGTGAAACCGGGTGCCGTGGTGATCGATGTGGGCGTCAATCGGGTGGACGATCGGAGCGCGGAAAAGGGCTACCGCCTGGTCGGCGACGTGGCCTACGACGAGGTCGCCGAGATCGCCAGCGCCATCACGCCGGTGCCGGGCGGCGTTGGCCCGATGACGATCGCCATGCTCCTCAGCAACTGCATCGCAGCGACACGGGCGATCGCAGGTGTGCGGTGAACCACGACCTCTTCTTTCAGGCGGCCAACACGCGTGCCCTGGGCGAGGACCGCATACCGCGCGTCTGGAGCGTAACTCAGGTCAATACGCTCGCCCGCCAACTGCTCGAAGGCTCGGTGCCGGCGCTCTGGGTCGCCGGTGAGGTGTCGGGCTTCAAGCGTTATGCCTCAGGCCACTGCTTCTTCACGCTCAAGGATGAGAACGCGCAGCTCGGCTGCGTGATGTGGAAGGAGGCGGCCCGCCGAACCCCGACCGAACCGCCTGAGGGGCTGGCCGTCCACGCCTTCGGCTATCCCTCGCTCTACGAGCGGGCGGGGCGGTTTCAGTTCGTGGTCCGCGAGCTGGCGGCGCGCGGCGCGGGGCTCTGGCGTCTCGCCTTCGAGCGGGCCCGGCGCGCGCTCGAGGCCGAGGGGCTGCTGGACCCGGCGCGCAAGCGCGCGCTACCGGCGATCCCTGCCTGCGTGGGCGTCGTCACATCGACCGAGGGCGCCGTGCTGCGCGACATCGTCTCGGTGCTGCGGCGGCGCGCCCCTTGGACCGACATCCTCATCTACCCGGCGCGTGTGCAGGGCGACGAGGCGGCCGGCACGCTGGTGGCGGCCCTCCGAGCGGCGGCGCGAGCCGGTCGGGCCGAGGTATTGATCGTGGGCCGCGGTGGCGGGTCGCTCGAGGATCTGCACGCCTTCAACGAGGAGCGTGTGGCGCGCGCCATCGCGGGCTGTCCGATACCGGTCATCTCGGCTGTGGGGCACGAGACGGACGTGACGCTGGCCGATCTGGTGGCCGACCGCCGTGCGCCGACTCCGTCCGCGGCCGCCGAGCTCGCGGTGCCCGACGGCGCGCGCTTGCGTAGCGAGCTTGTCGGGAAGCGCGAGCAGCTGGCGCGCGCGCTGCACGGCGGAGTCGAGCGCGGTCAGCGGCGAATCGAGGTGCTCGAAAAGCGGCTGCTGACCGCCCTGCGCGGGACATTGCTGCAGCGCCGCCTGGTGCTGGCTGGCCTGCGGCAGCGGCTGGCAGCGCTGGGCCCGATGGCGGTCCTCAGCCGGGGGTACGCCCTGGCGTTGGACGAGGAGGGTCGTATCCTGCGCGGGGTGGGCGAGTTTCGCCCCGGCGAGGAATTCACCTTACGGCTGCGCGACGGCCGCGTGCGGGCGACGACGCGCGCGGTGGACGGCAACGCCTGAGGGCGCTGAGGTTTGGGTTGATGGTAGCCAAGAAGCTCAGTCTGGGGGAGGCACTCAGCCGGCTCGAGGCGATCGTCGGGCAACTCGAGCGCGAGGAGCTCGAGCTTGAGGAGGCGCTCCGCTTGTTCGACGAGGGGATGGAGCTCATCCGCGGGGCGGAGCGGCAACTTGTGGAGTCGGAGGGTCGCCTGAAGCAGGTTCTGGTCGACCGGCGTGGTCGCCAGCGCCATGTCGACTATGAGGTGAACGAATAGGCGGTGGACGCCTTCAGCACCTACCTCGAGACGACGCGCGAGCGGATCAACCGGGCGCTGGCCGAGGTGCTGGACGATTACCTGGATGGTGCGAGCGCTTGGCTGGCCGCACCGATCCGCTACGCCTGTGAGGCCGGCGGCAAGCGCTTCCGACCCATCCTCTTTCTCGCCAGCTACCAGGTCTGCGGCCGCGCGGCGCACTGGGGGATCTGCCGGCTCGCGACCGCGTTGGAGATCGTGCACGCCTACTCACTCGTGCACGACGATCTGCCCTGCATGGATGACGACGACTGGCGACGCGGTCGTCCAACTTGCCATCGCGCTTTCGGCGCCGAGCAGGCGACCATCGCCGCGGCGGCCATGGTGCCCCTCGCCAGTTGGGTGGCGGCCGCGGAGGCGCGCGAACTGGGCTTCACACCCGAGGAGTGCGGCGAGCTGGTCGCCGAGCTCTCCGAGGCGGCAGGACCGACCGGTATGGTGGGCGGTCAGGCCCTCGATCTCGCCGCCGAGGGTCGCCAGGTGGCAGGTGAAGAGCTAAACGAGATCCACCGCCGCAAGACAGGGGCGCTGATACGGGCCGCCGCCCGGCTGGGCGGGCGCGTCGGCCGCGCGAGCGATGCGACGCTGGCAGCGCTCAGCGAATACGGAGCGAAGGTCGGCTTCGCCTTCCAAATCGCCGACGACCTGCTGGATGAGCAGGGTGAGTCGGACGCCGGGGGGCGCGGGCCCCACAGCGATCGTGATCTCGGCAAGGCGACGTATCCCGGCGTGTACGGGACCGAGCAGGCGCGCGCGGCGGCGGAGCGGCTGGCCGCTGAGGCGATCGCGGCGTTGCGTGGGGCGGGCATCGAGAGCCCGGAGCTCGAGGGTCTGGCCATTCACGTCGTGGAGCGCGAGAGTTAAGGGCGGTCTCGGCGGCGACAGCGGTTGATCTCCTGATGACCGGGACCTTCCAACATCACCCGGAGACGCACGAGTGGGTCGCATACAGCGAATCGGCGTGTTGGGAAACCTGCGCTACCGGAACGTGAGCGAGGCGCTGGAGCGCCTGGCCCGCATCGCACCGGATCACGGGCTCGAGCTGTTCGCCGGCCCGAAGCTGCGGGCCGGCGCCGGGGCAGGGCTGGCGGCGCTGCCTTCCAGCGCCGCGGAGGTCGATCTCGTGATCACCCTGGGTGGCGACGGCGCTCTGCTCGGAGGTGCCCGCTGGGGCGGGCCCGCCGGTACGCCGGTGCTCGGCGTCAATCTGGGCCGACTCGGATTCCTGACGGCGGTGACCCTGGAGGAGGTCGAGGGGGCGCTGGCTCGGATCGTCGCTGGCGAGTACGTGCTGGATCGCCGCATGGCGCTGGAGGTTTGTTCGGTCCACCGGGGCGGCGGCAGCGACAGCTACTACGCACTGAACGACGCGGTCATCCACAAGGGCGGGCTCGTGCGCATGGTGCCGGTGCGTGTCTGGGTGGACGACGAGGAGGTCGGGCTTTATCGGGCGGACGGTGTGATCGTCGCGACCCCGACCGGGTCCACCGCCTATTCGCTCTCCGCCGGCGGCCCGATCCTCGACCCGCGGCAGGACGCGATCATCGTCACGCCGATCTGCCCGCACACCATGGCCGTCCGCCCCCTGGTCCTGCCCCCCGGCTCGCAGATCACCGTCGAGGTCGGCTCGCCTGCGGAGGAGATCAGCCTCACCATCGACGGGCAGGTCGGCGCACTGTTGAATCCGGGCGACCGTGTGACGGCCTGCAAAGCGGAACGGCCCGTCCAGCTGGTGCGGCTCCCGGGTCAGTCCTTCTTCTCGCTGCTGCGGCGCAAGCTCAGGTGGGGCGACGTCTCGGAGCGGATCAGCCTCGAGCCCTGAGCCGCGTGCACGTCTGGCCTCCCCCCCGCCGAGTCGATGCTGAGTGAGCTGAGGATCCGCAACTACGCGGTGATCGAGGAGCTGAGCTTGCAGCTCGAGCCGGGCCTCGTCGTGCTGACCGGCGAGACCGGCGCCGGCAAGTCGATCATCGTCGGTGCCCTCTCACTCGTACTTGGCGAGCGTGCAACGACCGACGTGATCCGTGCCGGGGAGCAGCGCGCCGTGGTCGAGGCGGCCTTCGAGATCAGCGCGCGCACGGATCTGCTTCAGCGCTGCGACGAGGCGGGCATCGACGCCGGTGAGGGCTGGCTGGTGCTGAAGCGGGAGGTGAACGCCAGCGGCCGCAGCCGTGCCTGGGTCAACGGCTCGCCGGCCACGGCGACGCTGACGGGCGAGCTGGGTCAGGCGTTGGTCGATCTGCACGGACAGCACGAGCACCAGGCGCTGCTCCATGCCGGGCCGCAGCGCGACATCCTCGACGCCTACGCGGGCGCTGAAGGCCTGGCCGAGCAGGTGCGAGACGTCTGGTCACAGCTGAGCAGGACGCGCAGGCGGCGCGCGGAGGTCGAGGAGCGGCGGATGCGCACGGGCGAGCGGGCGGAGCTGTTGCGGCACCAGGTCGAGGAGATCGAGGCCGCCGGCCTCGCAGACCGCGAAGAGGACCTGGCGCTCGCCGAGGAGGAGCGGCGGCTCGCACACGGCGAGGAGCTGCTGGAGCGGGCGGGTCGGCTGTACGATGCGATCTACGCCTCGGACCAGGCGGTCCACGACCGGCTGGGCGGCTTGCGCCGTGAGCTCGACGCGCTCGGCAAAGTGGACCCGTCCGCGGTCGGCGAGTTGGCGGAGCTGCTCGACGCCGCCTACTACGCGCTCGCGGAGCTGGCCGAGCGTCTCGCCGCCTATCGCGAGTCGATCGATCTCGACCCGGCCCGGCTGCAGCAGGTGCGGGGCCGGATCGACACCCTCTGGCGGCTGAAGTCGAAATACGGGCCGACGCTGGAGGCCGTGATCGTGGCGGGTCAGCAGGCGCGGCAGGAGCTGGAATCGCTGGACCTGGCCGAATCGGAGCTGGGGGCGCTGGCCCGGGAGGAGGCGCGGCTGGCGGCCGAGCTCGAGTCGCGGGCGAAGCGGCTGAGCCGCGCTCGTGCGAAGGCGGCCCGGGCGCTCGCCGCCGAGGTGACCCGCTTGCTGCCGGAGCTGGGGATGCCGGACGGGCGCGTCGAGCTCGCGCTCGGCGAGCGGGCCGAGATCGAGGCGACGGGCGCCGAGGAGGTCGAGTTTCGTGTCACGCTCAATCCCGGCTTCGACCCGCTACCGCTCTCCAAGGTGGCGTCAGGCGGCGAGCTGAGCCGGGTGATGCTCGCGCTGAAGACGATCCTGGCGCGGCTCGACCGCACGCCGACCTTGATCTTCGACGAGATCGACGCCGGGATCGGTGGCATCGTGGCGGGTAAGGTCGCCGAGCGGCTGAAGCTCGTCGCCAGGCACCATCAGGTGTTCGTCATCACCCACCTGCCGCAGATCGCCGCCCTCGCCGACCACCACCTCTTGGTGGTCAAGGAGACGAAGGCGCGCAAATCGGCGACCCGGGTGGCCGAGCTCGACGGCGACGATCGCGTGCGCGACCTGGCTCGCATGCTGGGCGGCGATCCGCAGCGCGAGGCCGCGCTCGATCACGCTCGGGCCCTGTTGACAGGTTCCGGCGACGACGCGTTGGCCGCGGGCTCCGCCCCGTAATCCGACCCGCCTAGCGAAACAGCGACGGATAGAAACGGAGGCCAACCTCCCAGACGCTGCGTCGTGGGGCGTATCCGTCTCGTGCGCTGGCCGTGCGCAGATAACGAAGCTCCACCTCGGCCGGCAGCCCCGACCGTCGATCGCCCGCCCAGTCGGTGGACGCGAAGCGCGCTGCGAACCCGTAGATGCGCGCTGAGTACTCGCTCCCCGCCACCAGATCGGCGGGCGTGAAGAGGGCGCCCGCCGGGATCTCGCCCAGCGCCTCCACGCTGTCTTCGCTGCGCCGTGTCCAGATGAACAGGCCGGAGAAGGTGATCGCGCGTGTGAAGTTGAAGCGCGGCGCCGCGATGAGCGTCAGAACGTCGCCCGGGTCCCAGCGCACGAGCGCGGCGTACGCGCCCGGCTGGATGGGGGCCGCCGGCGTGGTCACCAGCCGCTCCAGCTCCGTCTCCATCTGCAGGTTGTAGCCGGCGAAGAGCGACAGCCAGATCCGGCTTCCGAAGCCGACGTCCAGCGTCGAGCGGAGTTCGATATCGGTTTGTCCGTCGCCCGTACCCACGTCCATCAGGTGATCGGGCTCGGGCGCGTCGCCGCTTGGCAGTCGCCAGAGCGCTTCGAGCCGCACGCGCAGCGGGACCCGCGGGCGCTGGCGGCCCGAGCGGCGCCGAAACGTGTTCAACGGCTGCAGGCTGATACCGAGCTCGATATCGCCGAATTTGATCCCGGACGAGCGCGGTCCCGGCGCCTGGATGCCGAACTCCGGCCCGGAGCTCAGCCCGATCGCCTCCTCCGCGGCCAGCGGCCCAGCGAGCGATAGCTCAGGCAGCTCGAGCTCGAAGCCCCGAAAGCCGCTCCGCAGCTCCTCGTAGAACGCCGTCAGGCTGCGACCGGCGCCCCCCGAATCGGTCGGCACGTAACTCAGCCCGCGGAGCTCGCCGAGACCGACCTCCAGGGCGCGGCCATCCGCTAAAAGCTGCGTCGCCTCGGCCTGGCGGTCGCCGGGCAAGGTGTCGGCCGCGACGATCGACTCGAGCGCAGCGATCCCGACACTCAATCCCTGGAGCAGCGCGTCAGGGTCTCCGCCAAACGCGGTCGCTGTGAGCCCGGCGCCGGCCACCGCCGAGTCGAGGCTTGCCTCGACGAACGACTTGCCCTTCACGACCGGCACGCTGGCGGAGACGGCCAGCCAATCGGCGACCCCGAAAGTCAGCGAGATCGGCACGTTCGTGCGTTCCACCAGCACGTCGTAGCGGAGCACCCCGAGCCCGCTGGGCTCCGGCGTCTCCAGCCCGAGCGCCGAGAACAGGTCGGCCAGCGCCGTGTCAAGGCTGTCCAGAGGAGGTACCAGCTGCGTGTCGAGCGTGACGCGGAACACGTCGCTGAGCGGCTGCCGCGTCCCGTCCAGGGTGAAGCGCTGGTCGAACGTTGCGTTCTGCCCCGTGATGCCGACCTGCAGTTCACCACGCCTCGGAAGCTGGGCGTCGACCCACTGTGCCGGTAGCGCGCCGGGCCAGGCGAGCGAAAGGGTGAGCCCGATGAGGCCGAGAGGCCACGGGTTGCGGAACGGGAGGCGCCTCATAGGTGGGCCCTAATATGACGCGGGCGCGGGGAGTGGGATAGGGCTGGAGCCCGAAATTGACAGGCGGATGGCGCCTCGTAGTTTTTGAGCCTGTCGGCGCCGTAGCCAAGTGGACCAAGGCGGGGGCCTGCAAAGCCCCTATTCGTGGGTTCGAATCCCACCGGCGCCTCTTCAACCCGCCGTTCGCGCCGCGCCGCGGCCGATCCCATAACATTCTGTCGTAGAGACACTTAGGTGAAGAGGTTTGACCTGGGGCCGAAGATTCGCCATACTGGGCTCCTCTCCTCACAGGCTTGTGGACGATGAATACGACCGGTCATGCCGTGCTTCCCTAGTAGGCTAAGGTCACGCCGGGGCATCACCATCCTCGAGCTGGCGATGGCGATGCTGGTGATCGGCCTGCTGCTCGGTCTCAGTCTGCCACTGGTCTCCGCGTTGTCGGGGAGGTTCAAGGTCGGTAGCGCGCGTGATTCGTTCGTGAACATGCACGCGCGAGCGCGCGCCGCGGCGGTCCAATATGGGCGCGAGGGCCGACTGAACATCCGGGCTGAGCGGGGCGAGTTCTGGGTGGAGGTGGACACGGGGGTCGCCGGTGCTTTGAGGGCGGACACGGTGGGCCGGGTCGTGAACGTGAAGGAACAGTACGGTGGGGTGACGATGTTCGCGGTGCGCCAGGTCCTCTGCTTCGATTCGCGTGGGCTGGCGTATGCGGCTGGCGCCTGCGAGCCCCATGATGCTATAATAGTTTTCTCCCGGGGGGATCGCGCTGACACAGTCCAGCTATCGCTTGGCGGCACAGTCGTGCGGCGGCGATAAGTGACTCTATGTCCAAAGGTTACCGAGAATCGGGGTTCACGCTGACCGAGCTATTGATCTCAGTGGTGGTCATAGCGGTCGGCGTGGTCGGCTTCGTGTCGGCCGTTGGCGTCGCCGCCACCGAGCTCTGGATCGGTAACCGCGACACAGAGATCTCGCTCTTGCTGACCGATCAGGCCGAGCGGCTCAAGTCACTGCCCTACGATTCCGTCCAGGCCGGCACGCGCGACGAGGGCGACTACCAGCTCAGCTGGGACGTGCAGGGGAGCGACCCGAAGACGGTGCTGCTCGAGGCAGCTTACGCCCGTCATAACGGGGCCCCGCGGGCCGATACGGTCGTCGTCTACATCGCGAGATGATCCTCCGGCCCTCCAGCCGGCCCTCTGGTTTCTCACTCGTCGAGGTCCTAATCGTCATGGTGCTGACCGGCGTCGTGGTGGCCGGGACGCTACAGGCCCTTTCCGCACAGAAGAAATTCTACGCACGACAGGGCAGGATCCTCGATGCGCGCCACGCCATGCGGGCCTCGACGATCATCCTGACCTCGGAGCTCCGTGAGGCGAGCGCGGCCGGCGGCGATCTGTACGCCATCGGTTCCGACAGCCTGGCTCTCCGTTCGACCGTCGGCTTCGGCGTCGTCTGCCAGGTCGATGAGAGCGGCGGCACCCTGTCGCTCAGATACGCCTCGGGCCATTTCCGGCTCGAGACCGCCGACAGCGTGCTGGTGTTCGTGGAGAACGGGCGCCGCTACGACGACGATAGCTGGCGGGCGCTGGCCCTGCTCGGTATCGCGCCGGGCGGCTCGGCCTGCGCGGACGGCGGCGCCTCCGACCGGGTGATCTCCGTCCCCGGGCCGTTGAACGGCATATGGGTGGGTGCACCGGTCCGCCTGTTTCGGCCCTACGTGTTCCGGCTCTTCGAGCTTGACGAGCGCTGGTGGCTGGGGCGTAGGAACCGCGGGGCCGGGCCGGGCTACCTGCCGGTCGCGGGGCCGCTCGCCCCGCCGGGCGACGGCGGACTGGAACTCCTCTACTTCCGGGGGGACGGAGCCGCGACGACGGACCCGTCGCTGGTCGCACGCGTGCAGATCGGCGTGCGCGCGCCCGCCCACCGCTCGCTGACCGATCCGGACTACCGCGAGCTGGGCACCAGCGCCCACCTGCGAAACAATGGCTAGGCCCAGGGTCCTGATGGCGCGACTGCCTGCCCGGCTGCGGGACAGGGGCGGCTTCGCCCTGGCGCTCGCCATCTTCGCGCTGGTGCTACTCGCGGCGGTCGTGGCTGGGGGCTACTTCTCGGCCTCCCAGGAATCGCAGATCGGGCGCGGCATGCGCAGCCTGACGACGAGCTTCTACGCCGGCGAGGCGGGCATCTTCCGGCTGCTCGAGGACTGGGACCCGAGCCTGTACGGCGGACTGCAGCCGGGCGAGACCCTGAGCGTGGGCCCCTATACGTTCGAGGGCGGAGGGACCGCCAGCGCCTCGGTGGTTCGGGTGGGGAAGGCCGCGGACTCGCTGAAGCGTTACTTCTACATCGAGATCGCCGGCCGGCCGCCGGGCGCCGGCCAGGGCGAGCGCCGTCAGGCGGTCGTCGTGCGTGCCCTCTATCCCGAACTCTGCTGTGAAGCGGCGGTGACGGCGATCGATTCCGTCACCTTCGGCGGGGGCGGCCAGCCGATCATCAGCGGCTTCGACGCCGGGCCGCCGTCCTGGCCGGCCTCGGCCTGCGCCCCCTTCGGGAGCGACAGTACACCCGGGCTCACGATCAGCGCTTCGGGCAGCGTCAACGACTCTGACCGGGTCGAAGGTACGCCGGTCCCGATCGTGACCAGCGGGACGCTCACGCCGGCGAACATCTTCGATCTGGGTGACCTGACTTATGACGACCTGGTCAGCCTGGCCGACCACACCTTCACCGCTGACACCACCACGATCGGCGATTCGCAACCGTCGATCTTGGACGGCGAGTGCAACACGAGCGACCCGCTCAACTGGGGCGCGCCGGCCGATCCCAACCACCCCTGCTTCGACTACTTCCCGATCATGCACGTCACCGGCGTCCTCGAGGTGGTCGGCAGCGGCAGCGCGCAGGGGATCGTGCTGGTGGACGGAGATTTCAAGCTGACGGGACCCTTCGATTTTTACGGGATCGCCTTGGTCAAGGATGACCTCCGCCTCGGCGGCCCGATCGATTTCTACGGCGGCGCCTACGTGGCAGATAATGTCACCGTCAGCGGCGCCACCCCGCGCTTCCGCTTCAGCCATTGTGCGGTCGAGCGGGCGGAGCGTCTCTCGCGCCTATCGCGCCCGTACCCCGTCAGCCCGCGGGCCTGGGTCGAGCTCTTCTAGCCGGCGCGCCGCCGCCCACGATCAGCGCCCCTCCGGGCTCCGCAGCGCCTCGCGATAGACCTCCGCCAACCGCCCCGGCAGGGCCTCCCGGTTTCCCGGGGTTACCGTCAGCACTCGGATGTCGGGACGGCGGCGCAGCGGATCGATCAGCGGGTGCCGGCCCTGCATCAGCGTTCCCAGCACCGGACAGCGGGCCTCCGCCGCGAGCGCCCGCTCCGCCAACTCGGCGAACCGCGCGCTAAAGAGCTCCATCTTGCCGATCTCATCGATGATGAGCACCCGCTTCGGCTCAGCGGCTTGGAGGGCCGGGAGGGCGAGTCGCTCGAACGATGGAAGGTCCACGCCATAGCGGCTGACCCGCGGGCCCGGGGCACCGGCTCGCGCCAGCGGGCCACGCGCGCCGTCGATGGTCACCACATCGAACCCGACGCGGCGACCCTGCTCGCGCACCTCCTGGGTGTAGAACCCGGCACAGCGTTCCCGACCGAGAAGTTCCACCGTCCGGCGGATGACCGTGGTCTTGCCGCAGCCGGGTCGGCCGCTCAGTAATACACGGGGTGGAGGTAGCGGGCGGTCGATGGCCAGGTCGCTCCTCGCTCTCGTACGGAACAGGGCTCGGGGCTACGCCCGAACCTTTTACGGGAGGAGAGTTACTCTGCGGCGCTGGCCGCGTCCAGCGGGTCGGCTGCGGGCAAAAAAGGCGAACGCCCCGGGCCCGCGGGGCGTTCGCCGTTGGCGAGAATGTGCAGAAATGGCGAGGGCTTACGTCAACCTTGCGGCCGAGAGTGACAGGGGCTGGGCCGAAGAAACTCCGGATGCAAAGAACGGAGCCTCTGAGTCGCCCTCCCCCGCCGTTTTCCCTGTCCGGCTAAGACGCTCGAGACTCCGCTCTTCGCGTCGGGTACTGAGCAAGCCGCGTTCCCAAATGGGCCAATTTCGCTAACTCCATGTGCCACAGCAGGTTAAGTGGAACAGGCGGCGGCGGGCGGACCGGCGAATCGCGCAACATTTTGCACAGTGCGGTAAAGTTTTTGTCAGCCCCGGCCGGTTCGGCCGCGCCGTGAGCGGGTGTTGGCCCACCTTGGGTGGACGGAACTAGCCTGCCGGCGGGAGACTAGTAAGTTATAACGATTCTCTGACAGGCAGACTGGGTCGGAGCGAAGCTTCACTAGGGGCGTGCGTGGGCTGAAGGTGGGCGCTCGCGCCCCGGCTTAGGGAGGGCGGGGTCATCGTGAACAAAAAGCTCACGTTGGGCGTCGGGGTCGTCGTCCTGCTGGTGGTCTTCGGCTATTTCGCCTTCGGCGGCTTGGGCCGCAGCCTGGTCTACTTCTGGACGCCGACCGAACTGCTCGCTGAAGGGGACGCCGCCTACGGCACCTCTGTGCGGCTGGGCGGGATGGTGGTACCGGGCAGCGTGCTCTGGGATCCGGAGAGCCGAGAGCTCCGCTTCGCTCTGGCTGACGAGGGCGGGACCGTCCAAGTCTACAACGCCGGGATCCCGCCGCAGATGTTCCTCGAGGCGGCGGAGCGGGCGGAGCCGATCGGTGCGGTGGTCGAGGGGAGTCTGACGCGCGAAGGTGTTTTCCGGGCGACCAACCTCATGGTGAAGCATTCGGAGGAGTACCGGGCACCGCAGCACGAGGGTGAGCGAACGGAGTATTACCGCGACCTGTTCCAGCAGCAGGGGACGGGGAGCGGGCCATGACGAGCAACCTCGGGTATCTGACGATCGGCGGCGCGCTGCTGCTGTCGCTGGTGGGTGCCGTCGCGGCCTTCGTCGCTTCCGCGCGGGGCTCGGAGGGGCTGGCGACGCTGGGTCGGCGGGCGGCCTACGGGGTGTTTGGGCTGGCCACGTTGGCCACCGGTACGATGGTCTACGCGCTGGTCGCACACGATTTCAGCGTGAGCTACGTGGCGCAGGTGGGCAGCCGTTCGACGCCGCTCTTCTATACCGTGATTTCGCTCTGGTCGTCGCTCGACGGCTCGATCCTCTTCTGGGGCTGGATCGTGGCGGGCTACACGGCGGCGGTCGTTTACATCTACCGCAACCGCCACCGCAGCCTGATGCCGGCCGTAACCGGTACGCTGCTCGCGGTCAACGCTTTCTTCTGGCTGCTGCTCATTTGGCCGGCGAACCCGTTCGTGCCGGTCTTCCCCGTGCCGCCCGATGGCCCGGGCCCCAACCCGCTGCTCCAGAACCACCCGTTCATGGGCTTGCATCCGCCGCTGCTCTATCTCGGCTACGTCGGGATGGCGGTGCCCTTCGCTTTCGGCATCGCGGCCCTGGTCACGGGCCAGGTGGGCGGCGATTGGATCCGCGCGGTGCGGCGTTGGGTCATGGCGCCGTGGATCTTCCTCACGGCGGGGATCGTGGCCGGTGCCTGGTGGTCGTACGAGGTGCTGGGCTGGGGCGGCTACTGGGCGTGGGACCCGGTCGAGAACGCGAGCTTCCTGCCCTGGCTGACGGCGACGGCGTTTCTGCATTCGATCATGGTCCAGGAGCGCCGCCAGACGCTCAAGACGTGGAACATCCTGCTGGTCATCTCGACCTTTCTGCTCACGTTGTTCGGGACTTTCCTCACCCGCTCCGGCATCCTCGCCAGCGTGCACGCCTTCACCGAGGGGCTGATCGGGCCCTTGTTCCTCGGCTTCATCGCGCTGGTGCTGCTCGTCTCGCTGGCGCTGGTGGCCTGGCGCAGTGATGAGCTGCGCAGCGAGCCGACGCTCGACGCGCTCGCCTCGCGCGAGACAGCTTTCCTGTTGAACAACCTGCTCTTCGTCGCCTTCACCTTCACCGTGCTGCTGGGGACGATGTACCCGCTGATCGCGGAGGCCTTCCGCGGCGTGAAGGTCAGCGTTGGCGCGCCGTACTTCAACCAGATGAGCGTGCCGATCGCGCTGGCGCTCGTCTTCTTGAGCGGCGTCGGGCCGGCGCTGCCTTGGCGGCGCGGCTCGCCGGAGCTGTTGCGCAAGAAGTTCGTCTGGCCCTCTGGGGTCGCGCTAGCGGCGGGTGTCGTCTTCTGGCTGCTGGGGGTGCGGCACGTGATGACCTGGGCGACGCTGGTGCTGGCGGTCTTCGCGGTGGGCCTGCTGGTCGGCGAGTTGGTGCGGCCGGTGCAGGCGCGGCGCAGCGCGCACGGCGAGGGCTGGGGCGGCGCGCTCTCGAGCGTGGTGGCCAAGAACCGCCGGCGCTACGGCGGCTACGTCGTCCACTTCGGCGTAGTGGTGATCGCGGTAGGGATTGCGCTCTCCTCCACCTACCGGCAGGAGATCGAGGTGACGCTGCGGCCCGGCCAAGTGACGTCGTATGCCGGCTACGAGATCCGTCTCGACTCGCTGTACGCCGGCCGCGAGCCGCACCGCGACTTCGTGGAGGCCGCGTTCAGCATCGGCGGCGCCAGCGCCTTCAGCGGCTCCGCGACCACGATGCGTCCGCGGCTCAACTACTATCCGATGTCCGACCAACCGATCGGGACGCCGAGCGTGCGCACGCGCCCAACCGAGGATCTCTACCTCAGCTTGATGGCCTACGCGCAGGACGGCTCGACCGCGACGGTCAACGTCATCGTCAACCCGATGGTGGTCTGGATCTGGATCGGCGGCGGCATCGCGGCGCTGGGCGCGCTGTTCGCGATCTCGACGGTCGGGTTCGGTGCAGAGCGGCCGCGGGGGCCGATCGTGCAGGCGGAGAAGCCCGCCGAAGCTGTAGGCGCCGGCGTAGGGGGCAGCGACTGATGAGCTGGAAGACTATCTGGGTTCCGGCGACGGCTCTGCCGATCGTGGCGCTACTTGCTTACGGCCTCACGCGCGATCCCAACCTGGTCGAATCGCCGCTCCCAGGCCGGCCGGCCTTCGATTTTGCCGCTGCGACGCTGGACGGTGATAGCCTCAGCCTGGGCGACCTCCGCGGCAAAGTCATCGTCCTCAACTTCTGGGCCTCCTGGTGCATCGCCTGCATCGACGAGCACGCTTACTTCGTGGAGGCGGAGCGCGGGTACGCCGATGCGCCCTTCCAGATGCTCGGGGTCGTCTACCAGGACAGCCCGGAGAACGCCCGGCGCTGGATGCGACGGATGGGCGGAGACTGGCCCAGCCTGCTCGACCCCAGCTCGCGTATCGCCATCGACTACGGCGTCTATGGTGTGCCGGAGACCTACTTCATCTCCAAGGACGGCCAGGTTGCCTACAAGCAGATCGGCCCGGTCACGCGACCGCTGCTGCGACAGAAGGTGGATTCTCTGCTGGCCGAGCCGGCGCCCCCCGAGCGGACCGCTGACCTGAGCGGCCGGGCGACGGACGGGAGCGGGCGATGAGGCGGCCGCTGGCCGTGCCTCAGTTCGCGGGGCTGGCTCTCGTCTTCCTCTGTCTGGCGCCCAGCAGCGCAGCGCCGGCCCTCGCCTCCACGGCTGAACCGGCCTCGGCCCAGGCGGCCGACGACCCGGTGCTTGAGGCGCAGGTGCGCGAGATCGCGGCCCGGCTGCGCTGTCCGACCTGTCGTGCCCTCTCGGTGCAGGACTCTCCGTCGGGGATGGCTCAGGAGATGAGGAAGCTGATCCGCGAGCAGTTGCGGGCGGGAAAGACGCCGGAAGAGGTGACGGCGTACTTCGTCGACCGTTACGGCGAGTGGATCCTGCTCAAGCCGAAGGCCGAGGGCTTCAACTGGACCGTCTGGCTGCTGCCCGTGCTGATGCTCGCGGGCGGCCTGCTCTTCGTCTTGCTGACAGCCCGCCGCTGGGTGCAGCAGGGTCAGGCCAGGGCGAGGGCCTTAAACGCGGGTGAAGAAGGGGCGCACTAAGTCATGGGCATGACCGAGTTCCTACTCGTCGTCGCCGTTGGCGGCGGTATCGTCGCCGTGCTGTTCGCGACGTTCAAGGGCGCGGCCGGCGAGGCGGAGCCGGAGGGGCAGCGCGATCCTCGGACCGCCGCGGGCGGAGGTTCGGCAGAGCGCGCCGAGCTGGAAGAACGCGAGCGAGCGCTTGTCCGGTCGCTGGAGGAGATCGAGGCGGACCACGAGGCCGGTAACCTCTCGCGGGGTGACTACGAGGAACTGCGTGGACGCTACGAGGATGAGCTGGCTCGCTTGCGCGGCGACCTGGCCGCGGCGTCGCGGGGGCCGAGCGCCCGCGCCGCGGCGACGGCGGCCGCCCCGGCGAAGGGTGGCTCGCGGGCGACGTCGGCGATCGGCTGGACCGCGGGAGTCGTGGCCTTTCTGGCGCTGGCCTGGCTGGTGATGTCACAGGCGCTCAGCCCGCGGCAGGAGGGCGACACGATCACAGGGAACTTGCCGGGGCAGGAGATGGGCGGCGGCACGCCGGGCGGCGTCTCGGTGGCGCCGGTGGACGCCGAGCGGCTGGCGGAGCTCGAGCACGTGGTACAGGCCGAGCCGGAGAACCTCGCGGCGCTGCTGGAGCTCGGGCATCTCTACCTGTCGCAGCAGCGCTTCCCGGAGTTGGCCGAGGTGACGCGGCAGGCGCTGCAGATCGACTCGGAGAGCCCTGAGGCGCTGACCCATCTGGGGATGCTCCTCTTCTCGAGCAACCACCCGCAGGGCGTGCTTGGCGCGTTCGACCGGGCACTGGAGATCGATCCCGACTTCGCCGAGGCGTTGCAGTTCAAGGGGATGGTCTCATTCATGAGCCGGGATTACGCGACGGCCGTGGAGGCGTGGGAGCGCTACCTTGCGGTGGTGCCGCCGGAAGACGCTTCGCCCCGTATCAGGGCGATGCTAGAAGCCGCCCGCGCGAGCGCCGGGTCCAGCGACGCTCCCTGACATGGCGTCCCCCTCGCGGCGCGCTCCGCGCTCGCTCGTCCGCTGCGCGCTCCGAGCGCTCGCCCTCGCGCTCGGCCTCTCCACCGTTTGGCCGGCCGCAGCCCAGGCGCAGCGTTTCGGCGGCCAGTTCGGCGGCGCCGGTGGGTTCTGGCTCCTCTATCTCGACCCCGGTATCGAGACCGAAGAGAGCTTCGACCGCGACGTGGGCGGCGTGATCGCCCTGGGCGGCCGCGGCTTCCTGCAGACCGGAAAGGTGCGGTTGGGAGGCGGCGCCTTTGGCGGTAGCTTCGTCGACGAAGGGCTGAACGCAGAGGGGGATCGCGTTCAGGGCGGCCTGTCGGCCGGCGGCTTCATCGCCGAGTACCTGCTCGTGCAGCAGAACGTCGAGCTGAGCGTCGGCGCGCTGGCGGGGGGTGGCACGCTGACCGTCGAGGCCGTGATACCGGCGACCGGTCTTCCGGCCGACGTCGAGCGGTTGGATCGCAAGAGGCAAGCGATCTTCGTCGGCTACCCCTGGGTGAGGGCAAGCTACAACCCGGCGCCCTTCGTGAACGCGGGGATCCAACTCGGCTATCTCTTCGGGAGCGAGGGCGTGGGCGGGTTCGCTCTGGCGATCGACGTGCTGGCCGGCCTCATACCGTAGGGCACCGACGCCCCGCAGATGGAACATGCGGGGGGCCCCGGTGGTTCAACAGGGGACGGGGCGGACGTGCCTGACGGCACCGCGTAAGGTAGATACTTGCTTCCCTTTTCTCCCGGGCCTTGCGCGGCGTCTCGCCCCGTCTTTTCCTTTTTCGGACGTCGGGCCGACCGGTCCGAGCGACGCTAGCCGTCCGATTCTACTGGCCCCTTCGAATAGCACCGGGGCGGCGGCCCCGTCAACCGCTGGCCTGCGGGTCATTCTTGCGGGGCTTTGCGGCTGTGGGAACCCGGTCGCGCGGCTAAACTCAGCCGCGCGTGTGGGGGGAAAAGGAGATGAAGTCATGAATGGCGTGTGGGGACGAATCATCTTGTTGCTGCTCGGCGTCTTGCTGGGCTATCTGGCCGGGTTCAAAGACGCCCAGGCGCACAAGCAGGTGGTGTTCATGCGGGTGATCGAGCGGGTGCAGACCTTCGCCGAGCGAACTAAGGGCGAGCCGGCGCGCGAGCGGGAAGAGGCGGCGGATCGGATGGGGAGATAGGAGCTCGC